>VSPF01000032.1 GCA_009775195.1 Muribaculaceae bacterium
CCCCTACAAGCCGAGCACGCCCTGCAGACCTCGACTCTCGACCTGCCCTGCGCGACACCCAGACCAAGCTGTTTGCCATCAAGCCCGTAGAGCCTGGCGACACCGCCGCATTCTCAGTCAAGCTCGACGAGGGTGCCAACCTGGTCAAGAAAAACATACAGGACTTTGCCAATACCGGCGCCCTGCGCTACATGGTATCGACCTACGACTACCTCGACGGCATGCTCAAAGACTTTGAGGAAGGCCGTGGACGCCGCGTGGTCACATTTTCAAACATTCTGCGTGACAAGGCCCTCCCCGTGGCCGAGGCTCTGGACTTCATGCTCAAGCAGGGTCAGATGGCCATGCAGCGGCCCGTTGAAATCGAGTTTGCAGCGAATATCGCCGACAAGCCGTCGGCCAACGGCATCAAAGGCCATATCTACTGGCTGCAAATCAGGCCCATTATCGACAAGAAGAACCTCATCAGCGACACCGTGCTCGACCGCCCCGACACCGACCTCATCTTGCGCAGCACCACCGCCATGGGCAACGGCATGATTGAAGGCGTAAAGAGCATCGTGTATGTGCGACCCGACAGTTTCGATTCGCTCAAGAACGCCGAAACCGTCGATATCATACGCCGCATCAACAACGACTTTGCCTCGCGCGGCGAGGGCTACATACTCATCGGCCCGGGCCGCTGGGGCTCGTCGGACGCCGCCCTCGGCATACCCGTGCGGTGGACCGACATATCGGCCGCACGACTCATCGCCGAGGCTTCGCTGCCCGGATACCGCATCGAGCCGAGCCAGGGCACGCATTTCTTCCAAAACCTAACTTCGTTCGGCGTGGCATATTTCACCATCGATGCCGGTGCCGGAAATGGTTTTTACGACAGCGACTTCCTCGACGCACAACCGGCATCTTACGACGACGGTACAGTGCGAATAATCACCTTCGACCAGCCCCTCGCCATCGCCGTCAACGGCCGCTCGGGGCTCGGAACGGTGGCAAAGCCCGGCGTCGACACAACCCTTAATTCTGAAAACACTATCCAATGAGCTTCGCATCAGCATTCAAACGAATATTCGGCTTAGATAGCGACGACTACTCCGAAAATATTGACACCACGGCAGAGGATGCCGATGTACAGGTGCATACCGGTGCCGATTCAGGCAGCGACGAGCCCGACGATACGCCCGTGCCGACGGTATCGGCCGAGATGAAAGCCAAAATCTACGAGGGTGCCGTGGCGCTTTTCAACCAGGCGCTTCCCGACTTCCTCAGCCGCAGCGTCGACCCGGCCGCTCAGCAACGCCTCCTGGCCGAGTCTATCGACAAATCGGTCGACCAATACCTCGACAGCCTCATGCAACAGGCCGAGCAATACGCCGAGGCCAAGCTCAGGGCGTCGGTCGAGGCATCGAAACGCGATGCCGAGCAGCTCCGTGCCGAGATGCAGCAGCTCGAACAGCAACGCACATCAATCCGCGAACAGCAGCTCAGTGCCGACCGTCGGCGCCGCGCAATGGCCGACCGTGTCACCGACCTCGAAGGCCAGGTAGAACGCCTCGAGGCCGAACGCGAACAATTCGAACTCGAAAACAAGAGCCTCCTCAACAAACTTAAAGTCGCCGACATTCAGCCCGGCGTCGTAGACGAAATGTCGAAAGAAATCGAGGAGCTCAAACAACGCCTCGCCCAGGGCGAAAGCGCCACCGACACTGCCGCCGCCGAAGAATACGAGCGACGCATCGCCGAAGCAGCCCAGGCTGCCGAAAAAGAAAAAGCAGCACTGCAACAGACGATTGACGACCTAAAACAGCAGGCCGAGCTAAGCCAGGGAATGTACAACGACCTGCAGCAGCAATTATCGGCCGAACGCGAGGCTCACAAGACCGACAGCGACGAACTCGCCCAGGCCCGCAAACTGCTCGAGGAGGTAAACGAGATGCAGGCCCAGTTCGCACAGGTCGAGACAATCATACGCAAACGCGACGAACGTATCGAAAAACTCAAGGCATCAAACAAACGCCTGCGCGACGAGGTAACGGCTGTCAAAGAGCAGCTTGCCGCCGTCGAAGGCCCCAACCTCTTCGGCTATGCCGAGGCCTCGGCGCAAGCCGAGGCTCACGCCGATGAAGAAATAAAAAAAGTCGCAAGCGAAATTGCCGCTATCGAAGACGACTTCGAGTGTCCCGACTGGTTCGTCGCCGAGCCGGGACCTAACACCGCCTCACTGCGAACCGACGACAGCGAGTTCGGCTATACCGAACCACCTCGCAAACCTCACAAACCCGACTCCGACGCCCAACTGTCGCTGTTCTGATTTTAGATATCATAACCAAAACAATTGACCCCAATCCGCGTTCTACTGATAGATGCGCTACGTAAGTACTAACTCCACCACCGCACCGGTCGACCTCAAAGAGGCCGTCAACCGCTGTGTCGCCGCCGACGGAGGCATGTTTATGCCCGCCGAGCTTCCCCTTATACCAAAAGCATACTTCAACAATATCGGGGAGATGACCCTGCGTGAAATCGCCTTCGTGGTAGCCAATTCATTTTTCGGCCAGGACATCGACAGTGCCACCCTCAAATCTATCGTCGACGAGTCTTTTGCCTTCGACGCGCCAATGCACCTCATCGGCGACGACACCTACGTGCTCGAGCTCTTTCACGGCCCCACACTCACATTCAAAGACTACGGAGCCCGCTTCATGGCGCGACTCATGCGTGCTATCGACGCCAATGCCTCCTACCGCCGCAACGTACTCGTTGCGACCACCGGAAACACCGGGGCGGCAGCGGCAAACGGCCTCTTCAAGCTCGACGGCATAAGCGTGACCGTGCTCTACCCCAAAGGGCAGCTCACAAGGGCACAGACAGCCCAGATGACCGCCTTGGGCGAAAACATACACCCAATCGAGATTGCCGGCACCGTAGAAGACTGCAAACGCCTCGTGCAAAGCGCCATAGCCGACCCGGCTCTCAACGATTACCACCTTACCGGCGCAAACTCAATCAATATAGCCCGACTCCTGCCCCAAATCACCTTCTCGCTCTATGCCTACGCCCACCTCAAGGCTCTCGATGTGCACGGTGCCGAGAACGCATGCTACGCAATGCCGGCCGGAAATATAAGCAACGTCGTTGCCGCCGCAATGGCAAAACGCATTGGCTGCCCAATGGGCACCATTATCGCGGCAACAGCGTCTAACAACCAGCTTGCCCCGCTGCTTGCCGGCGAACAACGCTACCGCACGACGCCCGTATCAACCCTCGCCCCGTCTATCGACATGAGCTGTCCTTCGGGTTGGCCGCGCCTGCTCCACCTCTACAATGGCGACCTCGCCGCTATCCGCCGCGACATATCGGCTCCCGACGGCATATCCGACCAAGTCATTGCCGACACAATCAACGGACTGCGCTCTCTCCACGGCTACACCATCGACCCACACGGTGCGGTGGCCTATGCGGCCATGCAGGGCATGGGGCTCACCGGCGTGCCAAAGGTGGTTTTCGCCACCGGCCACCCGGCCAAGCAACTCGACATCATGACCCGTATAACCGGCGCGGCAATCGAAATGCCTCACCAGTTGACACGATTCATGTCGGTCAAGCGCAACCCTACAATAATACCGCCGACACTGCCGGCACTAAAAAGACACCTACACTCCATCAACTAAGCTATAAACCACATGGCAACAAAACGCGACCTAAAAAAATTAATCCGCGACACCTGCGGCGGCCTTGCTCTCGAAATGATTTCGGCCGGCGACATCTTCAAATCGATTGACCCCAAAGACGTTGAGCAGATAGTGTATGAGTGCGCCCTGCTCCAGGCCGGCACCCTGAGCCGCCTCAGCATCGCCTACGACCGCACCCCCGCCGACTTCGCGACCAGACACGAGTACGCTCACGACCGTCGTGCCTACTTCGCCAAGGCTTACAAGGCCCTCATGGCCGACTTCTGGCAGAAAGTAGAAGAAATCATCAGCCACATGAACGCCGCCCTGCCCGACGACGTCCGCGCCATACTCAAAAAGGCGGCCGATGCGTAAACTGTCGGCGGCCATACTGCGCCTGTTGGGGTGGCGCGTGACTATCACAATACCCGACTACCCCAAGAGCATTGTCTGCGTGGCCCCGCACACCAGCAACTGGGACTTCGTATTAGGCGAATTAGCATATACCTCGGTGGGCCGGAAAGCCGGCTTCCTGATGAAGGACACATGGTTTTTCTGGCCACTGGGATGCTTTTTCCGCGCAATCGGGGGCATTGCCGTGCCGCGCCGCCGACGTGGCGCGCGCTCGGTTACCGACGTGGTGGTCGAGAAGTTCGACACAAGCGCAAGCCTCACAATTGCCATAACTCCCGAAGGAACGCGCAGCCGCACCTCGGACTGGCACACCGGCTTCCTGCGCATGGCACGCGCCGCAAAGGTGCCGATTGTGCTCGGCGTGATTGATTATCCGTCTAAGCACATCATGATAGAGCACACATTCGACCCCACCGGCGACGTCGATACCGACATGAGACGCATCAAAAATTTCTACAGGCCATACACAGGCAAGTATCCCGACAAATTTTCCACCGAATGAACACCTTCACCGACTATCTCCGCGTGGCCGCGTTGCCCCTCGACATAAAATGGGGCCGGAAAGAAGCAAACCTTGCCGCAGTCAGCGAGGCCTTCACCCACCTGCCCAAGGGCACCGACATAGTGGTACTGCCCGAACTGTTCTCTACCGGTTATGCCGACGATATCGACGCCCTCACCGAATTGGCCGAACGCAACACGGGAGCGACTATAGACTACCTGAAGGCTCTGGCAGCCCGCTACTCCGTGGCTGTCGCCGGCAGTTACCTCGCCTTTACGCCGCCACACCTCTATAATCGCGGCTTCTTTATCGAGCCCAACGGCGACGAGACTTTCTACGACAAGCGCCACCTCTTCTCGGTCAGCGCCGAGGCCCGCTTGTTCGGGGCCGGTACCGAACGTATGCCCGTGGTAAGGTTCCGGGGCTGGAACGTGTCGATGATAATATGCTACGACCTCCGCTTCCCCGTATGGTGCCGTTGCCGCAAGTCTGAATACGACATACTCCTCGTCCCGGCCAACTGGCCCCAGGCAAGGGGATACGCCTTTACCCACCTCGCCATCGCCCGCGCCATCGAAAACCAGTGCTGCGTGGTAGCCGCCGACCGTGGCGGAAGCGACGTATATGGCAAGTACGACGGCCTGACTCAGATTTACGACAGTCGCGGCATGGCCGTCGGCAGTCAGAAAGGGCCCTTTATCGTCGCCGACCTCAGCCGCAAGGCACAAGACGACTATCGCGTAGGATTCCCCGCCGCAAACGATGCCGACGATTTCAGGTTTCTGCCCTGACCATTACACATCTATAATTGTAGGAGTGGCAGCCGCCGGCGCGGTCGCCGGGTGACGCTTGTCTATGGCGACACCAAACATCCATCGGTTAATCTTCGACCAAAACCAACATCTGAGTAAACAAACCACACTCGCGGCACCGTTGCAAACTTATCATACTCCTTAGTATTTTTTTGCATTTTTTTGCATAAAAATTTATGTGATAGCGTAATATAACTTGTACGTTTTTAAATTATTCTTTAATTTTGCAGCAAATACAAACCAGTCATTATCATTTACTATTCTTTCGCCACCATGAACCGCATGTACTTTGACAACCTTGACTTAAGCATCCTGACCGCCTTAAGCAGCAACGCCCGTACTCCCTATCTCGAGATAGCGAGAGACAACGGAGTATCAGGGGCCGCCGTACACCAGCGCGTACAGCGTCTAATGGCCAACAAAGTAATCAACGGCTCGCATTGCTGCATTGAGCCAACAGCCGTAGGATTCACCGTTGTCGCTTATTTGGGTATCAACGCTTTGCCAGGCACCGACGTCGAGAAACTGGCCGCCGAGCTAAGTAAAATCGACGAAATCACCGAGTGTCATATCGTCTCGGGCCGTTTCGACATCATCGCGAAACTATATGCCCGCGACAATCATGACATGCTCACCATCATCCGCGAACGCACTCGCCAGCTCCAGATTGCCTCTACCGAGACAATGGTTTCCTTCCGCGAGGCATTCACAAGGCCCATACCTATTTCAAACGACTGATTTGTAATCAGTTAAAATTTTATTGCAGAAGTCATGTTTTTGCCGTGGAAAATTTTTCACGGCAAAAAGTGTTTTATATCGACATTTTATGTAAATTTGCACAATAATAATAAACCGATACTCAAATATCACCGACCATGGATATATCACACATCGAACACATCGGCATAGCCGTCCCCTCGCTCGACGAGGCCATCCCTTTCTATGAAAACATGCTGGGCTTCAAATGCTTCGCTATCGAAGAAGTTCCCGACCAGAAAGTCCGCACCGCATTCTTCAAAGTAGGCCAGACCAAGCTCGAGCTCCTCGAAGGCACTGCCGAAGACAGCGCAATCTGCAAATTTATCGCTGCCAACGGTGGACGTGGCGGCATACAGCACATAGCTTTCGCCGTTGAAGACGGCGTGGCAAACGCCCTCGCCGAGCTCGAAGGCAAAGGTTGCCGCCTAATCGACAAGGCTCCCCGAAAAGGTGCCGAAGGCCTCAACATCGCATTCCTCCACCCCAAGTCGACCGTAGGAACACTTGTCGAACTCTGCGAAGACCCCAACAAATAAATAACCACGCGGGCTTCAGCCCCCGGCTAACATAAAAATAAAGCTTTCGACACCGAAAGTTGATACAATATAACCACAGGCTACACAACGACTGCGGACGCCGCCACACGGCAGCGTCTACAGTCGCTTAGCGTTTTTTTAACACAACTATGAGCAGCCAACTCGAAAAAGTAAAAGAACTCATCGAGCTTCGCGCCGAAGCGCGTCTCGGCGGTGGTGAAAAAGCCATCGAAAAACAGCATGAACGCGGTAAATACACTGCCCGCGAACGTATAGCACAGCTCCTCGACGAAGGGTCGTTCGAAGAGCTCGACATGTTCGTCCGTCATCGTTGCACAAACTTCGGCCAGGAAAAGAAATCATTCCTCGGCGACGGCGTCGTTACAGGCTACGGCACTATCGAAGGCCGCCTGGTATATGTCTTCGCCCAGGATTTCACCGTCTTCGGCGGCAGTCTCTCCGAGACTATGGCCCTTAAGATTTGCAAAGTAATGGATATGGCCATGAAGATGGGTGCCCCCGTCATCGGCCTCAACGACTCTGGCGGCGCACGTATCCAGGAAGGCATCAACGCCCTCGCCGGATATGCCGAAATCTTCCAGCGCAACATCATGGCCTCGGGCGTAATACCACAGATTTCTGCCATCCTCGGCCCCTGCGCCGGCGGTGCCGTTTACTCGCCCGCACTCACCGACTTCACAATCATGGCAAAGGGCATTTCCTACATGTTCCTCACAGGCCCCAAGGTAGTGAAGACCGTGACAGGCGAAGACGTGAGCCAGGAAGACCTCGGCGGTGCCGACGTCCACTCTAAGAAGAGCGGCGTTTGCCACTTCGCTGCCGAAGACGGCGAAGACGCCCTCAAGATTATCCGCAAGCTATTCAGCTTCATACCACAGAACAACCTCGAAGAGGCTCCCCTGGTGCCCTGCACAGACCCCATCGACCGTCTCGAAGACAGCCTCAACGAAATCATCCCCGACTCGCCCAACAAACCCTACGACATGTACGAGGTAATCGGTGCAATCATCGACAACGGCGAGTTCCTCGAGGTACAGCGCGACTACGCCAAGAACCTCATTGTCGGCTTCGCACGATTCAACGGCCAGTCGGTCGGCATCGTTGCCAACCAGCCCAAATACCTCGCCGGCGTACTCGACAGCAACGCATCGCGCAAGGGCGCGCGCTTCGTCCGCTTCTGCGACGCATTCAACATACCACTGGTGACACTCGTCGATGTCCCCGGCTTCCTGCCCGGCACAGGCCAGGAATACAACGGCGTAATCCTCCACGGCGCCAAACTGCTCTACGCTTTCGGCGAGGCTACAGTGCCCAAGGTGACAGTGACACTGCGCAAGAGCTACGGCGGCAGCCACATCGTCATGAGCTGCAAGCAGCTCCGTGGCGACATGAACTACGCATGGCCTACGGCCGAAATCGCCGTTATGGGCGGTGCAGGTGCCGTTGAAGTGCTCTACGCCAAAGAAGCCAAGGCCAGCGACAACCCCGCCAAGGTGCTTGCCGACCGCGAGGCCGAATACAACAAACTATTCTGCAACCCCTACAACGCAGCCCGCTACGGATACATCGACGATGTAATCGAACCCCGCAACACCCGTTTCCGTGTCATCCGCGCCCTCCAGCAGCTCGCTACCAAAAAGGTTACAAACCCCGCCAAGAAACACGGCAACATTCCTCTCTAATTATCAATATGAAACGCATATTCACGACAATAAGCGCAGCCCTGCTGGCTCTCGTCGCCACCGTTGCCGTCAATGCACAGAGCCGTAGCGCACTGCGCATCAACGAGGTGATGGTTGCCAACGACAGCAGCATCGTCGATGAGTACGGCAATCGCGGAGCATGGGTCGAACTGTTCAACTCTAACTTCGCCCCCCTCGAGATTTCGAGTGTCTACCTCACCAACGACAAGGCTAACCCGCGCAAATACCCCGTGCCCCTCGGCGACGTCAACACCGAAATACCGGCCCGTCAGCACATACTCTTCTTTGCCGACGGCGAACCCAACAAAGGCACCTTCCACACCAGCTTTACCCTCACCCCCGGCCAGGACAACTGGATTGGCATATACGACGCCGACGGCATCACCCTCATCGACGAAGTGGTAATACCGGCCTCGCTACTTCCCAACCAGACATGGGCACGCACCGAGGACGGTGCCGGCGAATGGGCCCTGCGCACAGGTGGCGCACACGACTACATCACCCCCTCGAGCGCCAACATCATCAAAGACACAAATAAAAAAATCGACCTCTTCGCCGAACAAGACGAAAACGGCTTCGCCATGACCCTCATGGCAATGGCCATCGTTTTCTCGGCCCTGCTGCTGCTCTGCCTGTCATTCTACGGCATCGGCAAAATCGGCGAGGCCGTGTCGAAGATGAACAAGATGCGCGCTCACGGCGTGACACGCCAGGACGCCGACGAGACCCTCACCACCCACGACTCGGGCGAGGAAATCGCCGCCATCGCTATGGCCCTATACCAGCACCTCAACGCCCACGACACCGAGAACACTGTCCTCACTATCAACAAGGTAAAACGCGCATACTCGCCCTGGAGCTCTAAAATCTACGGCCTGCGCCACGTACCCGAGCACAAGCATAACTCTTAAGCTCTTAAAACAAAACAGTCATGAAAGAATACAAATATAAAATCAACGGCAACAACTACACCGTAGCCGTAGGCGACATCGACGACAACTCCGCCCAGGTCGAAGTAAACGGCGTGCCCTACAAAGTCGAGCTCGAACAAACCAAGGTAAAACCCGTCAGCGTCAGCACTCCCAAGGCTTCGCCTGCCCCGCGCACCGCTTCGGGCGAGAAAGTAATCGCGTCAAAGCCCGCCGCCGGCGGCAAAGGCTCGGTAGTCGCACCACTCCCAGGCGTGGTTATATCGGTGGCTGTCAAAGTCGGCGACACCGTCAAGGCAAGCGACACCGTTGTTATGCTCGAGGCCATGAAGATGGAAAACTCTATCCGCGCAGGCCGCGACGGCCGTGTGGCTTCGGTCAACGTAAACCCCGGTGATTCCGTTCTCGAAGGGGCTACCCTCATCACTATAGAATAATCCGAAAACATCACGCATTATGTCATTCGGTGATTTTCTTTATTCAAATCTGGTGCAGTTCTGGGAACTCACCGGCTTCGCAAATGCCCAGTTCGGCAACTTCGTGATGCTGGCGGTGGGTCTCTTCTTCATATGGCTCGCCATCAAGAAGAACTTCGAACCCATGCTGCTCGTGCCGATTGGCTTCGGCATACTTATCGGCAACATACCCTTCAACACCGAGGCCGGCCTCGAAATCGGCATCTACGAAGAAGGCTCAGTGCTCAATATCCTCTACAACGGCGTATCCGCCGGCTGGTATCCCCCGCTGATTTTCCTCGGCATCGGTGCCATGACCGACTTCTCCGCCCTTATCGCCAACCCCAAGCTGATGCTCATCGGCGCTGCCGCCCAGTTCGGCATCTTCGGTGCCTACATGGTGGCCCTCGCCCTGGGCTTCTCGCCCGACCAGGCCGGCGCTATCGCAATCATCGGCGGTGCCGACGGCCCCACGGCTATCTTCCTGTCGTCGAAACTCGCCCCCAACCTCATGGGCGCAATCGCGGTATCGGCATACTCTTATATGGCACTCGTGCCCGTAATCCAGCCGCCGCTGATGCGAGCCTTCACCACCAAGAAAGAGCGACTCATCAAGATGAAACCCGCCCGTGCCGTCTCGCAGAACGAGAAGATTATCTTCCCCATCGTGGGCATGCTCCTCACATGCTTCGTCGTTCCCTCGGGTATCCCCCTGCTCGGCATGCTCTTCTTCGGCAACCTGCTGCGCGAGTGCGGCGTCACCACACGCCTTGCCAAGACTGCATCTAACGCCCTCACCGACATCGTAACCATCCTCCTCGGCATGACCGTCGGCGCATCTACACAGGCATCGCAGTTCCTCACACCGCAGACAATCTTTATCTTCCTGCTCGGCTTCATGGCATTTATCATCGCCTCGTCGAGCGGCGTACTCTTTGTCAAGCTGTTCAACCTCGTGTTGCCCAAGAGCAAGAAAATCAACCCGCTCATCGGCAACGCCGGTGTATCGGCTGTGCCTATGTCGGCCCGCATCTCAAACAACCTCGGTCTCGAATACGACCCGACCAACTACCTGCTCATGCACGCCATGGGCCCGAACGTGGCCGGTGTCATCGGTTCGGCCGTCGCCGCCGGTGTCCTCCTCGGCTTCCTGGCATAAACATTCCAACCTACATAAATAATCAACCCGGGGTCCCCTCCCCGGGTTGATTATTTATGTACAGTAACAAAAACATTCTTGTAACGCTTCATCGAGCAAATGTGTCTTTAATATATAAGACTTTATTACAGAAATGAACAGCAGAGAGTTTAAAGCTAAAATACTACCTCACTACACAAGCATGTACCGGGTTGCAGCCTCGGTAATGAGAAGTGACGACGAGGCTGCCGACATCGTACAAGATGCCATGCTTAGACTCTTTGAAAAAAGAAATCAGCTCGAAAATATCGTCGATACCAAATCATATTGCATCAATGTTGTACGCAATGCCTGTCTTAATAAATTGCGAGGCAAAAAACAACACCTTTCGACAGACGAGGTCACTGATATTGATTCAGCCGAAGACGTTCATACCGAATTAGAGTGGCGAGACTTCTATGGCATAGTATCAAAAGCAATGACCCGTCTGCCAGTCGACCAAAGAAACGTATTCAGGATGAGTGTTTACGGAGGATTTTCGAATATTGAAATAGCCGAGTTACTCGGCATTACACAAGGAAATGTACGTGTTCTCCTTAGCAGGGCTCGCATAAAGATTAGAAAATTATTGTCAAAATAGCCTACATATGGAAACAGATAAAATAACGGCATTGCTCAACAAGTACTATTCGGGTGATATATTGCCGCTTGAATACCAGAGCCTGCTGTCAGCTTTGAAAGATGACATAGAACTGCCACCTGAATTAGAAACCGAGCGAAAGATGTTCCTTGCCATTGAGGCTTACGCTCCTTTAGTACCCGAAGGGCTGGAAAATCAACTCATCAAGGCTATAGACCGGCGCACTAAACGCGCAAAACATATCTTGAAGTTATTTTTAACCGGTTCTGCCGCTGCAGTCATACTGATTTGCATTACCGTGGCGTCATATCGCTACGACAATAAAGCCATGCCGAATTCCGAACTGGCTGCCAATGTTTCGGTTGTCGAAGAAAGTTCTAATTCGGGAATAATGACCGAGTCCATAGAAAACGAAAATACAGGCATTGTCCAAACGAGTTCTGAAGATTTTAGTGACGAGGCACAAATAGTAAATGATGCGCTACTGGAAGTCCTGTCAAATATCCACATGGCTCAGAATGACGTAATCGAATCCATAGAAAGCATACAGGTAACGCCTTCAACAAATTTGAACATATAGCGATATGAAACAAATACTCACTGCAATTATAGCAATCATATTCATAGGCAACTGTGCATTTTCGCAAACTATCCACAGCACCGAAGATGCGACATCTAAAAAAAGCAAGACCGAAATAATGACTCATATAGCGTCGCTACCAAATGTGAGCGTGACTTACCTCACAAAGTCCATGCTCCAAAAGTTGCCTGAAGATAAAGCCGAAAGCCCTCTCGCCGTGCTTGTAAACAAGGGGGAAATGAAATCTATTAGGGTATTCCATCTTGGAAGTGCCGAGTCGGAAGCCGCCGGGAAAAGACTCATCGATGCCTATACTACAGGCATCTCCGAACCTGACTATGCGGAGTTGCTTATGCTGCAGAGCAACGAGTCCGACGAAGTAATTATATACGGTTTCCCAATACATAATGACACATCTTATTATAAAACCGTATTGATGTTTTCGAAAACGAAAGGAAAGAAAGCAATACTTATAATTCTTACGGGTAAAATCCATGAAGACGTAATTGGAGAACTCATCGACTCATTCTCTAAGTGATTATATCCGATAATACTATCACCATGACAAGAACACCCCTGCTCCTGTGCTTAGCCTTGATTTTTAGTTTGCCAATCACTGCGCGTGTGGCTGATAAAATAACTATACAAGGCAGTGTGTACGACAAGGCTTCCGACACGCAGTTGTTTGTCGCCGATGCCCGGTTGCTCGATGCTAAAGACAGCACTATTATTGCCACGACAAAAGCGGTCGGAGAATTCGACGGTGCTGTCAAGGGGACGTTTGTCAGAAAGCCGGTATTTATCTTTCCGGATGTAGACAGAAACAAAAAATACATATTGCAACTCACCCGTCAAGACTACGAACCATTATATATAGAAATCAACCCTGCCACTATTTCAAATCGCCTTGACAATCTGAATCTTGGTAAGATTTATATGACACGAACGACTAAGATGCTCAACGAAGTGGTAGTGAAAGCATCAAAGATAGTTTTTTACAATAAAGGAGACACTGTGATATACAATGCCGATGCATTCGTTCTTGCAGAAGGTAGCATGCTCGACGCCCTGATACGACAAATGCCCGGTGTGGAACTGAAAGACGGAGGCGCAATCTACGTCAACGGCCGTTATGTTGAAAACCTTTTGTTGAACGGCAAAGATTTCTTCAGGGACAACCGTCAAATGATGCTTGAAAATCTTGGGGCATATACGGTAAAGGATATAGCAGTCTTCGACCGACAGGACGATATGGACAAAATTATGGGCGAGGATTATGGCAGTAGGCACCTTACCATGGATGTACGGCTAAAAAAGGAATACAATCAGGGTGTGCTCTCGAATATAGAGGCCGGCTATGGAACAAATGATAGATACCTCGGTCGAATGTTCGGCCTCTGGTATTCCGATAATGCCCGTCTTTCTCTATATGGCAATATCAACAATCTGAGTGACAACCGTAAGCCGGGTCAGGACACCGGCTTTACCCCGGCATCGTTGCAGTCTGGAGATTTCAAGACATATCAGGGTGGTGTTGATTATTGGGCTAAGATTCCATACAAAGACGTCTCGTTCTATGGCGACATCATGGCTACACACCAGACAATAGACGACGACAGGACTATTCTTACCACCAACTTCCTGCCTGGTGCCGACACATACCAATATTCCTATGCCACGTCGAGGAACAAGTCTTTATCATTGAGCACATCACACTCTTTAGATATACAAAAGGAAAAGTGGAATTTCAAACTTAGTCCGGGTTTCAAATACTCCAAAAACAATGATTTATCCGCCCTGACTTCGGCAACATTTTCTAAAGAGCTGGCATATGCCGGGAAGGACTTTCTCGACAACCTCTACAACGGAACGTTTACCGAAGTGCTGGCTTCAATTCTCAATAGATACAAAGATGACAACAAAAGGCTGGGGCACAGAGTAGATGCGGCAATGACTGCCAACGGCAAGATAAAGATGCACAACGACGCTGATGCCGTAACATGTCTTGTATCTGCAAACTATAATCGTCAACACTTAGACAAAACCCAGAGATATGTCCTAAACTTTGGCTCTAATCCGACACCGGCAGATTTTTTTGACCGTTATTTTGACGATACACCAAACTATGAATTGGCTGCCAAAGGAGCCTTAGGCTATATATGGGCAATTAGACCCGGCATGTTTCTTGACTCCTGGTATGAATACCGGCACAATTACAGGCATGAGGTGTCCGACCTCTACCGCTTTGAAAACATGGATACTCCTCTTGAAGAACAATCATTAGGATGGCTGCCTTCGAAAATGGAGTATGATTATACTTTAGATATCGACAACAGCTATATTAGTAGCACGACTGAAAACCATCATTCCATCAACTTCAAATGGACTTGGTGGGCTACAGGCAAATTGTATTTCGCCCTAAATATGCCTGTCGTTTTCAGAAATCAGCATCTCCACTATATGAGGGGCAATCTCAATACTTCTTTTTCAAGGAATAAGACATTTATTGGAAATGCTTCACTTGACATCAACTATTTAGGAAGGCCTCATCGCCTATATTTCACTTACAACAGACATGTTTATTCGCCCAATCTTGTCGATATGGTCGAATTCAGAGACAGCCTCGACCCTCTCAATGTACGACTTGGTAATCCCGGGTTGAACGATTCTGAGTCGCATAATTTCAGCCTATCTTATCGCAAAGATTCTAAAAAATATCAAAGCTATCGACTCTATGCAACTATTTGGCGAAATGCGCTCGGTTATGGCTACGGATATGATTCATCAACAGGAGTAAAAACAGGAAAGATGTATAATATCAATGGCAATTACATGTTGAGGCTGTCACAATACTTCTCTTTCGGGTTCGGCACAATCGAACAGTTCAATTTTGGCAATACCACAACCCTCGACTACCGTCATAGCGTAGATTTTATCAGCGAGAATACTGTCACTCCCGTAAAAAATAAAGTTGGCAACCTCTTGTTTAGTGAAAATTTGGAACTCTCTTATAAATTCGGAAGTAACAAGATTACTCTCAATGGTGAAGGCCGTCTGAGTCATTTCACAAGCAGGCAGATAAATTTCAAAGATTTCACGGCTTGCGATTTTCGCTACTGTATCAGAGGTGATTTCTCATTACCAATCGGCTTTGGCATATCGACTGATTTCTCCGTCTATACACGTCGCGGCTATTCCGATAGTTTACTCAACAAGACAAACTTTGTCTGGAATGCCAGGGCAAGCTACACCATGCTCAAAGGTCAACTGACTCTCATGATTGACGGCTTCGACATACTCCACAATCTCAGCAACGTGTTCTACAACGTAAACGCCCAGGCAAGGACTGAAACTTATACAAACGTGCTTCCACGCTATGTAATGTTCCACGCTCAATGGAAATTCCACAAAGCACCCAAAAAGAAATAAAACCACTCCGTATAATAATAAGCGAACCCACTACCATAAGTGTTAATAAATCAAAGATTAAGAATTTTCAATCATGGAAATTTGCAATATCAAAATTATTGTTCTAAATTTGTAGCAAACTATAAAGCAAACTAATATGACTCGAAACATCACTATCCAAAACCCCTCCCCAAAGATGATTCAAGTCTTTGACGCTTTGAGGGAGAAAAAACAACAGCAAATCAAAAAGCTGTCAGAAAAGAAAGAATGTACATTTACCGTGAATGTATAAATGGATTTATCCTTTGACATAATGAACTCTGAGGGCGATCAGATTATGGTCGCTCTTTCTTATTATGACTATGAGGCAATTAGTATCTTCACTACAGACAGGTCAACGCTTACGCTTGTTTTTTACGACGTTACCCTAGTTCGCAAAGTCGGTGAAGGTTATGTCGGTTACAAAGTTTTGTTTGCAATTTCAGATATCCTTGCAAAATTTATGTATGAAAACGAAGACGCGGTACTCTGTTTCTATTGTGACGCAAACACCGAGGTTCGTAGAAATCATAAGAACATGCTTCCGCAAGAATATCGAAGTGTTTTATTTTCAAGAATGTTTGAATTGTATACCAAGACACATAACATTACCAATTTCATTAATCATCGAGTTGAAATAGTAAATCCAGATAATCCTAATAATCGACAATTTGCACATTTCATATGTCGTACTGAGCATCACGAAGCAGTTGTTTCACTGGGGCAGATATTAATGGAAAAATAACAAAGCCGGCCTCTGAAAAAGGTCGGCTTCATTATTTTAATTTCGCAAGCTTAAAATTTCAAGTAGCTTAACGAGGAAGAAACTCAAAATGGACTAAAGAACAAAAATAAACTTTTGTTCCTTTTGCCTTTATGCCCTTATGTCTCCTCTGATTAGGCGACGAGGCTAATAAACTTATTTGCGTTTTTTGAAAGCCGGGTCGCAGGTGAGGCCGATGCCGAGTTTGTTGAAAATCTTATGGTCTACCTCGCTAAGCATCACCGTAGAGTGCACCTGGCACCCGTACAGCTTGGGCAGTTGCTCGAGGGCGCGGCGGCAAACCTCTACGTGCGTACTCAGCACCGACAACGCCACAAGCACCTCGTCGGTATGCAGGCGCGGATTACGGCTGCGAAGATACTCGGTCTTGGTCTTCTGTATAGGCTCTATCATCTCTTGCGGTATGAGCTTCACATTGTGGTCGATGCCGGCAAGATGCTTCACCGCGTTGAGCAAGAGGGCCGCACTCGGCCCGAGCAAGTCGCTCGTCTCAGCCGTGATAATCGTGCCGTCGGCAAGCTCGATAGCCGAGCAGGGACGCCCCGACCGCTCGGCCCTCTCGCGGGCAGCCCCCACGGGGCGGCGGTAGTTAATCTCAATCTTCGACTGTTTGAGCAGGAGGGCAATCTTGTTGACCTCGGCCTCGTTGCCGTCGCCCTGGGCCATGCGGTTGAGAGCCGTGAAATAGCGGCGGATTATCTCGTTTTTCGACGCCTGGCAGCACACCTCGTCATCGTTGATACAAAAGCCCACCATGTTCACGCCCATATCGGTAGGCGACTTATAGGGGTTCTCGCCATAAATCCCCTCGAAGAGGGCGTTGAGCACCGGGAAAATCTCGATATCGCGGTTATAGTTAATCGCAGTCTTGCCGTAAGCCTCAAGATGAAAGGGGTCAATCATATTCACGTCGTTGAGGTCGGCAGTCGCGGCCTCGTAGGCGATGTTGACCGGATGCTTGAGCGGCAGGCTCCATACCGGGAAGGTCTCGAACTTGGCATAGCCAGCCTCTACGCCGCGCTTGTGCTCGTTGTAAAGCTGGCTCAGGCACACCGCCATCTTGCCACTGCCGGGGCCGGGGGCCGTGACGATAACAAGCGGCCGCGTAGTGCGGATATAGTCGTTGCGCCCGAAGCCCTCGTCTGAGTCAATCAGGTCTACATTGGTAGGATAGCCCTCGATGGTGTAGTGGAAATAGGTCACGATGCCCATGCGCTCGAGCTTGCGGCGGAAAGCGTCGGCACTCGTCTGCCCGTTATAGTGCGTAATCACCACAGAACTTACCAGGAAGCCACGGTCGCGAAATGCCTCGCGAAGGCGCAGAACGTCTACGTCGTAGGTGATGCCGAGGTCGCTGCGGACCTTGTTCTGCTCGATATCCTTGGCACTGATTACTATCACTATCTCTGCCTTGTCAGATAGCTGGGCCAACATGCGCAACTTGCTGTCGGGCTGGAAGCCGGGCAGCACGCGGCTGGCATGGAAATCATCAAATAGTTTGCCCCCTAACTCAAGATAGAGCTTGTTGCCGAACTGGGCAATGCGTTCGCGAATATGCTCAGACTGGATTCTGAGATATTTATCGTTGTCAAAACCGTATTTCATAACGGGACACAAAGTTACAAAATTTTCGATAACACAGCAATACAAAATTCACCTCGCGACATAAAAAATCCCCGGCGACGCAATGTGCCGCCGGGGTATAGGTTCGCGATAAGCGCGGTTACGCTTGTGGTTTGTCGAGTTTTACCAGCTCCTGGTTCATAAAGGGCTTACCCTTGACAGACTGCTCTACTTTCACAGCTCCGACACCGGGTGCGAACCATTCGGTCACATTGATTTTCTGGTTCTCGCCACCGGCATTGATGCGGTTGACGAAGCTCACCTTGAGGCACTCGAAGGTACCGGCAGGTGTCGTAACCTCGTCCTTGCCATCTACCTTTACCTCCCACAAGTTATACGACATAGTGTCCTGTCCCACCGAAATTCGCATGTTCTTGTTGGGCAACTTGGTACCGGCAGCCATATCGGGATTAATCGTGATGCTCAGTTCGCCCTTGGCACGGATTGACGAGATAAATTCGTCAATCTCGCCAATGCCTACCGACTGGCCCGATGCCTGGATTTGCATCTTCACCATATCTATAACGTTCTTTTTGGCCTCTTCGGGCGTACTCATCACAAACTTGGTAGAGTTGTCAGCAGCGGTATAGACTGTGGTTGTCGTGTCTGTCTTTTCGCCAAACTGACCCTGGGGCAGCGGAGTCACTTCTTGAGTGAGCACCGTTGTCACACCTTTGTCCTCGCTCACGCTGATAATCTTTGCCGTAGTGGTAAGCGACATCGAGTCCTTTTCCTGGTACACCGTGGTTTTGTATTCCATCGAGGTACCCTGCTGCAGGCTTATGTACTGGGCCGACGCACCAATAAATGATGCCACACCGAGCACGAGAGTTAAAATTTTCTTCATATCAATTCGATTTTAAATTATTTGTCAAAAGTTGGTAACGGCCATGGATTGCGTATATACTCTGGATGCGCCGGGGCAGCAATCGGCCGGGCCGGGACGCCGGCAACAGTCGTTCCGGGGGCAACATCGCGAGTCACCACCGCGCCGGCACCGATGCACGCGCCGCTGCCTACATCGACATCGTCGACTATGCTCACGCCGGGCCCCACATACACATTGTTGCCAATACGCGCGGCCTCGGGCGTGTTCGACCCTATGGTCGTAAACTGACCCATGTTCACATTGTTGCCAATCACTGCGGCGGGATTGATTACCAGACCGTTGCAGTGCTGTATGTAGAATCCATAGCCGACAACGGTGCGAGGCGGTATAAAAAGACCGTAGCCGCGCTTATAACGCCCGGCACGCCACCGCGCAAGCGGATAGAGCCAGCCGCGTCGATGCTGGGCAAGACGGAACCAGAACGCAAAACCTATGCTCACACGGCTCCACCCCGACAGCCATATCCGCAGCAGGCTGTCCCTGCGCCCGTTATGGCGGTAAGAGTCCGACCGGATTAACTCCGCACAGTCGCGATAACTATGCGGCACCGGTATCAACACCTCCTGGCCGGATATTATATACTTCTTAAATTCCATATTCCACTGCAAAGGTATAAAAATATCCGCACCTTGTCAAAAAAAATAAGAAATGGCCTAATCTTTGTGTGTGTATTTATAAATTCTGATGAAAGTCTTGAAAAACAGGCCCAGTGAAATAATGTCAATCACTCCGAGCACGCCCTTGAGGTTGCCAGACACGGCTACGATGTCGAACAATGACAACCACAACACAAAGGTCAG
>VSPF01000033.1 GCA_009775195.1 Muribaculaceae bacterium
TCAATAATCAAGACAAAACACTATGGCACATAAAAAAAGGCGTCGGTAGTTCGAAGAACGGCCGTGAGTCAGAAAGCAAACGACTCGGCGTGAAGATTTTTGGCGGCCAGTTCGCCAAAGCCGGCAACATCATCAAACGTCAGCGCGGCACCGTGCATCACCCCGGCCTCAACGTAGGCATCGGCAAGGACCATACCCTCTATGCTCTCGTGAGCGGTACTGTTACCTTTACCGAGGGTCGCAACGGTCGCAAGTTTATCAACATTGTACCTGTAGCCGAGGCGTAAGCTTCGACATCAACCCCTAAGCGACAGCGGCGTCGCGCCTTCCACGGCGCCACGCCGCTGTTGTAATTTTCCACCCCAAAAAACTTTAAACTCTCACCCCTCAACTCTAAACTTTAAACCATAAACCTTAAACGATGAAAAAAATATATCTGCTGCTCAGTCTGCTTGCCGTTGCGGCACAGGCATTTGCCTGGAGCCAGAAGGGGCATGACACCGTGGCGTTTATTGCCGAAAACCATCTCAGCCAGGCTGCCGCCGACTCGGTGTCGGCTATCCTCGACGGCCGTTCGCCCGTCTACTGGGCCAACTGGCTCGACAATGCCAGCCACACGCCCGAATATGCCTATACCAAGACGTGGCACTATAAGAATATTGACGAAGGCATCGATTATGCCGACGCTCCTCTCAACCCCAAGGGCGACGTGGTTACTGCCATACGCGAACAAATCTACATCCTCTCCGACAGCATGTCGACCCGTGCCCAGAAGGCACTCGCTCTCAAAATCCTCATCCATTGTGTCGGCGATATGCACCAGCCCATGCACATGGGTCATCTCTCCGACCTCGGTGGCAACCGTGTGCCGGTGCAGTTCTTCGGCCGCGATGCCAATCTCCACGCCGTATGGGACGGCAGCATCATGAACTCGGGCCATGCCTGGAGCTATACCGAATGGGCCACTCAACTCGACAGGCTCAACGAAGAGCAGCAACTGGCCGAGGCCGCCGGCGACATCGACGACTGGGCGCGCCAGACCTATGCTATTGCCACGCGGGTTTACAGCTACTTTCCCAAGGGCGCAAAAATCAGCTACGACCAGGTGGCACACTGGACTCCTGTCATCGAGCAACAGGTGCTCAGAGGCGGACTTCGCCTGGCGCGCATCCTCAACGCCATCTTCGACCCTTCGTCAGCCGAAGACCCTCGTAAATTATAGATAAAAGTTTCGCAAGTCAATGGCTTGCGAAACTTGAATTGTAAACTATCAATGAAACGGCGACTGCGGTCGCTGTTTTTTTGTGGCTATTGGGTATTCTGTGAAGCCAAATTACCCTTTCTTAATATCCATTGTGTTAAAATCCGAGATTTTTTCTTGCCAATTGTTTACGAAATTGAAAAAATGTATTAACTTTGCACAATCATATCCCCAAACGGGCCGTGCCCGCCGGGGTGTGCTATGAAATAATTCGCTTAAGAATCAATCAATCAAACCATTTTATGTCTTATTAATTAAAAGTATGAAAAAGCTGTTATTTTTATTAGCGGTACTTGTTGCGACGACGCTGGGCGCATTGGCTCAGAACCGCACTGTCAGCGGAGTCGTACTCGATGCCGATACTGATGAGCCCTTAATAGGCGCGTCAGTCAAACCTGTGGGAGGCGGTAACGGCGTCGCTACCGATGTCAATGGACGATTCACAATTTCGGTTCCGGCTTCTGTGAAAGAGCTCGAGTTCTCCTACGTCGGCATGGAAACTAAAAAAGTGCCCGTAAGCGAAAAAATGACCGTTGTTCTCTCTACCTCTTCTCTTATGCTCGACCAGGTGGTCGTAACCGGCTACGGTTCTGGTAAGAAACTGGGCTCAGTCGTAGGCTCGGTTGCCGTGGTGGGCGAGAAGCAACTTGAAAATATCACCACCCCGTCGTTTGTCGATGCACTTCAGGGCCAGGTCGCAGGTTTGTCAATCGCTTCTGCCTCTGGTGACCCCTCGTCAACTGAAAACGATATACGTATCCGTGGTCTAAACTCTCTTAACTCGTCGACAACTCCTCTTTTCATTCTCGATGGTGCCCCTGTGACCCAGACCGTGTTCTCGACCCTCAACCCCAACGATATCGAGAGCATCACCGTGCTCAAGGACGCTTCGTCTGTCGCCCTCTACGGTTCGCGTGCTGCCAACGGCGTTATCGTTATCACATCTAAGAAGAGTAAGTTTGGTGAACAGGCCAAGGTTAATGTCCGTCTCAAATACGGTTGGTCGCAGAGAGCCACCGACAATATTGAGATGATGGATGCGCGCCAGTATATTGCATATCGTGACCTTATCAAGGCTCCCGTACCAGATGCAGCCCGCTATGCAGTGGAAACCCTGGGCGTCAATACTGATTGGAGCAAGGAAATGTACGACAGCCACGCACCTACATATTCGCTTGAGGCTTCGATTGCCGGTGGTACCGAGCATACCAAATATTATGTGTCGCTCAACCACCTCGACCAGGAGGGTATCATCGACCAGTCGGGTATGCGTCGCGAGACTCTGCGCTTCAGCCTTGATACACGTGCTAACAAATGGTTCTACTTCGGCCTGCAGGCTAACCTCGGTTATACCAAATATGAGCAAAATAGCGAGTCGGGTGAGCAGTACGAAAGTGGCAACCATCAATATTACATTACCAACCCTATGGCATTTGCCCTCCAGGCACTTCCGTATGACTCTCCCTATTATTACACGTTTAATGAAGACGGCAGTGTGAATTGGCTTGGTAAGTCTGAATACCTACATTTCTCTCAGATACCCACCCCTGGTTATATCAACGCCATTCGTAGCGTTAGCCGTAACCGTGTAACTGTCAATGCTGCGATGTACGAGATGATTCGGCCTATCAAGGGGCTAACGCTGCGTGCCCAGCAATCTATTGACGCTTACGACATGCGTGCGAGCAATTATAGTTTCCCGTATCCTCTCTTGAAAACCCCCATGGGCGACACGTGGCAAGAAAAAACGAACGAACAAGGTATTGTCGAGGGTGGCAACAGTCAGTCGTTTAGTCGTTATTATCAGTTTACCTATACCAATACTGCCGAATATAAGTTTAGCCTCAAGGATATCCATAATATCGGAATCCTTCTTGGTCAGGAAACAATTCTTTCGAAAACAAACGGTTTCGGCGTAGTTGTTAATGGCTTTACTGATGCACGTCAGATGTTGCTTGCCCAGGGTACGAAAATTACAATGAAAGGGGTTGCCCAAAGCATTAGCGAGATGGTGATGAACTCCTGGTTTGCCAATCTCAATTACGATTTCGACAACCGCTACTTCTTCGACTTCAACTTCCGTCGTGACGGCAGTTCTCGTTTCGCCCCCGATCACCGTTGGTCTAATTTCTTCTCAATCGGCGGTATGTGGAATGCAAAGAATGAGACATTCTTACAAGATATTACGTGGTTGGATAACGCGAAATTCCGTATCAGTTATGGTACGACAGGTAACTCGTCGTTTGCCAACTATGCCTATCAGTCGCTTATCGGTACGGGCCCGCTTTATAATGGCCAGCCTTCAATAGGTATCACGCAAGACTCCAATTCCAAACTTTCTTGGGAATCTGTAAGGTCGTTTGATGTAGGGTTCAACGCGGGCTTCCTTAACATATTCAATGTCGATTTCGACTTCTATGTTAAAAACACCCACGACATGCTCATGTCCATCCCATACAGCGACACGTCTGGTGCGTCATCCGGTTGGGGTAACGTGGGGTCTATGCGTAACCTCGGTGTAGACATCGATGTCCGTGCCGACATTATCAAGACTAAGGATTGGTATTGGAATCTGCATGCCAATATGAACTATAACAAAAACACCATCACGGGTCTCTACGACGACCTTGATGAACTCGATATGGGACTTACAAAATTAGAGGTTGGACGTCCCGCCTACGAATATTTTATGGTTCGCTATGCAGGTGTTGACCCCCGCGATGGTAAGCAGATGTGGTACACCAAGGAAGGTAACTTGACTAAGGAGTATAACCGTGACCGTGATGCCGTTCGAATTGAAGGCAAAACACCCCTGTCGCCTATACATGGCGGTTTCGGTACCGACTTGCGTTGGAAGAATCTTTCGCTCCGCGTAGATTTCAACTGGTCTGCCAACAAGTGGATGCGTAATGCCGACCTCTTCTTCATCACCGATAACAACAATGCTGCCTCAAGCAATCAGCGCACTGTGATGATGAACGTTTGGACTACCCCGGGTCAAATTACAGATATACCCAAGGTGGGCGAAACCATACAGCAGGGTGATACCCGTTGGCTCGAGGATGCCTCGTATGTTCGTCTTAAGAACCTGACACTTGCGTATAATCTGCCTCAATATCTATGCAACAAGGCAGGACTTAGCGGAGTGCAATTACACTTCACAGGGCGCAACCTACTTACATTTACGGATTTTACAGGCTTGGACCCCGAACCAGAGACTACAACTGTGTTCTTCTTCTATCCCAACACTCGCCAATACGAGTTCGGTCTAAACGTGTCATTCTAAACAGAGAATATTACAATGAAAAAAATATTATTATCCCTTCTTCTCGCCGCAGGCCTTCTCTCGTCCTGCGACATGCAAAAGGATCCTGTCGGCACTCTCAACGGTAAAGAGCCGTTTGCCGGTATGACCGATGCAAGCCGCTATCGCAATGTGATTTATGCTAATATCAGAAGTGTGACTACTAGCGGTTATTTCACTGACCCCGAAATTCAGATGGATATGTTCCAGGCCACTAATCAGATTGGTAATAGAGGCTTGGTCTATGCCAGTGGCGATATCCTCCCCACCTCGGGAGAGCCCGCAGCCTATTTCAGCGGCTTGTTGCTAAATGTGGGTTCAATCAACTACTTCCTCGAGAAGATGAAGCAACTCATCAGTATGACCGAGGACGAAGATGAACTTGTGGAGTACAGGCGTTTCGTTGCAGAAGCCAAATTTACGCGCGCTTTCTTTAACGTGTTGCTCTTTGACCGTTACTGCCCCCTGTATACTGCAGAAACAGCCGATGCCCCCGCCCTTGGTATTCCCATCTTCGAAACCTACAACCCTACTTCTGACCGCACTACATATGTAGGGCGTTCGACCCAGAACGAAAGTCTTGCTTTTATCAAAAAAGACCTTGACGAAGCTCTTGCTGGTTTGCTCGAATGGGAAGCCATTGACCGCAACTCGGCATCAATTGTTTCAATGAGTCCCTATGTGAATTCAAATGTTGTAAAGGCCCTACAGGCACGTCTGGCACTTTTGATTGGTGACTATGCGACCGCACGAGACAAAGCAAACGAGGTAATCAATACTGGTAAGTATGCTTTGGCCACCTATGCAGCTTATGCAAGAATGTGGAGTGAAGACAATGGTACTGAAATCATTTTCCGTCCGTTTATGTCGACGAATGAGTTGTCCGGTTCTCTCGGTTCTCGTTGGCTTTCACCTTATTCTGACGAAGCCGACTATGTGCCCACACAAACCTGTCTTAACCTTTATCAGCGTAGGAGCGATGCTCGTTATAATGCGTTCTTCGAGACTCGAGACCTTAATTTCGAGGGAGAAATCGCCTCGACTCTTGTCTTCAACAAATTCCCCGGCAACCCTTCGCTCAAAGTTTATGCGGATGATATGTATAATATGCCTAAGGTGTTCCGTACTAGCGAACTCTACCTAATTGTGGCCGAGTCTGAATATGAACTAAAGAACGAGACCGAAGCCAACAAAGCTCTCAACGCGCTTCGTACTGCGCGTATACGTAAGTACTCTGTTGAGACATATACTGGTAGTAGGCTTATAGAAGAAATCCGTACTGAACGCGCCAAGGAACTTATAGGCGAGGGCTTCCGCATGAGCGACCTGCGCCGTTGGCATCTTGCTATGTCGCGCTCAAACCCCCAGGCTGATGTAGCTCCCTATCTTTGGCAGTCAACCGTCAATGTCAGCTATTTTGCTGACAGTCATAAATTCACCTGGCCCATTCCCCAGTCCGAGCTCCAAGTCAACCCACAGATGGCAGGCCAGCAGAACCCCGGCTATTAATGGTTTAACTATTTGCTAAGAAACTTTATATGAAAATTTTTAAAATATTTGCCGTGGCAGTTGCAGTCCTGTCGATGACTGCCTGCTCCGACGACACCCGGGAGGTGAATACCGACAACGATGCCACCGTGTCGATGCGCTATGCGGAATTCTCTACCAAGGAGGGTCGTGGCATAATCAAACTCCCTATCGATATTAAGGGCAAACGCAACGGCGACGTCAAGCTTACGCTTGCTGTGAAGTCGGAGTACGAGAACCCGGCTGTCGACGAGAAAAATGTCTATCTCACAACTCATACCATCGTTGTGTATCCCGAAGACACATTCTACAACGTCGAGGTTACCATCGTCGACGATAAGGATATGAACGAACCTCGCTACTGCGATGTAGCAATCGTTGCGGCTGAAGGTGCGACAATCACAACTCCGAGCTTTACCAAGGTCGAAATCAAGGACAACGACAGCGAACCTTATGACCGCTGCGCAGGCGAATGGATACTCAATACGCTTGATGATACTGGAAAGCCTTCTAAAATGCTCGTCAATCTCACCTCTGCTGACGAAGACCAACCTGGATATAAGAGTTACTATGTTATCCATAATATGTTCACAGACAAAGGAGTAGGTGAGGGCCTTTCCCTCCGCGCTTATTTCTCATATGATGAGAATACCAAGACAGGCACAGTGTCTTTCCCCTACGGATGGTCGCTCGGTTCTGCGGAGTTTGGTTCCTATGGCGAACAAAAATTCTTCTTCTACGAGGGTTTCATCGATGGTGAATCATTAAGTATAAGCAAAACTGGTGATTGTGTGTTCGACTATAACGATACTTTCACGGACATGACGGTACAGCCTAGTCTTCAGACTGGCACTTATCCATTGTGGGCGTTTATCTTCGGAAATTATATATTTGATTACTTCTATGTAACATCGATGGAGCGTCCGGCCGAATGATTTTAATCGAAATTACTATTCTTGTGCCCCGGCTTTTAAGTCGGGGCACTTTGATTAAAAGATGTTAAATCATGTCAAGCGGACGCGATTTTCGTTAAGATTGCACACTTTGTGGCAGTGCTTGTTGTGATTATTGGAAATATTGTTTAATTTTGCCATAAAGATTTATCAATATGACCAACAAATACATTCTTGCAACGGTAATGTTGCTGGCGGCAGGTTATGTCAGTGCCCAAAATAAGCTGTCTCCTACCGCAATAACTCTGCTCGAAGAGTATAACGAGTCTCCTGTAAGTCGCGGCGAGGCTCCCGAGGTTTGTGCAATCGTGTCGCTCAACTCTGCTGACGACCTTACCGAGTTTGAAACTCTTGGTTTGGAAATCGAAGATGATAAAGACGGCATACTGCTCGTCCACATCCCCATGGACAGGGTTGAGGAGGTGGCAGCGATGAAATGTGTTAAAAGCATTTCGTTCGGCCAGCTTGCCCGACCTATGATGGATAAGGCGCGTGTGACTTCGAAAGTGTCGGCCGTTCAGGCCGGCGAAGGTTTGTCGAAAGCATATACTGGTGCAGGCGTTGTGACCGGTCTTTATGACACGGGTATCGATACCGACCATATCAATTTTACCGATGCAAGCGGCGAGACACGTATCATTGCAGCAGCGCGGGTGCAGAACGGTCGTCCTTCGAGTGGTGGCTTTACTACCGATAATAAGAATGAGACCCATGGCACTCATGTGCTCGGCATCATGGCCGGTAGCTATAATGGCAACGGCGATTATGCCGGTACGAACGGTAACGTGCCTTACTATGGCGTGGCAACCGGTTCTGATATTGTAGCCACTGCTGGCGAATTGTACGATGCCAACATACTTCGCGGTGTACAGTATTGTATCGACGAGGCAAACGAGGTTGGAAAACCTGTTGTTGTAAATCTTTCGATTGGTTCAACAGTCGGTCCGCACGACGGCACCAGCGATTTCTGCCAGAAACTTGACAAGCATGGCGAAAATGCAATCATCGTAGTTGCGGCTGGTAACGAAGGAGCAATAAAGATGGGCGTGGGTAAGACATTTACCTCGACAGATAAGACTCTGACAACTTCGGTATATCCAATTGATGCCCGCACTGGCAACAAGATTAATAATATATCGAAATGGAACGGAAATGCCCAATTCTACGCAAGCGATGACCGCCCGTTCAAGTTCCATATTGCTGTTATGGACCTCGATAAGCCCTCAAATCCGCTGGTGATAGACGAGTATGTAGTCGAGGCTTCGACTGCTGGTAAGAGTACATACGTCGGAGGTCGTCCTAATAACCTTGTTTCTTATCAACCCCTTCAAGATTTTGACTATGCTTGTAGTTCTGACAGCTATATGCAGGTGTTTACAAATGTCAATACGGCAAGCAACAGTTATTATGCCAATGTGAACTTCAACCTGTCGATGGCGCGCGAGAATGATGGTTGCGTTGTGGCATTTATAATAGAAGGCAACGAAGGTCAGACCGTGCGTGGCTATGTCAATTCGTCAGGCTCGTCGATAACTAATTATACCGGCCAGTTTAGCAACAGGGGTATAAGCCTTTGGGCAGACGGTGATACCAATGGTACTATCAACGATATGGCTTGCGGCAATAATGTGATTGTTGTTGGTTCGTACAACAGCCGTAATCGTTGGCCGTCTATTACCAGCAGCCGCGAGACAGGTTTCCCGGGCTATACTGTCGGTGACGTGAGCGATTTCTCTTCGTATGGTACACTTGCCGACGGTCGTAACCTTCCCCATATCTGCGCTCCAGGTGCCTTTGTAGTTTCGTCATTCAGCAGTTATTATGTAGAGTCTCAGAACCCGTCATCAACCGACCTTGTGGCAAAAGTTTATGATGATGCGCTCGGTATCGACCACTACTGGGGACGTATGCAGGGTACTTCGATGGCTGCGCCTTATGCCGCCGGTGTGTTTGCCCTGTGGCTCGAGGCTAACCCCAACCTTGATGTGAATGCAATCCGCGACATTGCCCAGAAGACTGCGATTAAAGATTCCTATACCTCGCGAGGCGATGCAGTTAAGTGGGGTGCCGGCAAACTTGATGCCTACGAAGGCCTCAAGATGGCTCTAAGCTATCAGAGCTCGGTCGATGATGTCCTCGCCGAAAAGGCTATCATCTACAACGAGGTCGCCAAGGGCGTTTACGACATCTTCGCCCAGGGGGCATCGACTGTATCTGCCTCCCTCTACGCGCTCAATGGCACCCAGGCTGCCGCCGCTACAGCAGTTGGCGAGAACTTGACTCTCAATGCCCAGGGCCTCACCTCCGGTGTGTATATCCTGCGTATCAATGCCGATGGCAACACCGAGACACACAAAGTGGTAGTGAAGTAAATATATCATATTGAATACAAAAAATCGGGCTGCACATGCTGCCCGATTTTTTTACGTCATAACAGCGTAAAGTGAGTCCGTGTCAAAATTAGAAGTCGTCGGAGACGACGCTTTCGTGGTTAACCCCGCCATCATTGGTGGGGTGCTAAACACCATCTGATAAAAAAGACCTCGGAGAGGTCGCAAGCGGCATGTTATCAATCCTTTGCGTCCTCTCCGAGGACTTTTGTTCCTACTTTATTGTTGGTGCCCCCACCAATGATGGTGGGGTTAACCACAAGAGCGTCCTCTTCGAGGACTCCTGTCAACATCTTTTTTGAACTCGCACTTAGGTGTTTTGTGTGATGCAAGTTTTATTGTTTTAGCTTGTAGCCGATGTAGATACCGTCGTAGTTGTTGAGTATGGTGGAGAGGGTGGAGAGCGTCTTGATGTTGAGCTTCGATGATATTTTTGTGAGCATCTGGATTAGGCGCGTTGCATCGAAGGTGAGATTGAGAGTCTTGCCGGCCTTCGTTGCGTTAGCTTTCACCTTGCCAAGCGAAATCTTGCCGAATGCGTTGAAGTTGAATACGAGGCCGTTGTCTTCCTCGTCTTTCTCAACAGTGCCTTTGAGCACCAACAGGCCCATTTTGAGGGTGAAATTGTGGTCAGCGTCTACCGTGAGAGATGTGTTTGTGAAGCCGAGGCGCTGATAGTAGGGCGCGAGTTGGTTTTCGACCGCCGTAGCCGCGCCGGCACCGCCAATCTTCATCAGCGCGTTCTCGCTCTGAAAACTAACAGCAGGCGATGAATATGACCATGTGCCTACAAGGTCGTCGATAGAAAATTTATTGTTGGCAACCACGTTGCCGATAAGACTGCCCAGCGAACCGAGTACGCCCCCTGTCGACTGGCTGTCGCCGGTTGTGGAGGTGGTGTCGCCATTGAGTTTGCCAAGGTTGCCAAGAAGGTCCTTGGGGTCGAAGGCCGAGGCCGAAGCGGCCACCGAGGCCGCCAGGGCGCTTAGTATTATTTTTTTCATTTTGTTGCTTGTGCTAATGGCGACACGGCCACCTCTATTTCGTGCATGTCGGTTGCCTCGTCGTGTTTGATTTCTGCGTCGACTTCGGCCCAGCGCGAGTTGTTCGATTTATATTCGGGCACGATGTGCTTCATCTCTACCACGATGTCGTGTGCGAAGCCGCCGTCGAGCGCCTTGTGGAGTCGTTCGAGGTGGTTGAGTACGTCGGCGTAGTCGTAGGTGCGCACACGCGCAATCATAATCTTTTTGTGATGCGTGGGCAGTGTGTGCTCTTTCTCGTTGAGCAGCTCTTCGTAGAGCTTCTCGCCAGGGCGCAGGCCGGTCTCTACAATCTCGATGTCGTCGCCAGGGCGCAGGCCCGAGAGGTTAATCATCCTTACGGCAAGGTCCCAGATTTTGACAGGCTGGCCCATGTCGAAGACGAATATTTCGCCGCCACGGCCCATGCAGCCGGCCTCGAGCACGAGCGAACAAGCCTCCGGGATAGTCATGAAGTAGCGTATGATGTCGCGGTGCGTGATTGTCACGGGACCGCCTTGCTCGATTTGCTTGCGGAAGAGGGGGATTACCGAGCCGTTGCTGCCAAGCACGTTGCCAAAACGGGTGGTGATAAACTGGGTCGTAGGCTCGTCGGTCTGACGGCGCTGGTGGAAGAAGAGCGACTGCACGTAGATTTCGGCAATACGCTTCGACGCGCCCATCACGTTTGTGGGGTTGACAGCCTTGTCGGTCGAAATCATCACGAATTTTTCGACACCGAATTTGACCGACAGGTCGGCGATATTCTTTGTGCCGAATACGTTGGTCAGAATTGCCTCCTGGGGGTTGCGTTCCATCATCGGCACGTGCTTGTAGGCGGCAGCGTGGAATACGTAGCGCGGATGGTATTTCTGGAAGGCGTGTTCCATGCGGTCGTGGTTTGCCACGTCGCCGATAAAGAGGTGTATTTTGATGTCGGGGAATTTCTGCTCCATTTCGAGCTGCATGTCGTGCATGGGCGTCTCGGCTTGGTCGAGCAAGATAATGTCGCTGGCCTTCATTGCTGCCACCTGGCGCACAATCTCGCTGCCGATTGAGCCGGCCGCGCCTGTAATCATGACCACCTGGCCGCGAATTACGTTGCGTATGGCCTGGTTTTCGGTGTGTATGGGTTCGCGGCCCAGCAGGTCTTCGATGCGGATATCGTGTACGTGGGTCGATATGGTCGGCATAGACTTGCTGTTGATGTCAAACTCCTCAACCTGGTTGAGCATGAGCAGGTGTATGCGGTTCTTGAGGAAGACGTCGGCCGTGCCCGAGCGCATCAGTTCGAGCTGTGTCGACAGGAAAAGCAGGGTGTCGCACTTGTAATACTCGAAGATTTCGGCCACGGTGTCGGGGTTGTAGGGTAGCACGGGTATGCCGTTGACATAGCTGTCGGGAGTCTTTGATGCCAGGCTGAGCAGCGCAACCGGGTCGAAGCGGCCCCCGAACTCGCTCTTTAGGGCCGAGGCCAGGAAGAACGAGTTGATAGCAGAGCCGAGAACTATAACTCGTTTCTTGCTCTGGCTGACACCCGATACAAGAAGGTAAAAATACTTGATAGACAGTCGCATGAGTAACATCAAGGCGAAAGCCATCAGACCAACCACTATGATATTCCAGATGCTGAAATACATGTAGCCGACGGTGAAGTAGGTAGTCAGCGAAACAAACGACAATACAACCGATGCCGTAATAATCAGCATCACGAGTTTGTAGGTGTCCTCGATAACTGAGAGGCGAATTATATACTTGCTTGTGCCCAGGAAGTATGCCAGGACTGCGTAGGTGACAAATTCGAAGAGAGCCCTTGCCAGCGGCGTGTAGATGAATGATGAGCCATAAGTGTGGTGTGTGCCAAACGCGAAGGTCAAAGCACAGCTAAATGCTATCAAAAGTAAATCGGCAATGTAGACCATCCACTTCGGGGTAGGCTTGGCTATAAAGGATTGCACGATGCCGGAATTAGCAAGAGCCTTAAGCAATTTCTTTTTCATCAGGAACCTGTTGGTTATATTGTCATGAAAAATTGGTCTTATAGGAAAGTGTATGTATCGAACTCCCAATATTTTTGCAAAGTTACCTAATATTTGCGTAAATTGCAAACTTTAGTCCTGGTTCATTTTAGTTCATTTTAGTCCAATTGTCAAACGACTATGGGCCAATGCAATTTATGGACTATAGACCAACGTTTATTTTTCTGCATTACGCTGTAGGCCTGCGAGTTTTGCACGTTTTACGGCACTATGGGTGAAAACTGATGAGAATTGGGCCTGTGTCATATCGCAGATTGCTTTTCGAGTCAGGTCTTGTATCGACGGGCGTGGACGGAACTCCGGCAGGGCGTTGGCAGCGTGGCGGTTGTGCGGGCACACATCCTGGCATATATCGCAGCCGTATATGCGGCCAGGCAGCGCGACCCATGCCGGGAGCTCCCCGCGATGCTCGATGGTCAGATATGACAGGCAGCGGCTACAGTTTATCGACCCCTTGCCGTCGAGGGCTTGGCCGGGGCATGCCTTGACGCAGGCTCCGCACCGTCCGCAGTCGCCAGGCAGTGGTGTGCCGTAATCGGCCGGGGCGGTCCATAATATTTCGGCAAGGAAGACCTTCGACCCTATGCTGGGTACTATTAGCTGGTTGTTGAGGCCGATAAGGCCAAGGCCGGCGCGCCACGCCCAATAGCGCTCCCGCAGGGGTGCTGTGTCGACGCAAATGCGCGTTTGTGAGCCGGGTGCGAGGGCCTGCATCTTTTCAGCAACTGGTGTAAGGCGGCGGCGTAACACTTCGTGATAATCGTCACCGACAGCATAGTCGGCAAAGAGGTCGCTCCTGTTATCACGGCTTTGTGCGTAGGGAAAGGCGCAGCAGAGGATAGAACGTGCCCCGTCGAGCAGCATGGCAGGGTCGCGGCGTATGTCGCCGTAGCGTTCCATGTATTCCATGCCGGCGTGTGCCCCCCTGCCGAGCCAGGAGTTATATAGAGTTACATGCTCGTCGTCTACCGTTACACAGGGTGCGAAAGCCGCCGCCACTGCCCCGGCGTCGAGGGCGCATTGTATCACTTTGCCTGTCATTATTCGGCCAGTGGCGGACTACATGGGTATTGGTTGGAATTCGTATCCCTGTTCGAGCAACCATTCTATGGCCCTTGGCAGAGCCTGGCGCATGTTGTCGCCGGCTTTGATAGAGTCGTGGAATACGATGATTGAGCCGTTTCGGGCATATCGGCGCACATTGTCGAATACCTCGTCGGGTGTCAGCTTTTTCGAATAGTCGCGTGTCACGAGGTCGTACATCACGATGTTGAAATGCTCCTTCAGTGCCGCAGCCTGTTTCCAACGCAGCAAGCCGTGAGGCGGCCTGAAGAGGGTGCTGTCGATAAGTTTGTCGGCTTCGGCAACGTCGCGCAGGTAGCGCACGGCGCGTACCTTCATGCCCTGCAGGTGGTGCATGGTGTGGTTGCCGTAGCTGTGGCCTCGCCGGCGTACTTCGTCGAGTAGTTCAGGATGTCGGCGCACGTTGTCTCCGACCATAAAGAATGTGGCCTTGATGCCGTAGCGGTCGAGCACATCGAGCACCCACGGGGTTTGCTCGGGTATGGGCCCGTCGTCAAAGGTGAGATATACCACCGGCCTTCCCCCCCGGCGTTTGATGCGCCAGACGGCCTCGGGGAAAAGCAGGCGGTAGAGCAGTGGTGGCTGTTCGATTAGCATTACAGTCTCAGACTTCAGTCAATGACATAGCCCCACTGTTGCGGTGTGAAGCCGTAGGTCTGGGTAAACGCCTTGCCATACGACGTGGGGTCGATGCCGAGTTGTTCGTTGAGTCTCAATATGTCGAGTGCGGTCTGTATGATGCCGCGCTGGTTTTCGGGGTATGCCGCGATGTTCTCCTCGAGGGTCTTGTAGTCGTAGCCGTCGATATAGAGCAGTGGTGCGAGACGGATGTCGCTCTCGGCCGAGGTCGACGCTATGGCGGCTTTTACCTCGTCGATTTGCTCGGGAGATGCCTTGCGAAGCATGTCGATATAGTTTTTGAGCGACACGGCCTCGCCCAGGTATTGCAGGGCATAGGTGTCCTGGGCGCCGAGCAGGGCCAGGTCTTCGGGTCGGAGCGTGGTAGCATATTTAACCAGTCGGGCATAGCGGTCGGCTTCGGCATTTGCCTCGGCTTCGGCAGCATCGAGGTCTGCCTGGTTGCCGGTGGCAAGGTAGAGGTCGAGGTAGGCACGCGAATAGTACAGGCCGAGCATACCGTCGTAGGGGCTGACCTTCGATGGCAGTTTGGTCTTGAGCATGTCGAGCAGTTGACGCGCCATGTCGTAGCGGGTTGCCGGGGCGTCGAAGCCCTTGGCCTTTGCCACTTCCTTGGCTTTTTCCGATGCCGGGAGTGAACCGGTAGCCATGAGGTCTTCGACAACCGAGTAGATGCCCGACCTTACCGAGGCAACCATGCGGCGCACGGTTTCGTCGAGGTAGAGTTTTTCGGCACCGGGCTGGTCGAGACCGCCCCATCGATAGTCGGCCACAATCTTGCAGTAAGACTTGTCAGCGGTGACATTGTATCTTGGGGTGCGGAAGGGCGTGACTTCGTAGGCCATGCCCGAGGCGCCGAGATAGGGCGTAAGGCCGAGGTAGTAGCTTGTCGGCACAGTGGTGGCGAAGTAAGTGGGGCGCTCCCAGTTGTTTGCAACCGAGTTGGCTATCATGTCGAGCGACAGGATGCGGCTCTGGTTAATCCCGCTCGATGCCGACAGGTCGGTAAATATGTCGGTGATATAGGGGGCGATATAGAGGCTGTCAATCGAGTCGTTGCCCGACGAATACCTTTCGAGGGCTGCGGCGCGGTCGACGGTCATCTTCTGTTTCGGGTCGGCCAGGTAGTGGGTGCCGGGATAACCGAATATGCCTGCGTCACTCATATAGAGCTTGCCTAATGCATCGGTTGACTCAGTGGTGTCGTTGTTTGCCGGCACGATGAAGCTATATGCCAGTCGTTCGTAGGCATATTCCTGGGGTTTGGCAGTCATAGGAATGGCTGCGGCGCCTGAGGTTGGATGATGCATCTGGTTGGCATACCAGTCGGTGGTGAGGTACGACAGGTTGACTACGCGGACGTCGGGACGGAAGTTCTCGACCTCCTGGGCGTACCACAGGGGGAAGGTATCGTTGTCGCCGTTGGTAAATATTATGGCGTTGTCGTCGAGCGAGCTGAGATAGTTGAAGCCGAAGTCGCGGGTAGTGTAGCGGCCCGAGCGGTCGTGGTCGTCCCAAGTCTGCGAAACAATCTGCAGGGGCACTATGAGGCCGATTACACAGGCGATAGCTGCCGAAGCCACAAGCACTCCCTTAGAGCTTTGAGGCTCTTCGGATGCTTCGTTTTCAGCGGCTTGTGCGTCATGCCTGGGCTTGGGGGTAAAGAGGTTGCGGAGCATCACGCCTATAGCTGGTACGCCCATGCCAATCCAAATGGCAAAGGCATAGAACGAACCGGCGAAGGCATAGTCGCGTTCACGAGGCTGACCAGGGGTCTGGTTGAGGTATAGCACGATGGCTATGCCGGTCATGAAGAAGAGGAAGAATACTACCCAGAACTGCTGTATGCCGCGCAGGGGATTGTTGCGGTGGTGATAGAGTGCCTGGTATAGCAGGCCGATTAGGCCGAGCAGCAGGGGCATCATATAGAATACGTTGTGGCCCTTGTTGCCTTTGCCATATTCGTCGGGCAGGGCCGACTGGTCGCCGAGGCGTGCATTGTCGATGACGGGTATGCCAGAAATCCAGTTTCCAAGGTGCGGTTCTCCGTTACCCTGGATGTCGTTCTGACGGCCTGCGAAGTTCCACATAAAGTAGCGCCAGTACATGTGGTTGAGCTGGTAGTTTATGAAGTAGCGCAGGTTGACGTCGAATCCGGGCTTCCATACTGCGGTCTGGGCTGCCGGTTCGCCCGACGAGGCGTAGATAGCCGATGTGGCCGGGGTGAGCGATGTGAGGTAGGGCATGACCTCGTATTTGGGTGCATAGCCCTGCTCGGCCCACTTCTGGCGTAGTTGCTGGGGTATGGCGTTGATGTCGGGTGTGATATATCCGGCCCATGCCTTGTAGCCCTGCACGTGGCGTTCGTCCGACGAGTAGATGCGTGTCATAAGCATGTCGAGGTCGCTCATGGTGCGGTAGTTGGGTCGCTCTACTTCCTTGACATATTCGTCGTGTTGGCTGGGATGGTCTTTGACTACCTTGGTGTAGATACCCTCGGGGGTATTGAAGGGCGAACCGTTCTCGTCGCGGAGATAGCCGTCGATGATGCGGGTCTGGGGACGGCCATATTCGTCAACCATCACGAAGTAGTTGCCCGACTCGGCCGGATATTCCTGCTCGACGACGGTCTCGGCAAAAACGGGGCCGTTGAAGAGGGGGCGGTCGCCATACTGCTCACGGTTGAGGTATGAGGCGAGGGCAAACACGTTGTCGGGTGCATTCTGGTTCATCGGCGTGTTGGCACTGGCACGGATAAGCAGCAGCGCGTAGGAGGCATAGCCGATAAATATAACGAAAATGCTGATTACGATGAGCGAGAATATGCGCACGGGGATTCTTTTGCAGAAACCCCAAAGCCAGATAGCCAAGGCGATAAGCAGTACGATGCCGACCCACAGGGTGTGGCCGATAAAGGGCATGCCCGACATGGCAATGGCGAGGAAGAACCACAGGCGTGCGGCACCGGGGTTATTGGCAGCGTAGAGCGTCTTAATCGACATTATGAACACAGCTACCAACAGCACGGCGTAAATCAGGACGCCCATGTTGTAGCTCAGGTGAAATCCGTTGACAAAGAGCAACTCGAACCACTGGGCAACCTCGATGAAGCCCGGCACGAGGCCGTAGAGGATGGCTCCGACTATGACGCACGACACGCCGAGGGCGATTAGTGAACCTTTTGCGTTGACATTGCGCCATTTACGATAGTAGAATATGAGGCCGAGGGCAGGTATGCAGAGCAAGTTGAGCAGATGCACTGCAATCGATACGCCGATGACGTACGCAATCAACACAAGATAGCGGTCGGAGTGGGGCTGGTCGGCGCGGTTTTCCCATTTGAACATCAGCCATACGACCAAGGCGGTGCAGAACGACGAGAAGGCATAAACCTCACCTTCGACAGCCGAGAACCAGAAGGTGTCGCTCCACGTGTAAGCCAAGGCTCCGCATACGCCGCCACCCATGATGAGAACCATCTGCCACCAGTTGATTTCGGTAGCCTTGTCGCGAACTATCAGTCGGCGAACCAGGTGGGTTATCGACCAGAAGAGCAGCAGTATGGTCGCTGCGCTCAGTAATGCCGACATGCAGTTGACCGCGAGGGCGGCCTTTGCAGCCGTACCGCCGAAGAGGGTGATAAAGAAGCGTGCGGCCAGCATGAAGATGGGGTTCCCCGGCGGGTGGCCGACTTCGAGTTTGAATCCTTGTAGAATAAATTCCGGGCAGTCCCAGAAGCTTGCCGTAGGCTCTACCGTGAGAAGGTAAGTGGCGGCGGCTATGACGAAGCACAGCCAGCCCATGGCATTGTTGATTATGTTATATCGTTTCATACGTATGATTGGTGCCGCTCTGCGGCTTTTTCAAACTGCAAAGTTACGAAAAAATTCCAATATGTCAAGACGGCTGTTCGCCGCTGCGGAAACTTAAATTTTGAGATTAGGAAAAATTAGCGTAATTTTGTATTTGGCGTGGTCTCAGCCACATCTTGCCATTGCATCTCCGATTATTATAGTAACTGCAATAAGTTAATTCTCAATATGACCACTGACGAACAGCAATCATTCCTTCGATGGCTTAAGGGAATACCGTATGAAATCGCTTTCTGGAAGAGCTATTACTCGCATCCCAAAAGTCTTGAGGCACTTTATTCGTGGAGTGATTATGGCAAGAAGTGCGCCCTCGATAATTTTGACATTCAAAAATTCCTCTCGCAGTCGGGTAGCCGGCCGGTGATGGTCGATGTGGGGTGTGCCCTAAGTTATGTATTGGGAACGGAGTTCGACACCCCGGCCACCGAGCTGCATCTCATCGACCCTCTCGCAAGATTTTACAACGGGATTTTAGACAGTACTCGGAATGACCGCCAGCGGCTGCGCGAAGGTATGATTGAACTGCTGTCGACCCTCTATGAGCCAGGCAGCGTAGATGTGGTGCATGTGCGCAATGCCTTAGACCATTGCGCCAACCCTATGCTCGGAATTTACGAAAGTCTGCAAGTGCTGCGCAAGGGTGGTGTGCTCTATCTGCATCATCATATTAATGAGGCTGAGCGTGAGGCATATAATGGATTCCATCAATACAACATCGAATGTCGTGATGGTAAGTTGGTGATATGGAATAGAAAGGATAGTATTGACGTAAACCAAGAACTTGCAGGCATCGCGGATGTGAGCTGTTCGGTGTATGCCGACCAATATGTTGTGGCTGTAATAACAAAGATTAATGAAGTCCCGAATGAGAGCTACGACCCCCGGGAAGCGTCAAAACGTGCGACCGAAATGATGAATCTTGCAGTCGCGGCCCTGTCCACTCCGGGCTTTGTCTTTAAATTCCATACACAACGGTTACTTGCCGGAGTGGCTCATCCCGTGATGCGTCGAATACCCCGGAAACTCGTCGAACGTCTTAAAAGCCTCGTCCGCAAGATTAAAAAATGAAGTTGCGGCCTTAGCCCTTACTTGCCGAGGAC
>VSPF01000034.1 GCA_009775195.1 Muribaculaceae bacterium
TTGTCCCGGAGGTCCAAGCTCCTATAATAGCCACAATTTTACCAAACTAAATATGCACCGTAATTTCGGTTTGACCCACAATCCCGTACTTTCAGTAACTCCAGACGGCCTTATCACAGCTCTGCGTGTAGGCGACGAACTGGTTACAGCCAAATGCGTCGATGACTCCGGAGTGTTCGATAGCATTCATGTCTACGTAGAGGCTAACAGCGGCGTCGAAAACGTTGCCGGTAGCACACCACTCATCAGTGTCTACACGGCAAACGGACAAATAGTTGTCGCCGGTGCCCGGGACGAAATCCGCATCTATACCCTCGCAGGTTCACTGACGGCCTATGCCGATGCCTGCGGCAATGAGACGGGCTTCTCCCTCGTACCCGGATTTTACATCGTATATGCCGACGGACAAACGTTCAAAGTAAAACTCTGACCGTCGTAGCCTATCCCCTATAAACCCGGTGCCGGGGCGGTTAGTCCGCTCCGGCACCTTATTTTTTAGAAAGACTCTCAGCAAAGCATACCCGGCACACAACAGTACTATGCCGAGAATCTCTTCACCTTGTGACCACATAGAAGGCGACGGCGGAGGCGGCGGCGACGTTGAGCGAGTCCACTCCCCTGCTCATGGGTATGCGCGCCACGTAGTCGGCACCGGCTATGGCGCCGGCACTCAGCCCGTCGCCCTCGGTGCCGAGCACTATGGCGAGGCGTGGCTCGGAGTTCATGGCGGGGTCGTCGACGGCCACACTGTCGTCGGTCAGTGCCATGGCGGCGATTTTGAAGCCCTCGCCGCGCAAGGCGGCGTAGGCATCGTCGGGCAACATGCACCATGGAATCTTAAACACCGTGCCCATCGACACACGTATGGCGCGGCGGTTCAGAGGGTCGCAGCTCGTCTTGGTCAGCGCCACTCCGTCGATACCGAGGGCGGCTGCCGAGCGAAATATCGCGCCTATGTTTGTCGTATCGCACACACCGTCAATTACCGCCAAGCGTCGCGCATCGCGGCAAATATCGGCCAGCGGCACTGCGCCGGGGCGACGCATGGCGCACAGCACACCGCGTGTCAGGGTATAGCCTGTCAGCGAGGCCAGTAGTTCGCGGCTGCCCGTATAGACGGGCATAGACTGGCACCGCGCTATCACCGAGGCAGCGTCACCGGCTATGTGCCGCCCTTCGCACAGCAAGGACACAGGTTCGAGGCCGGCATCGAGCGCCGACATTATGACCTTGGGGCTTTCTACTATTATCAGTCCGGCCTCCGACCTCAACTGCCTGTCGGTTAGCGACGCAAAGGGGCGCACGCGCTCATCGGAGAGGTCGTTTATCTCTATGACGTTCATAACTTAAAGACCTTGAATAGTTTGCGCAACGAGAGCATGAGCGGCGACGGTGCCGTGGCAAGGTCAGACGACAAGGGGTCGGTAAACGAGGTCAGCACAGGGGCCTCGCCGAACTGCTCGGGATATATCATCATCAGGTTGTTACGCGAGAAATGACGCTGCAGGAATGTCGGCAGCTCGGCCATCTCGGCCCGGTATGACACCGACTGCACCCTGGCACCAATCACTACAAAGAGGTCGTCGTCGAGCACCCGGTTCGACATCAGTATCAGGTCGTCCCACCCCTCGGTGGTCTGGAACTCGCACCTTATGCCGTAGTTCTCCGAGTAAATAACCCCACGGATAAGCGGCTGCACCTCGGCCGGACAGCAGAATATGATGCGGCAGCCTACCTGGCGCGTCAGTCGCGACAAGGCCCGCACCCAGCGGTTAAAGCCTGTCTCGTACTGGGCATCGGCAGGCACCCATACGACTACACGGGTGATGGTACCGGCCGGTATGAAGCAGCGCGAAATGATAATCATGCGGTTTGTCGACCGCAGCAACTGCTCTACCTTGATGCCGAAAAACGAGTCTATGACGGTGGTGCGCCGGTGCATGCCGAGCATTATTTCGGTTATGTCGCGCTCCTCGATTGCATTGAGCACGCCGGTAACGGTGTTGAGGTCGTAGCGGTCGAGGGTCTCGATACCGGTGTCGGCAGCCGAGGCCGTGCGCCGGGCAGCCTCGAGCGAGTTGCGCGACAGGGCCTTGGCTGCAGGGCTGTTGTCGTTGCGCACGTGCAGGGCGTAGAAATGGTGAGTGCCGCGCGTGTTGCGCATCAGCACGGCCATCTCGACCAGCGCAGGGGTGGTGATGGGGTTTGCCACACCGATGAGCGTATTGTTGTTTCTGCGGTTTTTGGCAGTGGCATGGTCGGGGTCTTCTTCAATCATACGCACCTTCAGCCTTGCGGCGGCACCCGAGGTGATGAGGGGTGCCACGGCGCAGGTGACCAGGATGACGGCTATGGTGCTGTTGAGTATGCGCTCGTCGAACATCTCGAGGCGGTAGCCCACCGTCACAACGGCCAGTGCGACAGCCGTGTGCGCCGCCGTGAGGCCGAACATCACATTGCGGCTCTCGCTGCCAAAGCCGTTGAGCCGCTGCGCAATCCACGCCGGCACCCATTTGCTCACCAGGGCGACGGCAAGCATTATGGCGGCCACACCGAGCGTAGCCGTATCGCCGAATACGCGCACATTTATCATCATGCCCACACTGATAAGGAAATAGGGTATGAAAAGCGCATTGCCCACAAACTCTATCGAGCTCATCAGCGGCGAGGCTATCGGTATATACCTGTTGAGCAGCAGGCCGGCGAAAAACGCCCCGAGCACCGGCTCGAGACCGATTAACTGTGCCGAGCACGCCGCGAAAAACACAAGCAGGAGCACAAAGACATATTGCGTGACCTTGTCGCTGAACTTCTTGAAAAAGTAGCGCGTCATACGCGGATAGAGATATAGCAGCGCGGCCACCCATACGCCGAGTTTCAGCATCAACAGGGCGATGGCGACGACATTGAAATATCCTTCCTGCCGCACACTCACCGTAGCCGCCAACACGAGCAGGGCACCGATTACGGCTATTATCGTGCCTACTATCGCCATGACCACGGCAGGGGCCTTGGTGATGCCGAAACGGGCGGCGACAGGATAGGCCAGCAGGGTATGCGAGGCATACATTGCCCCGAGGAGGAACGAGGTAGTCCAGTCAAGGCCAAGTATATACACGCTCGACAATATGCCCATGGCAAGGGGTATGAGCAAGGTCAGGGCACCGAAGACAAGTCCGCGCCCGAGGTTGAGGCGCAGATGGTACATGTCGATTTCGAGACCGGCAAGGAACATCAAGTAGAGAAGCCCCACCTGGCCGAAAACGGCAAACGACGAATCGTTGTCGAGGATGTTGAGCCCGTAAGGCCCGATTACCACACCGGCAACAATCATGCCTATGATGTGGGGGATTTTGAGCTTGTTGAGCAACAAAGGCGCAAAGAGGATGATAGCCAGCACGATAAAGAATATCTGCACCGGCTGTGTCACCAGGGCTTGCGCGAGAGGTATCATCTATGGTCAAGTATATATTGTGCAATCTGCACGGCATTGAGGGCCGCGCCCTTGCGTATCTGGTCAGCGACAGTCCAGAACGACAAGCCGTTGGGGTCGGCAAGGTCGGCGCGCACACGGCCCACATATACGGGGTCGCTGCCGGCAACAAAGAGGGGCATCGGGTAGCCGAGCGGCTCGAGACGGTCGACAAGCACCACGCCCTCGGCCGAGGCAAATGCCATGCGGGCCTCGGCAACGCCGATGGGGTCGGCTGTGCGCACCCATATCGCCTCGCTATGCGCCCTCTCTACGGGCACGCGCACGCAGGTGGCGCTCACTTCGAGAGCGTGGGCATGCATGATTTTCTTGGTCTCGTTGTGCATCTTCATCTCCTCGCGCGTATAGCCGTTGTGGGTAAAGGTGTCGATATGCGGTATGAGGTTCATAGCCAACTGGCTCACAAACTTTTTGTGCGTCACTTGTTCACCAGCTACGACTTGTTCGGTCTGTTCACGCAGTTCGGCCATGCCGGTAGCGCCGGCACCGCTCGCAGCCTGGTACGTGGCCACATGCACACGCTCGATTGGCGACAAATCATTGATGGGCTTGAGAGCTACGACCATCTGTATGGTCGTGCAGTTGGGGTTGGCGATGATATTGCGCGGGGCGTCGAGGGCGTCGGCACCGTTGACCTCTGGCACGACCAGGGGCACGTCGTCGTCCATTCGGAAGGCGCTGCTATTGTCTATCATCGTGGCTCCATAGTAGGTGATTTCGGGAGCATACTGCTTCGACACGTCACCACCGGCCGACACAAAGGCAAAGTCTATGCCCTCGAAGTCACGGGGGTTTGCGCCAAGCACCCTGACGGGCTGGGTCTCGCATCCGCGAAAATGGTACCTGCGCCCGGCACTGCGCTCCGACCCGAAAAGCCTGAGTTCGTCGACAGGCATCGACGAGCCGTTAAGAACATCGATAAATTCCTGACCTACAGCGCCCGAGGCGCCCACAATCGCTATCTTCATTTTCTCGCTAAATTTTAGCTGCAAAATTAACAAATTTCTGTCAAATATGAAAATTTCAGAGCAAAAGCAAAAATTTTCATACACAACTTGCGCCTACTAACTCGCAAAATTTGCGAGTTATCAGGCTTTTTTATATATTTGCCGTCGATAAATTATAAATCTTGAGCAATGTTTATACACGAATACGATAACTGGACAGATTTCAGATGGGACGCCAGCACCATCAACGCCCTACAGTTGCAAGCCATGCACAGGCTTGGCTATCTGGCAGGACGAATGGCTGCAATCGGTTTCGACAGCCAGCTGGCAGCCACCGTCGAGGCTGTGACCAACGATGTGGTTGCTTCGTCGGAAATCGAAGGCGTGCGCCTCGACACCGACGAAGTGCGTAGCTCGGTGGCTCGCAAATTCGGTGTTTCATTGCAAAAGAGCAAAGACCCCACCCATTATGTCGACGGCATAGTTGAAATGATGCTTGACGCTACGCATAACCAAAAAGAAGCCCTGACCGAAGAGAGACTTTTCAACTGGCACCGCGCACTTTTCCCTAACAAAACCGACATTGTTATCGGAGCTTACCGCACCGATGAGATGTCGGTTGTTTCAGGCATGTTTGGCAGGGAAAGGATTCACTACCGCGCACCATCGGCCGGACGTGTTGCTATTGAAATGAAACGGTTCATTGACTGGATGAACCACCCCGACAATCATCCGGGAATCCTAAAATCGGCCATTGCGCACCTATGGTTTGTGAGCATACACCCATTTGACGATGGCAACGGGCGTATAGGCCGAGCCATATCCGACATGGTTATGGCCGCCCTCGACGGCGACGGGATGCATTTCTATAGCCTCAGCCGACAAATACTCAAAGACAAAAACCACTATTACAAGGTATTGGAGAAGACGCAGAGAGGCGACGGCGACATTACCGAATGGCTCGTGTGGTATTTCAATGCGATTATAGCCGCTGTAGAGGACTCAAATGCCATGCTTTCGCTCGTCCTAAGAAAGGCGACTTTCTGGAATACTCATTGTCAAGCAATTATAACCGACCGGCAGCGAATGGTTCTAAACAAATATCTCGACGGTTATGACGCTAAATTGACAGCCAAGAATTGGGAAAGAATAGCAGGCGTGTCAAAAGACACAGCCCTGCGCGACATTGACGCGCTTGTAAAACAGGGAATTTTGACTCCCACTCCCGGCAGGGTGCGAGATATTCCGTACTCAATCAACTACACATCGCGCCAAGCCGATTCTTCACCATTCAGCAATATTGCAATCGAAACCGCTGGTAACGACACGTTTATAACAGCCGAATACCACGACTCCACACCTCTTCGCGACAAAGTCAGCACCACCGATGCAAAACGTCTCGACGATGGCGAAATATCATTGCAAGACCTCGCATATAAGCACTTCGCATATCTGCTTGATTAATTGCCATTGCAGAAGCCCAAAAAATAATCCCCGAAAGGGTATAACCGCTTGCTTTTATTGCCGGTTATACCCTTTCGGGGATTGTATTGCGCGGAAACCGACGGCTTATTCCATCAGTTTGCGATAGCGGCGCCGAGGGGGCTCCTTGCCGCCATTCTGCATCTTCATATATTCTTCGTAGTCGGAGTATGACCCTTCGTAGAACACCACGTTGCCATCGCCTTCGAACGACAGTATGTGGGTGCAGATGCGGTCGAGGAACCAGCGGTCGTGGCTCACAACCACGGCGCATCCGGCAAAGTCTTCGAGACCTTCCTCGAGGGCACGCAGGGTGTTGACGTCGATATCGTTGGTAGGTTCGTCGAGCAGCAGCACATTGCCCTCTTCCTTAAGCGCCATGGCAAGGTGCAGGCGGTTGCGTTCGCCACCCGACAGCACGCCGATTTTCTTCTCCTGGTCGGCACCGGTAAAGTTGAAACGCGACAGATAGGCACGGGCATTGACATCGCGGCCACCCATGCGGAAGCTCTCCACGCCCTGCGAGATTACCTCATAGACCGTGCGCTCGGGCAACAAGTCGTGGTGGCTTTGGTCTACGTAGGCGACTTTGACAGTCTCGCCGACCTCGAAAGAACCGTTGTCGGGTTGCTCCTGGCCCATAATCAGGCGGAATAGCGTAGTCTTGCCGGCGCCGTTGGGACCGATGACGCCGACTATGCCGTTGGGAGGAAGGGCGAACGACAGGTCCTTGAACAGCACCTTGTGGCCGAAAGCTTTTGCAAGGTGGCTGGCCTCGATTACCTTATTGCCCAGGCGCGGGCCGTTGGGTATGAATATTTCAAGGCGTTCCTCGCGCTGGCGCTGGTCTTCGTTGAGCAGTTTGTCGTAACTGTTGAGGCGTGCCTTGCCCTTGGCCTGACGGGCCTTTGGCGCCATGCGCACCCACTCGAGTTCGCGTTCGAGGGTCTTGCGGCGTTTCGACGCCTGCTTTTCCTCCTGGGCCATGCGTTTGGTCTTCTGGTCGAGCCACGACGAGTAGTTGCCCTTCCATGGTATACCCTCGCCACGGTCGAGTTCGAGTATCCATCCGGCCACGTGGTCGAGGAAGTAGCGGTCGTGGGTGATGGCGATTACTGTGCCTGGATACTGGTTGAGGTGTTGCTCGAGCCAGTCGATTGACTCGGCGTCGAGGTGGTTGGTAGGTTCGTCGAGCAACAGCACGTCGGGCTGCTGCAGCAACAGGCGGCACAGGGCCACGCGGCGGCGTTCGCCACCCGACAGCGTGGTCACCGGCTGGTCGTCGGGCGGACATTGCAGGGCATCCATGGCACGCTCGAGCTTGCTGTCGATATTCCAGGCGTCGGCGGCATCGAGGGCATCCTGCAACTCTGCCTGACGGGCGATGAGCGCGTCCATCTTGTCGGGGTCTTCGAGCACGTCGGGGTCGCCGAAGGCCTCGTTGACCTTCTCGAACTCGGCAAGCAAGTCCATCACTGGCTGCACGCCTTCGCGCACAACCTCAATCACGGTCTTCGACGGGTCGAGGTGCGGCTCCTGCTCAAGGTAGCCGACCGAGTATCCGGGCGAGAACACCACTTCGCCGCGATAGTCTTTGTCGATTCCGGCGATAATTTTAAGGAGTGACGACTTACCCGAACCGTTGAGGCCTATGATGCCTATTTTCGCACCATAGAAAAACGACAGGTAGATGTCTTTGAGAACTTGTTTCTGAGGCGGGTAAATCTTGCTTACGCCCACCATTGAGAATATTACTTTTTTATCGTCAGCCATGCGTTTTTCAAGTTGAGCTGTTTATTAATAGCTTAGCGGCGGCGTTTCGCGCCGGGGCCGAAGCGCACCGGGTAGTCTACGCTGAGGTTGCCGGTGAGTATGCGGTTGAGTTTGCCTTTAATCAGTTGCTTGCGTATGCCCGAGAGGTGGTCGATAAAGAGCCTGCCCTCGAGGTGGTCACACTCATGCTGCACGATGCGGGCAAGGTAGCCGCTGATTTCCTCGCTGTGCTCGTTGAAGTCCTCGTCGAGCCACGTGAGGCGGATATGCTCGACACGTGGCACATTCTCGCTGATGCCGGGCAGGCTGAGGCAGCCCTCCGGGCGCGATACCGTGTCGCCGTCGAGAACCTCGACAACGGGGTTGATAAGAGCGAATTTGCGGCCGGCACAGTCGGGGAAGCTGTCACTCGCCGGGTCGGCATCTATGACGACAAGGCGGATGTTCTTACCTATCTGGGGAGCGGCAAGGCCTACGCCCTCAGACTCATACATGGCATCGAACATCAGCGCCACAAGCTCCTTGATGCCCTCGGCATCTTTTGCCACAGGCTCACTGACAGCACGGAGCACCGGGTGGCCGTATAGGTATACTGGTAATTTCATATCTTGGTATTATTTTCTTTCTTGGTATGCACGACTCTGCAAGTAGTCGTTGAGGATGATGGTTGCCGAGATTTCGTCGACAAGGGCCTTGTCGCGACGCGCCATCTTGCCGAGGCCGCCGTCGAGCATCGCCCGGTGGGCCAAGACAGATGTAAAGCGCTCGTCGAAAGATACTATCTCCATATCGGGCAGCACCTTGCGCAGCCTCGCCATGGCCGGCTTGAGGTAGCGCGTAGACTCCGACGGGTTGCCGTGCATGTCACGGGGCTCGCCCACGACAATCAGGTCTACGTCCTCGGCCCTGACATAGTTGGCGACAAAGTCGTTGAGCTGTGCCGTAGCCACCGTGGCGAGGCCCGACGCGACTATACGCAAAGGGTCGGTGACTGCTATGCCGCAGCGCCGACGGCCAAAATCTATTGACAATATTCGTCCCATATCTTTTGCAAAATTACTAAAATATAGGGACATTAGCAAAGAAAATTCTCGCGGTGTATATAACGAAACAAGGCCTATCTTCTCAGACGGGCCTTGCGTTCTTACACATAGTACTTAATGTTAGATTTATATGTCTATTCCAGGTTTGTTTAATATGAAAAAGCATCCTGCAATGCTTGTCGTATCATTTCCATTGCAAAGTTAAGAATAGTTTTTCGACTTGCAAAACTTTTACAATTTGCCATTTTTAGCCCTGCTCTTCGCGCTGCAATCAATTTTCTACTTTTACTTGCATTTTTACATTTGCAGCACTCTTTAAATGAAGATTATCAATATAAACAATATTTACGTAAAAATATATCTATAATACTAAAATATGTTAAATATTAAATATGCCGTGGCGTTATGTTTTACAACATACTTTTTAGACCATATTTACATATCTCATTCTGACAAATTGCCATAGAATTTGCCCAAACGTCCGATTTCGCCGCGAGTATTATTTATGCGTTTTGCGAAAATTTGAATACGTTTCGAGCGATTTTTGATAATTTTCTTCATTTATAGGCCGTAAAGCCTCAAGATTTATATACCGGCTGCCACTTCCACGGCTCACGGGGAAGACCAGGGCCTTTAATTCGGCCGCCTCTACGGCCATCGGCGCACGCGCCGTACCGTCGGCAGCCGTTGCGTCGACACACGGAGGCACCTCGCTATTGGTCACAGCCACGACATAGCTGCACGGCGGATAGGCTATGTTGGCCCACATGACCTGGGTGTCGGCAGTCTCGCCCGGCAACACGCCCTCGACGACTATCGAGGCAGTCGAGGAGTAGCGTGGCACGAAGTCCTGGTCTACAGCCCAGCTGTCGCTGCTCTCGGCCATGTCGAAACCTGTGAGCGAATTGTAGAACGAACGGCTCACCCCCTCGGTCAGCGACGCCGGAGTCAGACTGCCGGTATCTATCTGGGCCTGCAGCAGGTCAACTACATTCTGATGGCGTATGTAGCCCATGCCCTCGTCGGGAGTACCGCTATAGGCATAGTTGGTACGCACCATTACGCCCTGGCGCGCATCTGCCGCATCGTAACGCACAAAGCTGTAGTCGCATGTTTCGAAATAGGCCGCCCCGCCATGCGCATCAATCACGCCGAAGTTGGTGCGCACGCCCATAGGCCGGGGAAGGCGGCGGAGCAACTGCTCGAAATCATCGACCGTGCGACACGTCTGCAGGGCCTGCGCCATAACATAGCCCTCGCGGTCAATCCACGCGGGGTCGTTTTCGGGCAGGTTGTAGGCAACCGTGTTCATTATGGCAAATCCGGCATCGTTCATGCCCATCCACGCCTGGTCGAGGGCAAGAGTGTCGCCGCCGTTGAAGAGGCCGACATATCCAATCTTGCCTTCCTGCTCTACGCGGTGTATGAAATTGGTCGCGGCCGAGGTGTCGCGATGCTTCCACAGCAAGGGTCGCCCCGAGGCCGTTGCCGACCCCGACGCTATCAGCGACGTGCACGGGCTGGCCGCAAGGACGCAGCACAGGCCCGCTATTATGGCAAGCAATCTATTGCGGCGCATCTTGCGATATATATTTACGTGACACATAGGCTTTTTGCCCGTTAAAGTCAATAGCAGCAAAGTCTTCGCCGGCATAGAGGTCGGTCACATTTACCACGTCGCCCCTCTGCACCACGCCTATCACATTGCCGGACTTGTCGGGCTGGTCGCGCACATTGAGCACCCATGCCTCGCAGTAATATACCAGCGGGGCCACGGTCTCGACAGCTTCCTCATGGTGCGTATAGTCAGGCAAAACGCGCTCCGAGCCCACCCATGCCGCCACGCACACGGCAATGGCAATCATCAGCGTCCATACATTATAAAATATGAACCTGAGCAAGGCAATCGGTATGAACACCAGCCACGACAGTATGACGGCCACAATCATGGTGGCATATACGTAAATCGAGCCGGCAACAAGGCCGACGATTATGGCCATTATCCAATGGCCGTTGAAAGCCATGGCTATCAGCCCGATAGCACCGGCAATCCAGAAGAGCCATGTGAGACCGGTAGAGAGCTTCGAGCGGAAATTGTCGGAAAAATCAGCCAGCCAGTCGCCGACAGCGGCCACCGACTCGTTGATGCGCTCGAAGAGCGAGGGGCGGTAAGGCGTGCGGGCAAAGCCGCCGCCGTTCGACATATCTATCACCGACGCGCCATAGTCGTTGCGCGTGCTTGTCGACGATGAATTATAGCGTGGGAGACTGGGCGGCTCGAGGCCTTCCCACTCGCCGGTGGTTGGATTAAATCTGGGCACGTTGTTTATCAATGGTTTATGGCTACAAAAATACATAAAATTTCTATCATAGCAAATTTTTCAGTAACTTTGCACCCGATTTCCAATATACAAAATGATTACAGTAAGCAACCTTGGCATCCAATTTGGCAAAAAGCCTCTGTTTCAGGATGTCAACCTCAAATTCACTCCCGGCAACTGCTATGGCATTATCGGAGCCAACGGTGCCGGCAAATCTACGTTGATGCGTATGCTGTCGGGCCAGCTCGCGCCCACAGCCGGCACAATTTCACAAGGCCCCGGCGAACGCATGAGCGTTCTCGAGCAGGACCACTTCAAATTTGACGACTGTACCGTGCTCGAAACAGTGCTGCGCGGCCACACCGTGCTATGGGACATCATGCAGGAAAAAGACGCACTCTACGCCAAGCCCGACTTCAGCGACGCCGACGGCGTGCGCGCTGCCGAGCTCGAGGAACGTTTTGCCGAGCTCGAGGGCTGGAACGCCGAGAGCGATGCCGCAGCACTCCTCAGCGGCCTCGGTATCGCCGAAGACCGACACTACATGCTCATGCGCGACGTGAGTGCAAACGAAAAGGTGCGCGTGCTGCTGGCAAAGGCCCTTTTCGGCAACCCCGACAACCTCTTGCTCGACGAGCCAACCAACGACCTCGACCTCGACACCGTGACCTGGCTCGAGAACTACTTGTCGAATTTCGAAAACACCGTGCTCGTCGTATCTCACGACCGCCACTTCCTCGACTCGGTATGCACACACACCCTCGACATAGACTACAACCGCCTGCAGCTATTCGCCGGCAACTATTCGTACTGGTATGAAAGTTCGCAGCTCGCCCTGCGCCAGCAGCAGCAGGCCAATAAGAAAGCCGAAGAAAAACGCGCCGAGCTTCTCGAGTTCATACGCCGCTTCAGTGCCAACGTGGCCAAGAGCAAGCAGACCACCTCGCGCAAGAAGATGCTCGAGAAACTCAACATCGAGGAAATACAGCCCTCTATGCGCCGCTACCCGGGCATAATCTTCACCCCCGAGCGCGAGGTAGGCAACAAAATCCTCGAGGTCAAGGGCCTGACGGCATCGGTCGACGGCAAGGTGCTCTTCCGCGACGTCAATTTCCAAATCGAGAAGGGCGACAAGGTGGCCTTCCTCAGCCACGACCCCAGGGCCATGACCGCGCTATTCGAAATCATCAACGGCAACCGCAAGGCCGACGCCGGCACATACGAGTGGGGGCAGACCATCACCACGGCATACCTGCCGCTCGACAACTCGGCGTTTTTCAACACCGACTACAACCTCGTCGACTGGCTGTCGCAGTTTAGCGACGACTCGTCGGAAATCTACCTCAAAGGCTTCCTGGGCAAGATGCTCTTCTCGGGCGAGGACGTGCTCAAAAAGGCATCGGTGCTGTCGGGCGGCGAGAAGATGCGCTGCATGATAGCGCGCATGATGCTGCGCAACGCCAACACCATGGTGCTCGACTCGCCCACAAACCACCTCGACCTCGAGTCAATCCAGGCCTTCAACAACACCCTACAGGGCTTCAAGGGCGTAATACTCATGTCATCGCACGACCACGAGTTTATCCAGACGGTCTGCAACCGCATCATCGAGCTAACACCCAACGGCATCATCGACAAGCTCACCGAATACGACGACTACATCGCCGACCCCCGCGTAGCCGAACTCCGAGAGAAACTCTACAAATAACGACGCAGGCAGCGGCAGGAGCTTGGCGCCCAGCGAGCCATAGGATAGACGATGCTAAGCGTGAAAAATAGCATGTCCAAATGACATAAGCCTGAGTCCTCGGAGAGGACGATATTGTGGTTAACCCCACGATTATTCGTGGGGTTAAATGAAAACCAATACTGAAATATCCTCGGAGAGGATGCCCTGTATGAACAGCGCGACCTCTCCGAGGTCTTTTTGTCATAGGGCATTTTGGGAAGACGACTTCTCATTTCGACACACGCCCCATCATTTTCTGATGTAAAAACGATGCCTTATCGCCAATTTTGTCGTACCTTTGCAGCACAGGCATCATCTATAAAAGAGAGATAACTATGGTAAAACATATCGTAATGTTCCGACTCGAAGGAGCGGACAAGGCGGCCAAAGCTGCTGATTTCAAAAAGGCCATCGAGGCCCTGCCGGCCACAATTTCACAACTCGAGAGCGCCGAGGTAGGCATCAACGACGGGCCCGACAAAGGCAACTGGGACATCGTGCTCACCGCCACATGCCGCGACTATGCCGACCTGGCGACCTACGCCACCCACCCGGCGCACCTTGCCTGCGTGGCAATTATTAAGCCCTTGCTTGCCGCACGCGCCTGTGTCGATTACACGCTATAGCCTCCTTGCCTTTGCCGCATGGCTGTGCGCTGCCTGTGGCAGCAACCCTGCCACACGCCCCGACGAACCGCAACCCGAGCCCCTCGCCCATGACATCAGCTTCGCCCCCTCGTCGCCTTCCGACTATATAATCACGGGCACAAGCTGCGCAATAACATTGACATTGCTCCGCGAGAACGGCGACAGTGCCCCCGGGCAGACTGTAAGCATCGATGTCCGCGCCGACAAGGGCTCGGCCAAGGCTCCCCCTACCCTGCTATTTGAGGCCGGAAGCGCGACGATGCCCTTGAAAATAGATTATACCAACGACGCCCTCGCGCCGAACGCCGCCGACATCATCACTGTCAAAGCCGATGAAGTCTCACACAGAGTGACAATTAGGCGAAGCGCCGGGGAGAAATCGACGGCCACCTACACGCGCAGCTTTATCCATACGCCCGTCAGCGTCACCATATCCGACGGCACCTATATCGTCGAAGGCCCCGGCATCAGCCGCCGCATATCACTCGTCGACGGCACACCTTACGTGCACGGCGGCGACGGCATAACCGACATCAGCGATGCACGCGACATCGTTGCACAGCGCAACACGTGGGTGCCGTATGTCTACTCAACCCCGAGCACTTACGACCAAGCCGAGGGCCGCTTCAATCTCGCCGTTGCCGACAGCGACCTCGCCCCGACAATCGAATATCTCGACCTGAACAGCGACAGCGAGTGGGCCGACTGCGGCACATCAACATTTATCGACCGCTGGGCTCTCCCTATCATCTCAATCAACGCGGCATTGCTCGACCCCGACAAGCACCCGTGGCGCGTGTGGGCGCAGCAATCGACGACGCAGCCCAGCCTCTACCGCGTCGTCGACCCCTATCGAGGCGACAGCCCGCTGGCACTCTACAACGACGCCCCGGCAGGCACCATAATGACTATCGATGCCACCAACCCAGAAAAAGTAAGCATCCACCCGGCCAATACGCTGTTTACCAACCCGGGCCTCGCCCCCGTCATGGTCGGCGGTACGGGCCGGATGGGCCGTGGCACGCTTGCCGACACAATCATCATCGACCACCGACCCATACTCATCATCGGCCACTTAAATCAGCACAACCCGAAACCATTATGCATAATTAAATAATATAAAAGATGATGGTTCTCAACGATAGGAGCTTGACTCTCCGAGGCAAGCCTTAGGTCGGCCGTTACATTTAACTGCTTGTATATAAATGAAAAGCATTGCCTCGAAAATGGCTGGTCCCGGAGGTACCAGCTCCTACAATAGCCACATCCCCATCCAACTAAACATGCACCATAATTTTGGCTTGGCCACTAAAATCAAAACGGCGCGTACCCGTGTGGGATACGCGCCGCATGTATGGTGGTTGGTGTATATTATTTGAGTGCTTCTTTCACAGCATCATTGGGAACCATTTGCTCCTGGAAGGTGTAAGCGCCTGTCTTGGGCGACTTCACCATCTTGATAACCTTGCTGTAGGTGCGGCCTTCACCCTTCTGGAGGGTTGCGACGGTTTTCTTTGCCATATCTCAGTAGTGTTTATTTGATTTCTTTGTGGACAGTTACACGCTTAAGAATGGGGTTGTATTTCTTAAGCTCAAGACGCTCGGTGGTGTTCTTGCGGTTCTTGGTGGTGATATAACGGCTTGTGCCGGGCATGCCGGAAGCCTTGTGTTCGGTACATTCGAGGATAACCTGTACGCGGTTGCCTTTTGCTTTCTTTGCCATTTTGCGCTGTGGTTATTAGGGGTTAGAAACCGATTATCTTGATGTCAGAATCCTGAAGGTAACCCTTCTGGGCAGCCTGGCGCATTGCGGCGTCGAGACCGAGTTTGTTGATAGTACGCAGACCGGCGGCCGAGATGGTGAGGCTAATCCACATATCCTGCTCTACCCAATAGAATTTCTTATTGAAGAGATTAACGTTGAATTTGCGTTTGGTGCGACGTTTCGAGTGCGAAACGTTGTTTCCCACCATTGCTTTTTTGCCCGTGATTTGACAAATCTTTGACATGGCTGTTAATGGTTTATCGTTATTTCTATTATTTTATACATCAAGAACTTATTGACGCCTCGGCAATTCTCATATCGCAACCCGGCTGCATCTTTTCCGGGCACTTTTTTGCCAGCATCGCAATTCAGCGTGCAAAGTAACGAATTTTTTTTGACATAGCCAAATTTTTCGCTCTCAATTTGTTAAAATTCTTGCGTCCAGGCATGCGACTGTTAAAAACAGTTAGCCCGGTTGTCGTCACGGCAACCGGGCTACATTATGATAGGATTAGATTAGTTATCGTGTTGCGGCGGCAGCCTTAGCAGCTGTGGCCTTGCGGCGCGAGTCGGTAAGATATGCCACCGGGCAGGCAACCCAGATGGTGGCGCAGGTACCGATGATGACACCGAAAAGCATCGCAAACGTGAAGCTGCGGATTGCATCGCCACCGAGGATAAAGATACAGAGGAGTACCAACAGCGTCGAGGCCGAGGTCATGATTGTACGGCTCAGGGTCGTGTTGATAGACTTGTTGATGGTGGTGAAGAAATCTTGCTTGGGATAGAGGGCCGTGTTTTCACGCACACGGTCGAAGACCACCACGGTATCGTTTATCTGGTAACCGATTACAGTCAGAATAGCCGCTATAAAGGTCTGGTCGATTTCCATGGCGAAGGGAAGTACGCCGTAGAAGAGCGAGTAGAAGCCGATGATGGTGAACGCTGTGAATGCCACGGCGGCAAGTGCGCCGAGCGAGAAGGCGACGTTGCGGAAGCGCAGAAGGATGTAGAGGAACATCGCAATCAGCGCGATGGCAACGGCGATATAGGCGTCTGTGCGCATGTCGTCGGCAACCGACGGGCCTACTTTCTGCGAACTTACGATACCCTGCGAGGCATCGGTGGTCGAGAACTCCTCGGCTGTCATGCCGGCACGCAGGTAGGGCTGCAGGGCCGTGTAGAGCTTGCCGGTGATTTCACGCTCGGTGTCGGCGTTTTCGTCGTTGATTTTGTAGTTGGTCGACACGCGCACCTGGTTAGAACTTTCGATTGTGATAACCGAGGTAGAGGCGCCGGGGAACTGCTCGGCAAGTACCTGCTGGAGCTCGACAGTGTTGACGGGCTGCTCGAACTTGACGATGTAGTTGCGGCCACCCGAGAAGTCGATGCCCTGGTTGAGGCCGCGTGCAAAGAGCGAAATCACCACCACGGCAACCAGCACGGCTACGACAGTGAAGCTGATTTTGCGCTGGCCGAGGAAGTTGACACCGGCATTGACAAACATCTTCTTAGACAAGCCTGTCGAGAAGGTGAGCTTGTTGAAGGCGTCGGTCTTGCTGAACCAGAGGAAGAAGAGGCGGCTCAGATATACTGCGGTGAAGAACGAGCATACAAGGCCGATAATCAGCGTGGTGGCGAAGCCCTTGATAGGACCTGTGCCGAAGAGCAGCAGGATGACGCCGGTGATGATTGATGTCAGGTTAGAGTCGAAGATGGCCGAGAAGGCGTTGCTGTAACCGTCGGCGAGGGCGTTGCGCACATTCTTGCCGGCGCGGAGCTCTTCCTTAGTACGTTCGAATATAAGCACGTTGGCATCGACGGCCATACCGAGCGACAGCACGATACCGGCGATACCGCTCATGGTGAGCACGGCCTGGAACGATGCCAGGATACCCATCGTAAAGAAGAGGTTGCAAATCAGGCAGATATTGGCAATCAAGCCGGGGATGAAGCCGTAGAAGGCCATCATGAATATCATAAGGAGCACCAGGGCCACCACGAACGAGATAAAGCCGGACTCAATAGCCTGCTTACCCAGCGAGGGGCCTACAACCATATCGGAGATGATATGCACCTTGGCATCCATCTTGCCCGATTTGAGCACGTTGGCAAGGTCGCGAGCTTCTTCGAGCGAGAAGTCACCTGTGATTGACGACTGGCCGCCCTCGATTTTGTCGTTGACGTTGGGGGCAGAGTAAACTTTGTCGTCAAGCACGATGGCAACCTGCTTGCCCACGTTCTGGCCGGTCACTCGGGCCCAGTTGCGGGCACCTTCGGCGTTCATGCGCATCGATACTTCGACACCGCGCAGGGGGTCGGGGTTCGACGAGGCATCGCTCACGGCCTTGCCGTCGAGGGCGGGCTTGCCGCCGTTGGCCCTGAGGGCATAGAGGGCGGTGCCGAAGTTCTGCTCCTGGCCGTTGGCATCCTGGCGAACGGTGGGTTTCACAGCCCAGCGCAGGCGCAGGTCAGAAGGAAGGAGGCTCTTGGCAGCGGCGGTCTCGAGGAGGGCGTCGACAGCGGCCATGGTCTTGGCATCGGGAGCGTAACCCACGGTTGCGCCATAACCACCACGACCGAGCACGGTCTGGAGGGCCTGGACGTTGATAGTGGTATCGGCGGCGAGACGGCCGAGGAGTGCGTTGAAGGCACCCTGGAGCTGGTCGGCGGTATATGTTTCGTAGAACTCGAGGTTGGCAGAGCGCTGGAGAAGGTCACGGACACGCTCGTGGTCCTTCACACCGGGGAGCTCGAGCAGGATTTGGCCATCCTTGCCCTGGAGCACCTGGATGTTGGGCGACACTACGCCGAACTGGTCGATACGGTTGCGGAGCACGTTTGTTGCCGAGTTGTCCACGCGGTCTTTTACCTGTGCCTTGAGGGTTGTGCGGACAGCCTCGTCGCTGGCACCGCTGGCAACAACATCCTGGAACACTACCGAGAAGTCAGCCTGGGGCTTGGCCTGGCGGTAGAGCTGTATAAAGCTGCTCACGAAATCGTCGCTCTGGTGCGATGCCACCATCTCGTTGGCACCCTTGAGTGCGGCCTCGAATGTCGAGTCGGTTTCACCGGCCTTCATCGAGCGGAGCATGTCGGGCATGTCGACCTGGAGGATGACGTTCATACCGCCCTTGAGGTCGAGGCCGAGGCCCACGCCCCATTTGCGTACATCGTTGAGAGTGTAGAGACCGGCATACACTTTTTTGTCGGCAAGCGAGTCCATGTAGTGTTTGTAGGCCTGGTTGTAGGCAGCGTCATCGTTGTCGCCCGATTCTACCTTGGCATACTCGGCGGCCTGGTTCTCGTACTTGCTGCTTACAAAGGTAAACGACAGGTAGAACAGGCACACCAAAACCAAGAAAATAGCAATCACGCCGGCAACGACGCTTCCTAATTTTCCTTTGCTTTGCATGTGATTATTATGGTTTAATTATTAATAAAAATTTCAAGCTTTTGTTTCAGCTTGCAAATATAGTGATTATTATTCACATGCGCGCAATTTCACATTGATTTTTGCGTTTTTTGCCGCTCGAGAAAGGCTTTTAAAGCAATCAGAGTGATTTTGGGTCAAGCCGAGTTTCTGGTGCAAATGTTAAAATTTTGGGGATTATAGTGGTATCTACAATAGGAGCTTGGCCCTCCGGGACAAGCCTTAGGTTAGACGTTACATTTATATTTAATCACTTGCAAATAAATGATTAACGT
>VSPF01000035.1 GCA_009775195.1 Muribaculaceae bacterium
TAAATCAAGGTGGCGACCCTGCTTTTCAAGCCCGACGCCCTCGTCAGGGCCGTCAAGCCCGACTATGTCGGATTCGAAATCCCCACCAAATTTATCATCGGCTACGGCCTCGACATCAACGGCAAGGCACGCAACCTCAACGACATATATATACTCAAGGAAAATTGAGTGCGATTACTCACGATAATCATAACACGCTATATCCAATGAACATTGTTATCTTCGGAGCTCCCGGTAGTGGTAAAGGCACTCAGAGCGAACGTCTTATCGACCGCTACGGTCTGCATCACATCTCTACCGGCGAATTGCTGCGCGACCATATAGCACGTGGCACGCGCCTGGGCAAAATCGCCGACACCTATATCTCGCAGGGGCAGCTTATCCCCGACCAGCTCATGCTCGAGGTGCTCGGCGAAATCTTTAAAGAACAGCCCGAGACTGCCGCCCGTGGCGTGATTTTCGACGGTTTCCCCCGCACCATAGCCCAGGCCGAGGCTCTCGAAAAGATGCTCAAGGGCTACGGCACCGAGGTGCACGCCGTAATCGGCCTCGAGGTCGACGAGGACGAGCTCGTGCGCCGTATGCTCGAGCGCGGCAAGGCAAGCGGACGAAGCGACGACAATATCGACACCATACGCAGGCGCCTCGACGTATATCACAGTCAGACCGCGCCCCTGCGCGACTTCTACCGCGCCAAGGGAACCTACCACCCAATCGACGGCAACGGCGAACTCGAACGCATTGCCGGCGATATAGCCTCATGTCTCGACAATTTTAAAGATAATTAAAGTTTCGCAAGTCTATGACTTGCTCACTGTTAATAGGTTATCGTTTAGAGGTTAGCCATAGTTCGCTAATTGTGAACCCTAATAGTAGTGGTATTTGCATTTGTCAAACCATAATCTATAACCAAAAAACTACAAACAGTGAGCAAGTTGTATACTTGCGAAACTTGAATAAAGATAAGAAATGACATATCAATTCGAAGAACAGTACCGGGTCGCCCCCTACGACGACCTGCTGCAGATATACCGGCACAGCTTTGCCGACAATTTCCCCCTGCCGGCCCTCACCGACTATGTGAGCGGCAAAACAATCAGTTATGGCGACCTGGCGCGCCGCATCGCCCGTCTGCACCTGTTTTTCGAACTCGCCGGCATCGTCCCCGGCGACAAAATCGCACTCCTGGGCCGCAACACGCCCAACTGGGTCATAACATTCATGGCCACCGTCACCTACGGTGCCATAATAGTGCCTGTGCTCAACGACTTCAACCCCGCCGACGCACAGCACATCATCAACCACTCCGACGCCGTGATGCTCTTCGTGGCCGACGGAATCTTCCCCTCGCTCGACTTCGACGCCATGCCGGAGCTGAGGGCCGTCGTGTCGCTCGACACGCGCACCGTCATCGCCGAGCGCGCCCCGCGATGCAACGAGGGCCGCCGCACCCCCACCACCCACAAGTCAATCGTCACAAACCTCACGCGCAACTTCCGCAAGCGATACCCCGGCGGCTTCGCCCCGGCCGACATCGCCTACCGACACTTCGACGGCGGCTCGGTGTGCGTCATCAACTACACATCGGGCACTACGGGCTTCTCGAAGGGCGTGATGCTCACCCTCGACAACCTGCGCGGCAACGTCGTATTCGGCATCCGCTCCAAGCTCCACTACCAGAACTCGCGCGTCCTCTCGTTCCTGCCCCTGGCCCACGCCTACGGCTGCGCCTTCGACATGCTCGTGCCCCTCGCCGTCGGCTCCCACATCACACTGCTGGGCAAGACCCCCACACCCGTCATACTCCTCAGGGCCATCAGGCAGGTGCGCCCATCGCTCATCATCTGCGTGCCCCTCATCCTCGAGAAAATCTACCGCAAGGTCGTGGTGCCCATGATTACCCGCAAGCCCATACGCTGGGTCCTCGCCGTGCCCGGTCTCGAAAAGGCCGTCTACAGCATCATACGCAGCAAGCTCGTCGACGCCTTCGGGGGCGCCTTCGAAGAGGTGATTGTCGGCGGCGCCCCGCTCAACAGCGAGGTCGAGGACTTCCTCGTCCGCATCCGCTTCCCCATGACCGTCGGCTTCGGCATGACCGAGTGCGGCCCCCTCATCAGTTACTCGCCATGGCGCCGCTTCGAGCCCGGCTCGGCGGGCCGCACACTCAAGGGAATAATGGAGGCCCGCATCGTGCCCGACTCGACTCTGCCCGAGCGCGACGGCCACCCACAGGGCGAAATCATCGTGCGCGGCCTCAACGTGATGAAGGGCTACTACAAAAACCCCGAGGCCACAGCAGCCGCCATCGACAGCGACGGATGGCTGCACACCGGCGACATGGGCTGGCTCAGCGGACCCGCCGACCGCACCGTCCACATCCGGGGCCGATACAAGACCATGATACTCACCGCCAACGGCCAGAACATCTACCCCGAGGAAATCGAGGCCAAATTGAGCAACATGCCCTATGTCAACGAGTGCCTGGTCATCGAGCGCCGGGGGCACCTTGTGGCCCTCTGCCACCCCGATGCCGACCAGGTGGCGCGCGACGGCCTATCCGACGCCCAGCTCTCCGACGCAATGCACGCCAACCTCGCCGCCCTCAATGCCCTGGTCGCACCCTACGAGCGCGTCCAGGATATCGAGATTATGCCACAGGAATTTGAAAAAACCCCAAAACGCTCAATCCGACGGTTCTTATATAAATAATACTCTATCATATTGCCGGGCATACTTGTGCCCGACTTTTTGTTTTTCATAATTATCATAAATGCCCATGAAAATTCATCACTTTCTATTTGTATTGCTCCTTAGTCCGATGACGGCTATGGCGCAAAGTCCTGATGGCTCCGTCTACGACTCTCAGACGGTCGGGGAGGATACCTACACGCTTACATGCGACTGGTTGAAACAGTCGGTCTTCGATTCATATCCGGGCGATTTCTACCGCACTGATTTCTTCATCTACGACGGCATCTTGTATTTCAATCATGCCGGAGCTGATGGCGAGCATTATCTCTATCGTGTCAATGCTTCTGATGGCGAATACCTCGGACGTGTCGACATAGATTGGGGCGAGGTGCCTCATGGCGTAAATGCATCTACCTTTATAGGGCAGGATGACGAGGGGACACCTTTCGTATCTTCGTTCGCCCAGCATGGCAATACCAACTATCCTTATACGATAACAATGCTTGACATTGTCGACGGTATGCCGGTGGCGGTTAAAACTTACGAGCTCACAAATATCGCCGGATGGTGGCTCTATGAGACGACGGTGTCAGGCAGCCTTAAAAGCGGTAACTTTAGGGCCGTAGCTGCCGTGAAAGTTTACGGCGACAACCGTATGCCTAATCCTTGGGGCTATGCCGAGTGGGTGTTTGACGGTTCGTCGACATTTCCGGCCACATGTGCGAAGATGACAGTTAGCAAGGGTATTGCAAAACCCGTAGCCGGCGGTAATGTCCTGGTTTATGATTGCGACGACAACCTCATTAATAAGGCCGATTACGACTGTAAGTCGCCAACATTGTGCCGTTTCCACGACGACGAGACCTTCGACGTGATAGACACTTTTGCCGAGAGTAGTTTGGAAAACACCAATGGTACCGGCCTTGACTTCGCCGAGTATGATGGCAAAAACTTCATGCTTTATGGTGCCGGGTTTGCCCCTACGCGATATGGCGTGGCTTGTCTGAAAGATTTCCCGGAGTCATTGAAAGCCGACGTTCTCTGGACGCTTGCCGCGTCGGAGTCATTCTCGTCCTATCCCGATACCAAAGAAGAACTGTTCCGACATGAGTTTAAGAATATGACGGTGCATGCTGATAAACAGGCTGACAACGGACTTCAATTCTATGTCTATACTAACCAGGCAGGGCTGGCTAAATATACGATAAAGAAGAAATCGGTAATTCAGACAGGTGTGGAAGAAATAGGTGTTGAAAATTGCGCGACGGAGTTCTTTACACTTTCCGGTATCAGGCTTGCAACTATGCCAACTCAGCCCGGCTGCTACATTAAACGCACGCAGGGTAGTGTAGAAAAGATTATAATTCGATAAGCATATGAGGGTGTGCCAAAATAATAAGTCGTCGGAGACGACGCTTTCGTGGGTAACCCCACCATTATTGGTGGGGGCTGACTGAAATCTCTAAGACAAAAGACCTCGGAGAGGTCGCAAACGGCATATTCCCAGCCGATTGCATCCTCTCCGAGGATTGTTATTGTATTGATTCCACGACTACCCCACGAATAATCGTGGGGTTAACCATGGCATTGAGGGTGTTGCAGAACTAAAATTTTGGAATTTCAATGTGCCCTACAAAGCCTACATGGCGTTAACAAACGTGAAAACGCTCCAATTATGGAAGTTCTGCAACACCCTCTCTTATAAATTATCCTTTTTGACACACCCTCTTTGCTATTTGAGGTAGGGGTTCGCGGCCTTCTCGGCCCCGATGGTGGTGGCGGGTCCGTGGCCTGGGAGCACGAGGGTGTCGCCCGGCAGGGGCAGCAGCTTGGCCCTGATGCCGTCGAGGAGCAGGCGGTGGTCGCCGCCGGGCAGGTCGGTGCGGCCCACTGAGCCACGGAAGAGGACGTCGCCCACTATTGCCACGGCTGCCTCGGGGCAGTAGAGTACTAAGCTGCCTGGCGAGTGGCCGGGCACGTGCAATACCGAGAGGCGGTAGTTGCCGACGGTGACGGTGTCGCCTTCGCTGAGCGGCACGTCGATTTCGACGCCGCCCGGCACGCCATCGAGCGCGATGCCGAAGTCTGCCGCCTGGCGGCCTATGCTGCGGCCCAGTGGGGCGTCGAGCACGCTGGCTGCGACCTTGGCGCCGTAGCGGTCGCGCACATAGTTGTCGCCGAAGCAGTGGTCGAGGTGCATGTGGGTGTTGACAATCTGGCCGATTTTGAGGCGGTGCGAGGCGACGAAGTTGTCGAACAGGGCGCGTTCGCGGTCGGTGACCATGCCGGGGTCGACGACGAGGGCATCGAGCGTGTCGGGGTCGTAGACAACGAAGGTGCTTACGCCGAATGGGTTAAATGAGAATTGCTTGATTTGTAACATGGCTTTTAAGTTAGGCATGTCGGTGACTTGCCTAACTGTTTGTTGTTTATTGGTTAGGGGTTAGTGTTATTGGTTGTGGTTGGGGGCTTGGATTTGGCATGTCGGTGACTTGCTAACTTGTCAGGGGTACGTAGACTATTTCCTTGGTTTCGAAGAAGGGCTCGTCGAAATAGTCGGCCACGGGGGTGATGGCGAAGGGTCGCCCGAGGCCGTCGGCCTCTCCGGCAAGGACGTTGCCCTTGAGGCATACCAGGCCCGGGGCGTGGCGGCCGCGCGGACTCGGGGCAGGGGCGAGGTGGCGCATCGACACCCTTACGAGGTCGGGCAGCGACATGACGGCCCTCGACACCACGTAGTCGAAGCGTCGGCGGCACTCGCCGTCGTCGCCGTGCTGGGTGGTGACGTTTGCCAGGCCGAGGTTTTGGGCAATGTCGGCGACCACGCGGATTTTCTTGCCTATGCGGTCGACGAGGTGGAAGCGGCAGCGGGGGTAGAATATAGCCAGGGGTATGCCGGGGAAGCCACCGCCGGTGCCGAGGTCTAAAATCTCGGTGCCCGGCTCGAGCGGCCCCAGGAAGGCGGCAATTGCCAGCGAGTGGAGCACATGACGGGTATAGAGGTTGCCCATGTCGGCGCGCGAAATCACGTTGATTTTGGCGTTCCAGTCGCTATATAGTTCCTGCAGGCGGCCGTATGCCTCGAGCTGCCAGGGGGTGAGGCCGGGGAAGTGGCGCAAGATGATTTCTACGTTTTCGTTATGTGTTTCCATGTCAGAGCAACAATATTGCGAAGATGAATGTTTCACTTAAAGAATGCAAAATTACGAAAAATCTTGCATTGCAAATGGCGATAAATGAAATAAAATCGTTTTCTTTGCACCTTTAACCGACATAAGACACACTACAATGATTGAAATAGGACGATATCAAGAGCTTGTAATCCGCCGCATGGTAGAGTTTGGCGCCTACCTTTCGAGTGGCGACGACGAAAGTGCCGAGGTGCTGCTGCCCCGGCGCTACCTTACCGACGACATGCGCCCCGGCGAGACCGTGCGCGTCTTCGTATATAAGGACTCCGAGGACAGGCCCGTGGCCACGACTGAGAAACCATACGCCACCGTGGAGCAGTTCGCCTACCTGGCCGTGACGGCAGTCAACGATACGGGTGCCTTCCTCGACTGGGGCCTGTCCAAAGACCTGCTGGTGCCTTATAGCGAACAGCGGTCGCGTATGCACCGTGGCGGCATCTACCTGGTCTATGTCTACCTCGACAAGACCACGGGCAGGGTAGTGGCCTCGGCAAAGGTCGACAAATTCCTGGGCAATGTGATGCCCGACTACAAAGTCGGCCAGGAGGTAGAGGCCCTCGTTACCGAGCATGTCGAAATCGGCTACAAGGCCATAGTCGACAACCTGCATCGGGGCATCATCTATGCCAACGAAATCTACAAGCCAATCGAGGTAGAGCAGCATATCCGCGCATGGGTAAAACAGGTGCGCGACGACGGCAAGATAGACCTGACGGTCAACGACCGCGCCGACCGCCGCACGGCCCAGCTTGCCGACCGCGTGTTGAGCTATCTCGCGCAGCCCGACGCACTCGCGCTCAGCGACAAAATGCCGCCGGCACATATCGAGATGCTGTTCCAATGCTCGAAAAAGGACTTCAAGAAGGCCGTGGGGCACCTCTACCGGGACCGCAAGATAGCCATCGGGGCCGACGGCACGATTGTGAGAATATGAGCTCTCGCTTGCGAAAGAGTGAACCTTAAAAATGCTTAAAACTTTAACACATTAAAGGTTTAATAGTTAAATTTAACAATCATTCCCTGCTTGTTATTTGTTATATGGGTAATTTTGTAGAAGAAATAGGCAACTTAGGCCAACACTCATCACAATAATAGAAAATACAATACCTCAACAATATCCTCAACTATTATGAGCGAAAGCGTAAATATCCGAGAACTCAATGAGTTGGTGTCGAGTAAGAGCGACTTTGTCAATCTTGTAACACGTGGTATGGACCAGACCATAGTCGGTCAGAAACATCTTGTAGAAAGTCTGCTGATTGCCCTGCTGGCCAACGGCCATGTACTTCTCGAGGGCGTGCCCGGTCTGGCAAAGACGCTTGCAATCAAGACCCTTGCCCAACTGATAGATGCAAAATACAGCCGCATACAGTTTACCCCCGACTTGCTCCCTGCCGACGTGCTCGGTACCATGATTTATTCGGTTAAAAACGAGACATTCCAGGTAAAGAAAGGTCCTATTTTTGCCAACTTCGTCCTTGCCGACGAAATCAACCGCGCCCCGGCCAAGGTGCAGAGCGCGTTGCTCGAGGCCATGCAGGAGCGCCAGGTAACTATCGGCGACAATACTTTCGCACTCGACAAGCCCTTCCTTGTCATGGCGACCCAGAACCCCGTCGAGCAGGAAGGCACATACCCGCTTCCCGAGGCACAGGTCGACCGTTTCCTTATGAAGGTAGTCATCGGCTATCCTACCAAGGATGAGGAGCGCGAGATTATCCGCATGAACATCTCGCCCGAGCATCGCGAGATACGCCCGCTTATCCGCCCCGAAGAAGTAATCGATGCCCAGAAGGTGGTCGAGAAAATATATGTCGACGAAAAAATCGAACGCTACATTGTCGACATCGTGTTCGCCACCCGTTCGCCGCGAGAATACGGCCTCGAAGACCTTGCATCGTATATCTCGTTTGGCGCGTCGCCCCGTGCGTCGATTTCGCTCGCTAAGACAGCCCGCGCCTATGCCTTCCTGCACCAGCGCGGCTACGTAATCCCCGAAGACGTAATTTCGGTCTGCCACGACGTGCTCCGTCACCGTATCGGCCTGACATACGAGGCTGAAGCCAACAACTTCACCACCGATATGATTATCACCGACATACTCGACAAAGTACAGGTGCCCTGATTTGAGTGAGATAAAAGAGTATGGATTCCAATGAACTCATAAAAAAAGTTCGCAAGATAGAAATAAAGACGCGCGGACTATCGCAGAACATCTTTGCCGGCGAGTACCACTCGGCCTTCAAGGGGCGCGGCATGATGTTCTCGGAAGTGCGCGAGTATCAGTATGGCGACGACATCCGCGACATAGACTGGAATGTGACCGCGCGTCAGAACCGTCCGCACGTCAAAGTCTACGAAGAGGAACGCGAACTCACCGTCATGCTGCTTGTCGATGTTTCGGCCAGCCGCAATTTCGGTGCCGAGGGACCCGAAAAACGTGAGATGATAGCCGAGATTGCTGCCACTATAGCTTTTTCGGCAATTCAGAACAACGATAAAATCGGGGCTATATTTTTCTCTGACCATGTCGAGAAATTTATCACACCCAAGAAGGGCCGCAGACACATACTCTTCCTTATCCGCGAACTGCTTGACTTCCAACCCGAGAGCAAGGGTACAGATATAGCAGCGGCAGTGCGTTATTTTTCTGATGCCCTCAAGCGTCGCTGCACCATGTTTCTGCTGAGTGATTTTATCGACAGCAGCGATTACCGCACCCCTCTCTCCGTGGCTGTCTCACGCCACGACGTGATGGCCATACAGGTCTATGACAAGCGCGACGGCGAACTGCCCAATATCGGCCTTGTCAATGTCGAAGACCTCGAGACCGGCGAGACCCGCTGGGTCGACACCGGCTCGGCCAAGACCCGTAAGGCATATAATAAATGGTGGTATGACCGCCAGCAACAGATGAGTACCACGCTGCGCTCGACACGTGTCGACTATGTGTCGGTCGCCACCGACGAAGATTATGTGCGTGCTTTGATGGGACTCTTTAAAAACCGTGCGACTGTATGAAAACCATCAGGACTATATCATGCGTTTTGGCTGCGGCTCTCGGCCTGAGTGTCGCGGCTGCTCCGCAACGCTCGGTATCGGGTGTCACCGTAACATCGTCAATCGACTCTACGGTTGTCACCATGGGTAGCACTACCCACGTGCGCGTGACCGTGCAGATGCCCGAAAGCGCCGCTGCCGCTGTCAATCTCGACGGTATGCCCGAGTTGGCTGCAGGCGAGGAATACCTGCCATGGAACGGTGTCGATATCGTCGCCGTCGACAGCGCGTCGACGATTGCCGACGGTATGCGCACTATCGGTTATGATTATACCGTGCAGGCTTTCGACCCCGGCACGCTCACACTTCCCCCCTTTACCATTGTCACCGGCGCGGCCGACACGGCGTTCTCAAATGTATTGACCCTCAAGGTCCTCCCTGTCGAGGTCGATTCGACCATGACGCTCAATCCCATGGCAGGAGTGGCAGCCCCGGCAACCAAGTGGTACGACTATATACCGACATGGGTGTTTTGGGTGTTCCTTGCCCTTGTCGTTGTCGCCCTTTGCGTTGTTGCATTTGTTGCCATGCGCAAGCATAAAGAAGAAATCGAAGAACGCCGCACTCCGCCTGTGCCACCATACGAACTCGCAATCTCTCGGCTCAACGACCTGCGTACCAGCAACCTCGCAAGTTCCGGCCAGGAAAAGGCATACTATACCGAACTTGTCGATATCTTGCGCCAGTACCTCCACGGCCGCTTCGGCATCAATGCCATGGAGATGACTTCTACCCAGATTGTCAAGGCTCTGCGTGCCAATCCTGCGACCAAGATGTCGGCCGACCAGATGCGTTCGGTGCTTTCTATGGCCGACTTTGTCAAGTTTGCCAAAGTACGCCCTATGCCCGACGACAATACACGAGCCATGACCCGTGCCCTTGACTTTGTCGAAGAGACCAAGCCCGCCCCGGAACCCGAGCCAGGCACCGGAGATGCACCCGGCAACGCCAATACAGGCGCAACCCCTCAACGACCAAACGATTCAACGACCTCTCGACCCCGATAAGATATGCAGTTTGCTCATCCTAATTTTTTGTGGACACTCCTTGTCCTGGTGCCATTAGTGGTATGGTATGTGCTCAAACAGCGCCGCCTCCATGCCACACTGTCACTGTCGACGACCTCGCCTTTTGCGAAGCTGCCGCGCACCTGGAAGCAGTATCTGCGCCACCTCCTCTTCGTACTCCGACTGGCCACTCTTGCCTGTCTCATCATAGTAATGGCAAGACCGCAGTTGCGCGACAGTTGGCGCACCACCTCGACCGAGGGCACCGACATAGTAATCGCAATGGACGTGTCGTCGTCGATGCTTGCACGCGATTTCGACCCCGACCGTTTCGAGGCGGCAAAGAAAGTGGCGGCCCAGTTTATTGCGGGCCGCGAAAGTGATAATATAGGTATCGTGATTTTTGCCGGCGAAAGCCTTACCGGCGTTCCGATGACTGTCGACAGGGCGCAGTTGCTGCAATATCTGCAGTCTCTGACTATGAATGTCCTCGAAGACGGTACTGCCATCGGCGACGGCATAGCCACATCGCTCAACCGCCTCAAAGAGGGAAAGGCAAAAAGCAAGAGCATCATATTGCTCACCGACGGTAGCAATAATACCGGCGTCGTCGCCCCGATTACAGCCTCGGAGGTAGCCAAGGAACTTGGTGTAAAAATATATACCATCGGCATCGGCACCAACGGCAGCGCGCCTTACCCCACGCGCACCCTTACAGGACGCATAGAGTTTACGCCGCAGCCCGTGGTAATCGACGAGGCTACCCTCGAAACAATTGCCCAAAAGACCGGTGGCAAGTATTTCCGTGCGACAAACAACCGGGTCCTTGAAGACGTCTTTGCCGAAATCGACGCCCTCGAAAAGACCCAGATGGATGTCCGCCACTTCTCGCATACCGAAGACAATTATATGTTGTGGGCATGGCTTGCCTTTGGCTTCTTTGCCCTCGAACTTCTCCTCAGATATACCGTGCTCCGCACCATACCCTAACGCCTATGTTTGATTTCGCATATCCCACCTTGCTATATCTACTGCTGCTCGTGCCGGCAGTAGGCTTGCTCTTTTGGGCTGCCAGGGCTTCGCGACGTGGCAAATTGCGACGTTTCGGCCGCCCCGATATCGTGGCGCGGCTCATGCCCGATGCTTCGAAATATACCCCGGCAGTAAAAATTACCTTGCAACTGATAGCCCTGGCTGCAATTGTAATAATGCTTGCCCGTCCCCGCTACGGTGCTACTGAAAAGACCGAGACAACTGCCGGGATTGAAGTGATGATAGCCTTCGACGTTTCGAACTCCATGATGGCATCGTCGACCGACCGTCCCGACGGCATACCACGTATCGACAGGGCGCGGTTGTTGCTCGAAAAGTTAATCGATAAACTCGATAACGACAAAGTCGGCCTGATTATCTTTGCCGGCAATTCTAAAATGCAGTTGCCTCTGACGAGCGACTTCTATACCGCCAAGATGTATCTCAACGAGCTTTCTCCGTCGCTTATAACATATCAGGGCACCGACATATCGAGTGCCATAAAAATGGCTATGGACGGTTTCTCGCCTGCCGAAGACATGCACAAGGCAATAATCTTGATTACCGATGCCGAAGACCATGAGGGCGAGGCCGTCAAGACCGCGAAACTTGCCGCTGAGAATGGCATACAGATTGACGTAATCGGCCTCGGTACGCCGCAAGGTGCCGTATTGCCCGGATTTACCGACAACCAGGGGCGCCCGGTGATTACCAAACTTAGCGAGGAACTGGCCAAGGATGTAGCCAAAGCCGGCGACGGTGTCTATGTCAACGGCGCGTCGCCTTCGGCCCTTAGCGACCTTGAGACGCAGCTCGACAAATTGCAGAAATCCGAGTTTAGCAGTGTCAATTACACCGCCGGTGCGGAGCAGTTCCCTACTTTCGCCTTCCTTGCCTTCGTGTTCCTGCTTATCGACTATTTTGTGGTAGAGCGTAAGATTAGCTGGCTCAAGGGTGTAAACTTCTTCACACGTAAGAAATAAAGGAGAATACGGCTATGAAACGAAAATATATCATTGTACTGAGCCTGCTGACAGCCGCCACCGCGATGGCACAGATGGCAATGCCCGACAGTAGTGCCGCTGTCGCAAATAGCAGTGAACAGCCGGCTCCTAAAATACCGAGTTTATATAATACCCCGTCGGAATCGTATAAAGACGAGCGTAATGCTATCCGTCGAGGCAATGCCCTGTTTGAGAAAGAGCAGTATCACCAGGCCCTCGAAGCGTATGACAAGGCCCTGAGGGTCAATGAGGGCTCTATTCGAGGCAGGTATAACAAGGCCGTGGCACTGTTACAATTGCAGAGCGACGACAACAAGGGTACGGCCAACGACCCTCGCGCCGAGGCTGCACGGATATTCCAAGAAGTCATTGACGATGCCAAGAAATACGACAAGGAAATAGCAGAAAAATCGTATTATAATCTTGGCAACATGTCGTTTAACGACGAACAGTATGACCAAAGCATCGAACTATATAAGAGTTCGCTGCGTCTAAATCCTGACAATCAGCAGGCCCGCGAAAACTTGCGACTGGCACAGCTCAAAAAGCAAGAGCAGGAACAAAACCAGAACCAGGATAATCAGGACCAGCAGGATAAACAAGACCAACAGCAGGAACAGCAACAACCGCAGCAACAGCAACAAGACCAGCAAGAGCAACAGCAGCAACAACAGCAGCCACAGGAACAGCCGATGACCCAGTCGGCCCAGCAGATACTGCAGTCTATGCAAAATAAGGAAAACGCCACGCGCCGCAAGGTGAAGGAGGAAGAACAGCCTGCCGGTGGCCGTCCACAGACCGATAAACCTTGGTAGGAAAGGACATAAATCATGCTACAACGACGTTTCATACTATATTTAGCCTTTGTGCTTGCGGCATTGACAGCCACGGCGGCAAGCTTCCAGCTCATACCGCCGCGCAATGTCGTCGAGGGGCGTAACTTTGCCCTTACTTTCCGCCTTACCGACGGCGAGGCAAACCCGCCGGCAGCTCCGCAGCTCGAGGGGTGTAAATTACTTTTCGGACCCTCGACCTCGACTATGCAGAGTACCGAGATTATTAATGGGCACATGACTTCGACCTATTCGATAGACTATACATTTACCTATCGCGCCGAGAAAGCCGGCGAGGTGCATGTGCCTGCATTGTCGGTCAATTGCGAAGGCTCTACCCTGAGCTCGAGGCCGGCAACATTCCGCATATTGCCTCCCGACCGTTCGCAGCAGTCGCAGGGCGCTCCCGGGCGCGACGTGCAGGCCGACGACCCATCTACACAGTCGCCCGGGCGAGTATCGGCCGACGACCTCATCGTCAGGGTCTCGTTTTCAAAATCGAGCGTCTACGAGCAAGAGCCTGTCGTGGCCACTATCAAGGTATATACCAAATATGATATATCCTCGTTTATGGTCACTACCCAGCCGGCCTTCGAGGGTTTCCTGACCGAGGAATTGCCCGTCAACCTCGAGGTGCAGATGGAGCATTACAATGGCCAGAACTATCATGCGGCCGTGCTTAAACGCTTGTTGCTATATCCTCAACGTCCGGGCAAGCTCAGTGTCAACTCCGGCAAATACGATGTGACCATAGTGCAGTATGAGACTGTCAACATGGGTTTCTTCCGTACCCAGCGCCCTGTCGAACGCCAGGTCACAACATCGTCGAATGCTGCTACGCTCCAGGTCAACGCCCTGCCCGAGCCCAAACCGGCCGGATTTACCGGAGCTGTTGGTTCGTTTAGCGTAGAGACAGCATTGGAGCCTGAATTGTTGCGCACCAACGAGGCTGCGGTTTACTCCTATATCGTGAAGGGCCGTGGCAATATCAAGTTCCTTGCCGAGCCGACCATACAGTTCCCTGCCGGCGTAGATGCCTACACGCCTAAGACCGACATTCAGGCCCAGGTTGTCGGCGGTACTAACATGAGCGGCACCTTCCGTACCGATATAACATTTGTGCCTCAGGAAGTTGGCGATTTCACCATCGCCGGGACTCCGTTTGTCTACTTCGATATCGACAGTAAGAGTTATAAGACAATCGATGTTGCCCCGACTCCGCTGCACGTGTTGCGCGGTTCGTCATCGGCCCCGGCCACTCAGCAGACAACCATCGACGAGACCATCGACGATATTCTCCATATAAAACCCATAAAGGCCGAGGAGCAGACTCACGAACTCGACTATACCTTCCAAAAGACGTATTACTGGTTGGCATACTTGGTCGTGGCCCTTATCCTCGTTGGTCTGATTATAGTCTACCGTCGTCATATACGCCTCCAGGCCGATGTGGTGGGCCGTCGTCTTGCCAAGGCTTCGCGCGTGGCTACCAAGCGACTCAAAGCAGCCCGTGGATATATGGACCGTCACGAAAACGACAAATTCTACGAGGCTGTCTCCGGTGCCCTGTGGGGATATATGTCCGACAAGCTGTCGATACCTGCCTCGCAGCTCACACGCGATAATATCTTGGCCAAACTTGCCGATTATGGCCTCGGACGCGAACAAATCGACGGAGTTGTCGATGTCCTTGACCATTGCGAGATGGCCCGATTTACACCAAATACCGATGCCGACGTAGCCGAGATTTACAGTGCTGCGACAACGGCTATAAACAATATCGAAAACGTGGCAAGACGATGAAAAAAATATTCACACTCATATTTGTACTCGTATGCTGTGTCGGTGCCTCGGCCATGAGTCTGGGCCAGCGTGCCGACTCGGCCTATAATGCCGAGAATTACCGTCTCGCAATCGAGCTTTACCAGAAATCGCTTGCCGAGGATGGCCGTTCGAGCGACCTGTACTATAACCTTGGGAATGCGTATTACCGCACCGATAAACTCGGCAAGGCGGTATTGTGCTATGAACGCGCCCTGCGACTCGACCCTACCAACGAGGATGCCCGTACCAATCTTGACTTCGTGCGTAACCGCATACAGGATAAACCTGAAGACGACACGGCATTCCTTGCCAAAGTGCATCATTCGGTGATTGGAGCCATGACGGCAGATGCCTGGGCCTGGACGGCCTTTGTGGTCTTTGTAATCCTCATGGGTGCGATTGCGCTATATATCTTTTCGACAAACGTGGCTTTGCGGAAAACAGGCTTTTTCGGCGGCATAGTATTGCTTATCGTCTTTGTCTATACGCTCGTTGTCGCCTCCGACGCCACCGGGCTGGCCTCGTCGCACGACACTGCCGTTGTCACGGCCCCGAGCACGCAACTGTCATCGACTCCGCGTGCGGCTAAAACATCGGCAGACAAAGTCGTTACAATTCACGAAGGCACCAAGGTCGAGATTGTCGACAGTGTGCCTACACCCGACGACCCAGTGTCGCCGATGTGGTATAATGTGAAGATTAACAACTCAACCAAGGCCTGGCTGCGCTCGTCGGACGTAGAAAGGATATAAATATGTTGTAAAACATATTTATTTTTTACCATTTTGTTTGCACAGAACAAAAATAGGTGTTAATTTAGCACAACCTAAAACTCATAGAATAAACAACACTAAAAAATTAACCTTCCAAAAGCGACCACAGATATGACAAAGACAATCACCTTCAACGAACTACGTCGGCTCAAAGACCGTCTTCCCGACGGCTCGATGCACCAAATCGCCGACCGTCTCAATACAACTGTTCAAACAGTCCGCAACTACTTCGGTGGCAGCAACTATGATTTCGGTAAAAACTGCGGCGTCCACATAGAACCGGGTCCCGATGGAGGAATTGTTGTCCTCGACGACAGCACTATATACGACATGGCTGTGGAAATCCTGCAAGGGCAGGAGGCTGAGTAAGAAACCACCTTACCGGTTGCCCCAAAAGAACAAGGACGCTCATGATTGCTCATGATGCGTCCTTTTGTAATTAATCTCGATAATTATAGGTTGCCATTATTAAATTTTTGCTATTATGTCGTCTGACACTCGATATATCACCGTTGCCATTCATACGTATGAGAAGGCTATTGCCCTGAGGGCGTTGCTCGAAAGCGAGGGAATTGCTGTCGAACTCAATAATGTCAACCTCGAGGTGCCGGGCTTTTCTTCGGGCGTGCGTGTGCGCATACCCGAGACCGACCTGCCGCTGGCTCTGAGAATAATTGAGAATAAGGAACTATTTCAATATCCCTCCGGCGCCGACACAAAGGTGCATACCGTGCTTGTGCCGGTTGACCTGAGTGAAAATTCGTTTAAAGCTGCCTGTGTGGCGGCAAATATTGCGGCTACCATAAGCGGTCGCATGGTCTTTCTATACAGCTATATAGACCCATACATAGCCGGTAACGTACAGTTTACCGACAGCCTGACATACGAAGTGGGTGAGCGTGGGGCGCGTGAGCAGATGATTGAAAATGCCCGCAAGTTGCTGCATAATTTCTATGAGCGCGTGCGTACGGCGATGAAAAAGGGGCGTATCCCCGTTGTCAAGGCCGAGCAGATTGTCGTGGAGGGCGTTCCGGAAGACGCGATAATCGAATATGCCAAGGATAAAGCTCCATACCTTATCGTGATGGGGACACGCGGTGCCGACAAGAAGGACAAAGAGCTTATAGGCAGCGTTACCGCCGAGGTGCTCGACGAGGGGCGGTTTACCGTGCTCACGGTGCCCGAACCGCTTGAGATTGAAGACTCTATCAAGCCGCAAAACATACTGTTTATGGGTAATCTTGACCAGGATGACATATTGGCTATGGATGCCCTATACCGTCTCTATGGGTCGGCTTCGGCAAGCGTTACCATAGTTCATCTGCCAAACCGGCGCCGGTTTTCGGCGGCATCGGCCGACAAGGCCCTGCGACGTCTCAGCGATTACTGTCGTGATAATTTCAGTCACTATCATTTCTTGTCAGTACCGATTGCCCAGTCAGACATCGAAAAAGAATTTAGCGAATTGCAAGCTAAAAACAATTTCGACCTCATCGTGGTTCCCAACCGTCACCGCAATGCCTTTAGCCGCCTCTTTAATCCCGGTCTCGCTCACAAGATACTATTCCGTACCGATATACCGATGCTCGTAATCCCGGTCTGAAGACTCATTTACATTCGTCGGGTATAATGAAATTTTCATCGTTTGCCGGCACCTCGAAGTTGGCATAGTATTGCCGCAGTTGCTCCTGGGTGACTATCTGGTCGTTGGGCCCGTGGCCGGTGCGGCCGGCAAGTCTTTGGGCAAGCACCTCGTAGGGGGTTGGTAGGTAGACGAAGACCGGCTCGACACCGGCTTCGCGACAGGCCGATACCATCTTGTCGCGGCCGGCCCGTTTGCACATAGTGGCATCGACCACGATGCGCTGTCCATGTGACAACGCTTCTTTGGCGGTGGCAATCACTTCGGCGTTTACCGTCATATAGACCTCGCGCTGACATTGCGGCGACAGCTCCGTAAAGCTGTCGCCGTATTTTTGCCATACTAATTCGTCGGCCGATATTCGTGTGTATCCTTCTCTCTCAAGACGCTGCGAAAACACCGTTTTGCCCGAGCCGCTGATGCCGCACATTACGACGGCACGCTCATCAAGACTCGGCATCGGGCGTATACGGGGCTACCTCCTTGATTATATAGTTCTGCTGCCCCAGGCCGAGCTGCTCGGCATAGTCAAGGATATGGGTTGCGTTGCGGCTCTCTATGCGTTCGATTAGGTGTTCCTTTCCCGGGTCTGGCGAGTTGTACACCATGTCGACACAGGCGCGGTCGAGGGCCACGGGGTCGAGCGATGCCAGGATGCCAATGTCTTCCATGTGGATTGGCTCGGGCTCGGCAACACAGTCGCAGTCTACCGACAGGTTGTTTGCCACGCTGATAAACAAAATGTTTTCACCGGCATGGTCAAATACGGCTTCGCACGCCTCGGCCATTGACTCCAGGAAATCATCTTGCGGCGGTACATTGGTCCAGTCTACAGGCACTTCCTTAGAGCGTCCTGCGGTGTGAATCCACGCCTTGCCTGCCGACGAGGCCATGCCTATGGCTACATTTTTGAGCGCGCCACCAAAGCCACCCATAGGGTGTCCCTTGAAGTGTGACAGTACAACGGTGAAGTCATAATTGCGCCAGTTGCGACCGACATAGTTCTCGGCAATATGGCGGTGCTGCTTGACCGGGAGAACCATGTCGGGGCCTTCTGCATCCATTATGTCTACCTCGGCGATAGCTGTGAAACCATGTTCTGCCGCCGTCTGCATGTGGTCGGCGGTGTTGTTGCGTCGGCCATCGTAGGCTGTGTTACATTCGACTATGGTGCCGTCGACAAGGTGGACAAACTTTTTGATTACGTCGGTCGACAGGTGGTTGGGGTTGCCGGCTTCGCCGGTCGACAGTTTTATGGCCACACGACCCTTTGCCTCGCGGCCGAGGCTCTGATATACTCTCACCAGGTTTTCTGCCGTGATGCGCGGACAAAAATATACGATAGAGGGTTCTTTCTTCGTTTCCATGATTACTATATGTTTTAGATTGCAAATATAGTGAGAATATTCGAAGAAATGAGGTAAATATACCAACTCTTTTTGGTATATTTACCTCATTTACATATCTATTATTATCTTATTAGTAACCGTAATGC
>VSPF01000036.1 GCA_009775195.1 Muribaculaceae bacterium
GGTCTGTATCGGGGCATATATCGCATCCTCGGCCCATTTCACAACCTCAATTTTACGCCATTTACTGAATATCCCTACGTATATGCCTATGTATGCGCACATTGGGCTGAATGAGCAAAATTGTCATGTGCTATGATTGAGCGATTAATATATAATGATGGCACCGTTGTATCATTCAAGATATTGAAGTGAGCGGCGAATATACCTATCATAAGAAACGTAATAACTTTCATCTTCTGCCATTCATACTTCGTTTCGGCTGAGCTGGTTTCAGCATCTTGTGGGGATGCATCATACAGCGATAAGCGAAGCGGCGGTTGTCTTCATCCAGATTGCGTCCCCATGGGTGGTCTGATGAGATGCCTCCGCCTCCACATGACTGGGCGAATTGGGTTGCGCCATCGAGATAGCCGAGAAACAGCTACATCGCACATTTCAAAATCTCGTTGAGATGCTCGACGATTGGCGTCAGAAACTCTACGTCAAAAACCGCCCTTCTTTTCAACACATTTCTGAACTCCTCGCATAGCAAGCATTTTGTCTTTCAGCCAACAAAAAAAAAAACACCGTTTCCACAACCACGGTTTCTATTGACAAAGGCATTTTGGAAAGTATTTAGACAAGAAAATCCACCCCTTTTTGGGGTGGATTTCCATATAGCTTGCAGATTTTATAAACAGTAATTAATTACTAATCAGTTTAGTACTCATCCTCGTTGAATAGAAAGTCTTCTTTCGAGGGATAGTCGGGCCAGATGTCTTCGATTGATTCGTAGGTGTCGCCCTCGTCTTCGATTTCCTGGAGGTTTTCGATTACTTCCATGGGGGCGCCGCTACGCATGGCGTAGTCGATGAGTTCGTCTTTGGTCGCGGGCCAGGGCGCGTCTTCGAGTTTCGAGGCCAGTTCGAGTGTCCAGTACATATTTGTGTAGTTTATTTGGTCATTTTTTTGAAGTGCGCAAATTTAGCAATTTTCTATAGTTTAACAGCAATATTCGCTGCTTATTTCGCACACTATCGCTTTTTTGACGTTAAATATTCTTAATCGCCTGGACAACTCAAGCCCCGAGGCCTATTTAGAAGCCGAGCATTATACCGGTAGATATGGTGCTGAAGCCGAGGTCGGCCCTGTCGCGCAGCTTTTTCATGGGCGAGTAGCGCACATACCAGCCGATAGCGCGGTAGTTGAATGATGCGAAGAGGTCGACCGTGACAGGGCGCTGGCCGATACCGGTCGTTTTGACCGAGTATTTGCTGCCGTCGTATTTATATTGCGTCTTGATGCTGCCGCCGGTATTGAAGTTGACGATGGGGCCGAACTGCACACCCAGGTAGCGCTTGTGACCGAAGTTGAGACCGTAGAGCACAGGCACCTGTAGGCTGAAAATCTTGAGGCGCGAGCGGCGGTCGGTCATGTCCGGCTCGTAGGGGTCGAGCGTGATGGTGCAGTCGGCGTTCTTGTGGAAATAGCGGTCGCCCTTTAGCACGATGTTCTGCCAGTTAATGCCGAGGCCCATCGACAGCGACTGTGCGCGATGCCTCATCCTCACGCCGACAATCATCAGCCACGAAAGTTCCGTGCTTCTCCACATCGACGAGTTAAGCGCGGTGGCCTCGTTGAGCGGACTTACCCAGCCCAGGGCCAGGCCCTGCGATATGACTTCCCATTCGGTGGTCTTCGAGCGCGATATGGTAAAGCCGAAGTCGGTGCCGCGTGGGCCGATATACGATTTGACGTTGCGGTTGTCGGGGTCGCTGAATGTGAAGGTGTAGCTCTGCGGGTAGCCGCTCTCATTTACGAAGTCTACCTTGACATCCGTGGGTCTCTCGCACACGAGTACCGACGTTATGCCCTGGCAAGATATGTTGGTGCGGTAGAAGCGGTTGTTCTTGTCAAGATTGCCGCTCTGATAATAGAAGTTGTCGGTGCCGCCGTCGATTTTATTGACAGTTATCGAGGCAGAGCGTTCGCTCGAAACGATGCTTATGCTGCCGGCCGTGGCGACATTGAGCAGGGTGTCGCAAGGGGCCTCGGTCTGCGCATGTGCGGCTAAGGCGAGAAGGAACGAGATGGGAAAAAGGATGTATCGTGTCATGGTGTTATTTCTTGAGATTATTTAGACATTGAGTTGATTAGTTCTGACGCTTTTTCGGGCCTTATCCTGCCTTCGAAATATATCACGATAACCGACGGCTTGCGGGCGCCCTCGTTGTTTATATAATATAGATAGCGGTTTATTGTCTGGCCGTTTCTTTCGACCGACGGCAGTATGAAGAAGGCATAGCGCAGCTTGCCGTCGCTATAACGGATATTGCGCCCGGTAGCATGTGCGCCGTCGGCGAGGACGAGCGGCTGTATTACAGAGGCATATTTTGCCGCCGGACCTTTGAAGGTGGCAAAAGTCGACAGGTAGTGCTTCTTGAGGAAGCGCTGGTTGCCACTCATCATGGTCTCTGTCACTGTAGAGTCGGCACTGTATTTTCCTCCGAAAATGCTGTTGATTTGCAGTCCCGCCTGCGCATAGGCCGCCACGACAGTGGCTATAGCTATTACGATTAAGATTAGACGTTTCATTGCTTATAGTTTTGGAAAGGATTCAGATTCATATAAGTCGATAATTGGTGCAATATCGTCGAGGTCGTCGAGCATCGATTCGTTGTCGGCGGCCACGCCATCGTTAAACTCGCGTATATCGTCGGTGATGATGCCGAGTATTACGTCCTCGTCGGTGATGGTGGTGCCGTTGGCATATGCGATGCACGAAAGCCCGGGGTCGCCCTGCCGATAGGTACCCTGCACGGTTATACCTACAGCGACAAGCATGGCCAGTCCGGCAGCGACAGCGCCATATACCTTCCACCGTGCCGCGAAGTTTCCCTTTGTCGCCCGGCGTGCGCGGCGGAAGCCCATCACGGCCCTTGCCTCGTCAATAGCCGGGTGGCGCAGCCGCGTGGTTGCGATAATGCCGCGCAGGCGGTGTTCGTCCTCGTCTGACAGCGAACATTCATAGTAGCGCTCGAGTAGTGCGAGCAGGGTTGGCAGGTCGATACGTTCGTTCATATACTGTCGGGATTGTTTTTTCGGTAAATATCTCTGATAGTTTTTCGGGCACGGCTGAGAATTACGCGCACGTTCTCGACGCCCAGGCATAGCGACGCGGCAATTTCGTCGTAAGTCTGCCCCTCGATATCGTGGAGGCGGAAGACCTCGAACTGGCGCTGTCCGAGCACCCGGCGACTCAGGGCTATGACAGCCTGATAGGTATCTTCGTCAGCGCTGTCGTTCTCCGGCTCTTCAATCGTGCCGCAGTCCCGGCCGCCTTCCTCGATGGGCACTGTGGGGTGCGACTTGCTCCTGCGCAGGGCATCGATTGCCGAATTGCGGACCACGCGATAACTCAGTTTCAGAGCCTCGGTCTCGCTGTCGAGTTGCGGATGACTCGACCACAGCCGACAGAAGGCGTCGTGGAGTATGTCGTCCGCGTCATCATTGCCGACAATACCGGCAGCGAAGCTGCGCAGTCGCGTCCTGAAATTGACAAAGGCTGATATTAGTATGTCGTTTTTCACTTGTCGGCGTGGATGAACTCGGGTTTATAATTCTATTGTCGTTTGCTATAATAACGGAACGAAAGCAAAAGTGTAACAAAAATAGGGAGAAAAAATTTATCTAACTGTGAAATGATTTTAACAAATTCAGAATTTTATGTCGGGAATAATTTATATCTTTGTATTCAAAGAAACAATAATTCTTGAATTATAACGATAATGAAGGTTTTATTAGCTTGTAATTAAATGCTTTTGCAAACTATGATAAAATCAAAGGCGCGACCTTTTCTCAAATGGGCTGGAGGCAAGACTCAGTTGCTTTCAACATTAGACTCGTTCTTGCCCGAATCATTTCATAAAAAGTACGAAACGACCTATATCGAGCCATTCGTCGGAGGTGGGGCAATGTTGTTTTATTTGCTTCAAACATATCCCAATATTAAACGAGCAGTTATCAATGATATAAATCCTCGCTTAATAAATACCTATTCTATCATACGTGACAAGCCTCATTCTCTGATTGAGATTCTGAAAGAACTCCAGACCTCGTTTAGAATTTTAGCGGACAATGACAGCCAAAAAGATTTTTTTCTCAATATCAGGACAGACTTTAACAGGCAGCAATTGAACGATGTAGAAGAAGCTGCATATATGATTTTCTTAAACCGTACTTGCTTTAACGGTCTATATCGCGAAAATTCCAAAGGCGAATTCAATGTCCCGTTCGGTCGTTACGCCAATCCTACTATTTGTGACGAAGACCTGATACTGACCGATAGCGAATTGTTGCAAAAGGTTGAAATTATTAATGACGACTTTTCAATAACTGAAAACTTTATCGACGGATATACATTTTTCTATTTCGACCCACCTTATCGACCGCTTGATGCAACTTCCAGTTTCAATTCTTATGTAAAGGAGCCTTTTGATGACCACGAACAAATCCGTCTTAAGGATTTTTTCTCTTGTTTATCTCTTCAAGGATACCATGGAATGTTAAGCAACTCCGATTGCAGGGGGAGAAATAAGGCTGATTCGTTTTTCGATGAACTCTATAAAGATTTCATTATCGAACGTGTCTATGCCCGACGGCACATAAATTCTAAAGCGTCTAAACGAGGGACCCTCACGGAACTGCTCATACGAAATTACGATGCTTGTCAAGGTGATACTAAATCCTTGTTTTAAATCAATCATTTCATTTTATAACCTAAATATCAATAATTATCCGATCTAATAAAATGAAAACAGGAGGCATAGGCGGTGCCAACACCAAGACTGGCTTGATATACGAAGGAAAAGTTGATCTAAGATCATTTCTTAATCAACAACCTGGGTATCACGTAGATGGTAATAGTGTGTTCTTTCAAGGCGAAGAAGTTGCACAAATTTTCAAAAAACAAGAATTATATTCTCAATTTCTTGCACCACGTGGAGTAAATTGGAAAAATTGCATTTCTTCCCGTCTTCTTCCAGATAACGGGATATATGTCATTGTGAATAACACCGTTTTTATAATCGAGGTCAAGACCCAGCACATAGCCGGAAGTGTTGATGAAAAATTACAAACTTGTGATTTCAAGAAGAAACAATATCAAAAATTATTCTTCCCTTTGAATATCGAAGTCCAATATGCCTATATCCTGGACGATTGGTTCAGAAACCCTAAATACAAAGATGTTCTCGATTACATCATCTCGGTAGGCTGTCAATACTATTTCCAATATATCCCCTTGCAGAGACTTGGGCTGCCCGTGCCAATCAGTGATTAGAAATCATGATACGATCATTCTATAAATCAACTGACAAGGCTTTTACCATTGTCAATGGCGACAGCTTCGATGTGTTGCCGCTGTTTGAGTTTAAGTTCGACATGATTTTTGCAGACCCTCCTTATTTTCTATCTAATGGTGGAATAAGCTATCAGGCTGGCAAGGTCGTTTGTGTCGACAAGGGCGATTGGGATAAAGGGGGAACGCCAGAATCGATTCTTGACTTTAATCGGAAATGGCTGATGCTATGTCGTGAAAAGTTAAAAGACAATGGTACAATTTGGATATCCGGGACTTATCATAACATTTTCACAATAGCCAACCTGCTTACCGAACTTGGCTATAAAATCCTGAATGTCATAACATGGGTTAAAACAAATCCCCCGCCAAATATTTCATGTCGTTATTTTACCTTTTCTACTGAATTTATAGTCTGGGCACGTAAATGTATCAAAGTACCCCATAAGTATAATTATGAAATAATGAAAGCCATCAACGATGGCAAGCAGATGACGGATGTCTGGCGGCTACCAACTATCGGACGATGGGAGAAATCATGTGGTAAGCATCCTACCCAGAAGCCATTGGCTCTATTAACTCGAATAATATTGGCCAGTACTAATACAAATGACTGGATACTCGATCCTTTTGCAGGCTCTTCGACAACCGGAATAGCGGCAAACCTTTGTGGCAGACGCTTCCTTGGCATCGAAAAGGAAATTGACTTCGCCATTCTTAGCAAAGCTCGTAGAGAAGAAATAGACCGGCCCGGCATTCGCCAATCCTATATCAAACGACTTTCAGATTTAAATCTACTGCAATCGATTTTCACAAACGAACCTTTTGGCGACTATTCTGACCTCCCTTTTTAAACAAAACAGCCACGGCGGCGTTTCCGCGTGGGATGCGGGAACGCCACCGAGGCAGCTTATTATAGATTTATCCGTTTTTTATTCGTAATCCATGCCCATGTAGTGCTGGTAGGGGTGGTCGCATGCCGGGCATACCTTGGGCGGTTCGGTGCCGGTATACTCGTAGCCGCACACGAGGCATTTCCATACGATGGGTTTGTCGCGTTTCCACACAGTGCCCTTCTCTACCTGGTCGAGATAGTGGAGGAAGCGGTTACGATGCCTTTCTTCGATTGTCGCGATGGCGCGGAAATGTTCGGCAATGTCGGCAAAGCCTTCTTTTTCGGCGGTGTCGGCGAACTGTAGATACATTTCGTAGCCCTCGACCTTTTCTTCGTTCGCTGCGATTTCGAGGTTCTCGGCCGTTGTGCCAATCACACCGGCATCGACATTGAGTTCGACAGGGAGACTGCCACCTTCGAGGAATTTAAAGTAGACCTTGGCGTGACGTAGCTCGTTGTCGGCTGTCTCGGTAAAGACGTCTGCTATAGGGAAATACTCCTCTTTCGTAGCCTGTGCGGCATAGAACATGTAGCGGCTATATGCTGACGACTCGGCCATATAGGAAATCACCAGGTTTTTTTCGGTTTGGGTTCCTTTGATGCTTTTTGTTTTCTTGCTTTTGGTTGTCATGAGGGAAGTGTGTTATGTTTGTCAGTGTATAGATAACAAAGAGTCATAATCCTTTGTTCCTATTATGATGATTTTTTTGTAATTTTGTGGTCTGAAGGCCGCCCTAAACCGGCCTACCCGATAATTTATTGATTATGAAACGCGATATTCCCGTGCTGCTGCTCACGGGTTACTTAGGCAGCGGCAAGACAACACTCCTCAACCGTATACTCACCAACGAACGCGGCATCCGCTTTGCCGTCATCGTCAACGACATAGGCGAGGTCAACATCGATGCCTCGCTCATTCAGAAAGGAGGCATCGTCGGCGGCAAAGACTCCGGCGACCTCGTGGCCCTGCAAAACGGCTGCATCTGCTGCACGCTCAAGATGGACCTCATCGAGCAGCTATCCGAAATAGTTTCCACCCACAAATTCGACTATATCGTCATCGAGGCCAGCGGCATCTGCGAACCGGCACCGATTGCCCAGACTATCTGCTCAATCCCCTCGCTCGAAGCCAAATACAACCGCAGCGGCGTGCCCGAGCTCGACTGCATCGTTACCGTCGTCGACGCCCTGAGGATGAAGAGCGAGTTTGGCTGCGGCGACGCCCTCACAAAGAAGGACATCGACGAAGAAGACATCGAAAACCTCGTTATCGAGCAAATCGAGTTCTGCAACATAGTTCTGCTCAACAAAATCTCGGAAGTCACCCCCGAGGAGGCCGGCCGCATCCGCGCCATCATCCGCGCCCTGCAGCCCAAAGCCCGCATCATCGACTGTGACTACTGCGACGTAGACCTCTCGGAGCTGCTCAACACCGGCCTTTTCGACTTTGAAGACGTGGCCACCTCGGCGGCATGGGTACAGGGCGTAGAAGAAGCCCCCACCGACGAACAAGAAGCCGAGGCTCGTGGACATCACCATGAACATGAACACGACCATGAACATGGTGAACACAATGGACACGATGAACACGAACATCATCACCATGACCATGAGCACCATCACCACCATCACGACGATGAGGGCGAAGCCGAGGAATACGGCATACAGACATTTGTCTACTACCGCCGCAAAGGCTTCGACATGAACAAGTTCGACTTCTTTGTCAACCGCCATTGGCCGTCGAACATCATCAGAGCCAAAGGCGTGGTTTACTTCAAGCACAACCCCGACATGTCGTACCTCTTCGAGCAGGCCGGCGTGCAGAAAAAGCTCACCGAGGCCGGCTTCTGGTTTGCCAGCGCGCCCGAGGACGAGCTTGTGCAACTGATGCAGACCGAGCCGGGCCTTGCCCGCGACTGGGACCCCGAGTACGGCGACCGCATGGTCAAGCTCGTCTTCATCGGCCAGAACCTCGACCGCGACGCCATCACCGCCCACCTCGACGCCTGCCTGGCGTAAACAGGACAAGGACTAAAAGACCTAAGGATGACAAGATTTGCCGGGAGAAATTACATCCCCGTAAGCAAATATTGTCATCCTTTCTTTTTGCTTGATAAGTTGGGCACGTCCACCGACTTGTATTACTCAAATTTTTTGTATCTTTGTGGCAGACAAGTATACTGCCCTTATGGAGAAGAAAATCATCGAATGTGTGCCCAATTTTAGCGAGGGCCGCAACCTGGAGATTATCAAGAATATTACCGACGCCATCGAGTCGGTCGAAGGTGTTTCACTGCTCGACGTAGACCCCGGCGAGGCCACCAACCGCACCGTGGTCACCTTTGCCGGAGAGCCGGAAACCGTGGCCGAGGCTGCCTTCCGTGGCATACGCAAAGCAGCCGAACTTATCGACATGAGCCACCACCACGGCGCACACCCGCGCATGGGTGCCACCGACGTGTGTCCCTTTGTCCCGGTGAGCGGGGTGACGCTCGAGGAGTGTGCCGCGCTGGCACGCAAGCTCGGCGAGCGCGTTGCCAACGAGCTCGAAATCCCCGTCTATGCCTACGAGGCAGCAGCCTTTACCCCGGCTCGTAAGAACCTTGCCGTATGCCGCAAGGGCGAGTACGAGGGCCTGGCGGCACGCATGGGCCTCGGCGACGGTGCCGACTTCGGCGACAGGCCCTTCGACGACAAGATGGCACGCACAGGCGCTACGGCTATCGGCGCACGCGACTTCCTAATCGCAGTCAATTTCAACCTCAACACCACCTCGACACGCCGCGCCAACGCCATAGCCTTCGACGTGCGCGAGAAAGGGCGTCCTCTCCGCGAGGGCGGCAAGCTCACCGGCAAGCCCCTCAAGGATGCCGACGGCAAACCCCTCATGCAGCCCGGCACCCTCAAAGGCACAAAGGCAATAGGCTGGTATATCGACGAATACGGCATAGCCCAGGTGTCGATGAACATCACCGACACCGCCGCCACGCCGCTCCACATAGCCTTCGACGAGGTTGCACACAAGGCCGACGCGCGCGGCATACGTGTGACAGGCACCGAGATTGTCGGCCTCGTGCCGCGCAAGGCCCTCGTCGATGCCGGCGAATACTTCCTGCGCAAACAGCAGCGTTCGCTCGGCATACCTGACAGTGAGAAAATCCGCATCGCCATCAAGTCGATGGGCCTCGACGAGCTCAAGCCCTTCGTGGTCGAAGAAAAGGTAGTCGAGGATGTGCTTGCAGCGCGTCAGCCACATGCCAAGCAGCTTGTCGACCTCACAGCCAAGGCTTTTGCAGAAACCACGGCCTCCGAGTCACCGGCCCCCGGCGGCGGCTCGGTAGCGGCCTATATGGGAGCCCTCGGCGCGGCCCTGGCCACCATGGTGGCCAACCTTGCCGCACACAAGGCCGGTTGGGATGACCGCTGGGAAGAGTTCAGCGACATGGCCGTGCGTGGCCAAAGGCATATGGACACGCTCCTTACCCTTGTCGACCGCGATACCGACGCCTTCAACGAAATCATGGCCGCATTCGGTATGCCCAAGGCCACCGAGGCCGAAAAGGCTGCCCGCAGCCAGGCCATACACGATGCCACCGTCCATGCCGTAGAGGTGCCATTCGCCACCCTGCGCGAAGCCTTCGCCACCTTCGACGTGCTGCGCGACGTGGCCAACAACGGCAACCCGGCCTCGGCCAGCGACGCCGGCGTGGGTGCCCTTGCTGCCCGTGCCGCAGTACACGGTGCATACCTCAACATGAAAATCAACGCCGCCGACCTCAAGGACGACAGCGTGGTCGGCATAATGGCCGAAGCTGCGCAAATGGCAGCGAAGGCCGACGATGCCGAGAAAGAAATCTTAGCCATAGTAAACGATAAAATAGCCTCTAAATAATGACCGTCGAAGAGTTTAAGAAATCCGTTGCCGAAGGCATCCCCACCACCCTGCCCCAGGCCAAACCTTACAATCCAGAAGTCAACCACGCGCCAAAGCGCAAAAAAATACTTACCCCCGACGAGGAACGCCTCGCCCTGCGCAACGCCCTGCGCTACTTCCCGGCAGAACTCCACGCGGCCCTCGCGCCCGAATTTGCCGACGAGCTGCGCCGCTATGGACGCATCTACATGTACCGCTACCGCCCCGACTACGACATGTATGCCCGCCCAATTGACCACTACCCGGCCCGTTCGCGCCAGGCTGCGGCGATTATGATGATGATACAAAACAACCTCGACCCTGCCGTAGCACAGCACCCCCACGAGCTGATTACCTACGGCGGCAACGGCGCGGTATTCCAGAACTGGGCTCAGTACCGCCTGGTCATGAAGTATCTCAGCGAGATGACCGACGAGCAGACCCTGGTCATGTACTCGGGCCATCCCCTGGGCTTGTTCCCCTCGTCGAAAGAGGCTCCGCGCGTAGTCGTTACCAACGGCATGGTCGTGCCAAACTACTCCAAGCCCGACGACTGGGAGCGCTTCAACGCCATGGGCGTGAGCCAGTACGGCCAAATGACCGCCGGCTCGTACATGTACATCGGCCCGCAGGGCATCGTGCACGGCACAACCATCACCGTGCTCAATGCCGGACGACGCCACAGCAAAGACGGCAAACTGGCCGGTATGCTCTTCGTCACCGCCGGCCTCGGCGGCATGTCGGGAGCGCAGCCCAAGGCCGGTAACATCGCCGGCGTAATCAGCATCACCGCCGAAATCAACCCCAAGGCCGTAGAGAAACGCCACGCCCAAGGCTGGGTCGACGAGGTATATACCGACCTCGACGAGCTCATGGCGCGTGTAGCAAAGGCGCGTGAGGCCAAAGAAACAGTGTCGTTGGCCTACCAGGGCAACGTCGTAGACCTGTGGGAGCGACTGGCCAAGGACGATGTAAAGGTTGAACTCGGTAGCGACCAGACCTCGCTCCACAACCCTTGGGCCGGCGGATACTACCCCGTGGGCATGTCGTTCGAAGAGTCAAAGACGATGATGGCCGAGAACCCCGAGGAGTTCAAACGCCGCGTACAGGAGTCGCTGCGCCGCCAGGTGGCAGCTATCAACAAGCTCACCGCCAAGGGCATGTACTTCTTCGACTATGGCAACGCCTTCTTGCTCGAAAGTTCGCGTGCCGGTGCCGACGTGCTCAATAGCGACGGCACCTTCCGCTACCCATCGTACGTGCAGGATATCATGGGCCCGCTGTTCTTCGACTATGGTTTCGGCCCATTCCGCTGGGTCGTGACCTCGGGTAAGCCCGAAGACCTCGCCGTGACCGACCGCCTCGCCGCCGAAGTCCTCGAAGACATACGCCGCACTGCCCCCGACGACATCATCGGGCAGCTCGACGACAACATACACTGGATACGCGAGGCCGGCCGCAACCACCTCGTCGTAGGTTCGCAGGCCCGCATCCTCTATGCCGATGCCGAGGGCCGCACACGCATAGCCCTCGCCTTCAACGACGCCATAGCCCGTGGCGAGCTGTCGGCACCCGTAGTGCTCGGCCGCGACCACCACGACGTGAGCGGCACCGACTCGCCCTTCCGCGAGACCTCGAACATCTACGACGGGTCGCGCTACTGCGCCGACATGGCCGTGCAAAACGTGATAGGAGACTCCTTCCGTGGCGCCACATGGGTATCGCTGCACAACGGCGGCGGTGTAGGCTGGGGCGAGGTTATCAACGGCGGCTTCGGCATGGTAATCGACGGCACCCCCGAGGCTGCCCGACGCATACGCTCGATGCTGCTCTGGGATGTCAACAACGGCATCGCCCGCCGCTCGTGGGCCCGCAACCAGGGAGCCGTCGACGCCATAAAGCGCGAGATGGAACGCACCCCCGGCCTTTGCGTCACCCTACCCAACTTTGTTGATGACTCAATCATTAATTCAACTTTCGAGACCGAAAATTGAAGTTTAAAGGTTAACCATCAATTTAAACTTTAACCTTTAAACCTTAAACTCTTAAGCAACAATGCAATATATAGCCCCCAACCCCATAAGCTGCGAACAGGCCTACGATACCGTGGCCCATTATGAAAAAGTAGCCCTCTCCGAGGAGTCGGAGCAGCGCGTGGCCGCCTGCCGCAAGTTCCTCGACGATAAGATTGCCGAAATCGACCGCCCCCTCTACGGCATCACGACAGGTTTCGGCTCCTTGTGCGACATCTCCATCTCGCCCGACGACCTCGAAAAGCTGCAGTGCAACCTGATGATGAGCCATGCCTGCGGCGTGGGCGAACGTGTGCCCAACGACATCGTAAGGCTCATGCTCCTGCTCAAAGCCCGTTCGCTAAGCTACGGCAACTCAGGCGTACAGGTCGAGACCGTGCAACGCCTCATCGACTTCTACAACGAGGGCGTTACCCCCATCGTCTACAACCAGGGGTCGCTTGGCGCGTCGGGCGACCTGGCACCATTGGCCCACCTCTGTCTGCCCCTCATCGGCATGGGGGCCGTAGAATATAACGGCCAGACACGCCCTGCCGCCGACGTGCTCGACGAACTCGGCTGGAAGCCCCTGCACATGAAGTCGAAAGAGGGCCTCGCCCTGCTCAACGGCACACAGTTCATGTCGGCTCACGGTGTCTGGGCCGTGACCCGTGCGCGTCGCCTGGCCGACCTTGCCAACCTCGTGGCCGCAATGAGCATCGATGCCTTCGACGGCCGCATCGAACCTTTCGGTGCCGAGGTCAACGAGGTGCGCAACCACGCCGGGCAAATCCACGTCGCCGCCAAAATCCGCGACCTGCTCACTGGCAGCGAAATCATCGCACAGCCCAAGAAGCACGTGCAAGACCCCTACTCGTTCCGCTGCATACCGCAGGTTCATGGTGCTGTCTACGACGCTATTGACTTCGTAGAGGCACGCCTGCAAGAGGAAATCAATGCCCCGACCGACAATCCCACCATCTTCCCCGACGACGATATCATCGTATCGGCAGGCAACTTCCACGGCGAACCCATCGCCATGCCCATGGACTACCTCGCCCTGGCACTCACCGAGCTGTCGAACATCTCGGAGCGCCGTATCTACAAGCTCATCGGCGGCACACGCGGGCTGCCCTCGTTCCTCGTTGCCAAACCGGGCCTCAACAGCGGCTTTATGATTACGCAGTACACCGCCGCGTCAATCGTAAACCAGAGCAAGGGCCTCTGCTGGCCCACGAGCTGCGACAGCATACCCTCGTCCCAGGGCCAGGAAGACCACGTGTCGATGGGCGCCAACTCGGCCACGAAGCTCATCCGCGTGCTCGACAATACAATGCGCGTGCTCGGCATCGAGCTTATGGTTGCCGCCCAGGCTCTTGAGTTCCGCCGTCCGCTCAAATCGTCGCCCGTTGTCGAAGAGTTCTTCAAGGCATACCGCCTTGCCGTGCCCTTTGTCGACACCGACACCTTCATGTCGCCCCATCTCAACAAATCTATCGACTATATCAACGCATGTATATCGTAAACATAGCGACTCTCCACGGCATCGTACCGGGCCATGTAGACCGTCTTCGCGGCGGCGACATGGCCACGGGCATGGAGAGCATCGCCGACGCCTGGCTGCGTTATGAAGATGGCGTGATTACCGGCTTTGGCAACATGGCCGACTTCCCCGGCGGGGACGACGAGGTTATCGACGCCGACGGCGGCATGGTGCTCCCGGCCTTTTGCGACTCTCACACGCATATCATCTATGCCGGCAGCCGCCAGGGTGAGTTCGTCGACAAAATTCGCGGCCTCAGCTACGAGGAAGTGGCGCGGCGCGGTGGCGGCATTCTCAACTCGGCCGACGTCCTTGCCCACACATCCGAGGCCGAGCTATATGAGTCGGCCAGGGCCCGCGCCCTCGACATGATGGCAAAGGGTACGGCAGCATTCGAGGTCAAGACAGGCTACGGCCTCAACACCGAGGCCGAACTGAAGATGCTGCGCGTTGCCGCACGCCTTCGCGACGAGCTGCCTGGACGTGTCAAAATCACATTCCTCGGCGCACATGCCGTGTCACGCGACTACAAGGGCCGTCAAGGCGAATATGTCGACATGGTAATCAACGAAATGCTCCCGGCAATCGCCGGTGAGGGTATAGCCGAATATGTCGACGTGTTCTGTGACACCGGCTTCTTCACCCCCGAAGAGACAGGGCGCATCGTCAAGGCTGGCGCACGCTACGGCATGAAGCCCAAAATACATGCCAACGAGCTTGGCAATTCAGGCGGCGTGCAGGTAGGCATCGACCACGGGGCCTTGTCGGTCGACCACCTCGAACAGGCCGGTGACGAGGAAATCCGTCTCCTTGCCGCCTCCGACACGGTAGCCACCATGCTCCCCGGGGCATCATTTTTCAGCCGTCTGCCCTACGGTCCGGCACGCAAGGCTGTCGACGCCGGCTGCACGGTGGCCCTCGCCAGCGACTACAACCCGGGCTCGTCGCCGTCGGGCGACATGCGCTTCGTATGGGCCCTCGGCTGCATACAGCAGCGCCTCTTGCCCTTCGAAGCCCTCGCCGCCGTCACCATCAACGGTGCAGCAGCCATGGGCCTCGGCGACAAATGCGGCGCCATAGCCGTAGGCCGCGACGCCTCGCTCATCATCACGCGCCGACTTCCCGACCTCGACTACATACCCTACGCCTACACCGAACCCTGGATTCGCAGAGTAATTGTTCGTGGAGTATAGTCGGACAAGTCAGACATGTCCGACTCGTCCGACTACTACAGCTTATACACTTCCGAGCCGGCGAGGAGGAAGCAGCCGGTGCCGTAGTCGTCGAAGTCGGGCTCGGAGTCATAGGTCACCGGCTGGCCGTCTTTTGGCTCTTTGCCAGTGCCCTGCACGTAGCCCAGAAATCCGTCGGGATGCACGGCGTCGTTGACCATGGCGTTCCAAGCCTTGGTGACTACGGGCAGGTATCGAACGCGGTCGAGGATGCCGTTGTTGATGCCCCACGCCATGCCGTAGACAAAGAGTGCCGTGCCGGTCAGCTCCTTGCCGCCGTAGTTGCCCTCGTCGTGTAGGCTTACATTCCAGAAGCCGTCGGGCCTCTGGCACTTCACGGCGGCATCGCACATGGCCTCGAGGTCGGCGATATAGGCACTGCGGTGAGGGTCGTCGGGTGCTATTTCGTCGAGCACGCGCACCAGGGCGGCGACCACCCAGCCGTTGCCTCGCGACCAATAGCAGTTCTTACCGTTAGGCTCCTTGTATGGCGGCACGAAATCCTTGTCGCGCCACCACAGGCCCTCTTTCTCGTTGAAGAGACCGCCGGCAAGGGTGTTTCGGGTCCAGCTATACATCTCCCATGCCTTGTCGTTGTAGCGTTGGTCGCCGGTAATGGCACTCATCTTGGCCAGCAGTGGCATACCCATTTGTATGGCGTCAATCCACGTCCAGTCGTCGACCTGGGGCGTGTTGACAAGCATGTTCATACACGCCTTTGTCTTGGTGAGCATCTTTGGCTCGGGTGTCAGGCGGTAGAGGTCGGCATAGGTCTGACCACAGCAATAGTTGTCGGCATTACGGGTTGTCGTGCGGTCGCGGCGCATACCCCATTTGAAGCCCTCGCCCCACCGGTAGGCATAGTCGTAGTAACGGTTGGCAGGGTATATGGAGTATAGGGCCATCAGCCCTTCGAAGTAGACCGCACGAGTCCAGATATTGGCCTCGTAGACCCTCTCGCGAGAATAATAGGGAATACTCAGCAGCGGGTCGGGATGTTTGTCAAGATAGTGGTCGTTGACCTTGATAAGCGTCTTTAATATTTCGTGGCGCGGTGGCAGCGTTTCAGCACCCTGCATGGGTATGGCAAGGAGCATCGCTATTGCTATGATTAATAACTTTTTCATTGGTTTATCATGGTTCTTAAGGCATAATCCTTTCATTTCGAGAGTGTCAGCGGTGTCAGCGTCACGCGCGAGTTGAGTCCCGAGGGCAGCGTGGGCCAATCTCCGAAGTACAGGTGTTTGCCGCCGGCAACCGACATGATGTTGGCATCCTTGAATATGCGCCATTCCACTCCGCGCCGCTCGTAATCGGCTATCCGGTTGGCCGGCAGGTTGGTCACGTCGATTTCGAGATGGTTGACCCCGGGCTTGAGGTAGCGCCCCACGCGGATGGTAAAGGGCACGCTCCACAGCTTTCCTACGGCCATGCCGTTGATTTTCACGTCGACACTCTCGCGCACATCGCCGAGGTCGAGGAGCCAGTCGTCGGCTGCCGACGGATTGTCGAGGGTAAAATCTACCGAGTAACGCCCTGTGCCGACGTTGACCTTTGCCACGCTGTCGGGCAGGGCGCACCACTGCGTGATGGTGTCGGTGGCAAATACGCCGTCGATGGCAGGTTCGCTCTCGGGGAACGATATAGACCAACCTCGGTTGATTTCGACAGGGTCGCCCTTGGCCTCGACGTAGGGCCACGGAGTGAAATCGACAGGCTCGGCAAAGGTTTTGAGCAGCAGCGACTGCCCCGGGGCAAGCTGCAGCCGAACAAGTGAACCACTTTGTCCATCATGTCCACACTGTTCATCTTGTCCACACTGTTCATCTTGACCGAGTCGGGCCATGCCGCGTTCACCCGTCAGGGGGTCGAAGAGTTCGACGGCGGCGGCAGGGTCTTTGAGACGTACCCAGCCGTCGAGCGGTCGGTCATTTAGCAGGGTTATGAAGTAGTTGTGCCCACCGGCCTCGTTGCGTCGGCGGATGATTGACAGGCCGTGGTCGGTGCGCATACTCTCGGGCTCCACGCCGGTGAGCCGCAGGGCCCCGGCATAGTCGGGAGCGGTAATGATACGCCCCCGGCCGTAGGACGTGAGCGTGGCCTCGGAGCCGACCCGGGGCAGCTGTGAGGCGAGTTTTGCAAACTCTACCCGACGCTTATCGAGGTCTGACAGCCCCGGGACATCCGAGGGCGTTTGGCCGATGAAAGCCAAAGTTGCCCCGTTCTTGGCAAGAAAGAGCAAGCGACGCAGGGTGCCTGTAGGCATTATCTTGACCGACGGCACGATTATGGCACTGTAACTTGCCCCGCCCTCCGCGTTGACAGTGCCGTCTTGACCAACAGTCACGCGATTGAGCAGCGCGTCGGAGATATAGTCGGAGTCGTAGCCTGCGTTGAGTATTTCGTGCACGGCATGCTGTATGTCGGGCATGAGTTCGCCAAGACGGTGGATATCAAACATCAACAACGGGCGCCCGCCTATCCGCTGCCACAGGTCGTCGACGGGGAAATAGAGCAGGAAGTCATTGTCGGGCACCCCTGCCGAAAGGAAGGCCTGACAGCGCGTGACATAGCTAAAAAGCGCGTCGGCATCACGCCATATGCTGTTGGTGGGCGACATGTTGACGGAGGCATAGAACATCCAACCGGGAAACCTTGCCCCCTTGGGCGAATAGGGCGCACCGTGGAAGTACACGTGGTTCACGCCCGAGCAGAACATCTGGTCGAGTTCGGGCTTGCATAGCGAGAGCGTGGTGCGGAAATGCTCGGTCAGCCACGTAAGGGCCTCGGCCGATGTGTGTTTCTTGCCTGTAAGGTGCGCTGCCGACGAGGCAAATTTCAGCACGGCCGGGTCGGCATCGCTGCGGCGGCTCGGGCCGTCCTGGTTGAGACCGGGAATGTTGAATTTGCTTTGTCCGAACGACTCGCACTCGGGTATGTCGACGGCGGCATAGAGGTCGATGATGTTGGCCGGCGAACCATGGCTCTGGTTGCGTATGCGTGCGCCATGTGCGTGGGCGTATGCCCCCCACACGTCGGTGAAATTCTCGCGCAACATACGGCCGAGGGTATAGCGATAGTCGCGTATCACCCTCGAGCGCAGCTCGTTATGATTGTGCACATCAAGAAATTCGGGGATATACAGCTCGAGCCTGTAGCCGTGGTCGCGGTAGAACTCGCCGAGGATATTGTCAGCCCAGTCGGAACCGTAGACCTCGTATGAATCGTTGAAGAAGGTATTTGGCACCTTGCACCCCGACTTGCTGAAGGCACTGTCGAAACGTGCGAGGTAGTGCCTTACGGCGATGCTGTCGTAGTGGTTGAGCACCAGGCCCTCGCCGCCCGGCGCGGCGCGTTTGACCTTTTGGAAAGTGCGACCAGAGAAGATGGCGTAGACCGACCAGTCGTCTTTTGCCTTGGGGGCTTTCCAGTTGAGAACGGTATCGCGGCCGACATGGCGCGTGATGTCGACGCGCATGTCGCCGGTGGCGGAACCGAACGCCTGAAGTGACGCCCCAGGGCGCTTCAGGGAGTCCTTG
>VSPF01000037.1 GCA_009775195.1 Muribaculaceae bacterium
GTCGTATGCCTCGCGGGAGAGTCGTTCGATTTCTTCGAGGGCGATAGGTGTGTTGATTTCTGCCCTCAGGTCGATGCGGCGGTAGGGGGCTTCGGGCAGTGAAGACGCTTTGATTGCGGCGTTGAACGACGGCTGCACGTCGGCCAGCATGCGCCGGGCCTCGGCAGCCGCAGCGGCAACAGGCCGCGAGGTGGCGATGGTGACGGTGACATCGCTGTTGAGCATGGCGTTTTTTGCCAAGGGCAGCAGGGCCAGCTCGATAGCCATCGCCTCGGGGCGGGGCGACACAGCCCCTCGCGCACCGCGCACCAAATCTTTGCGGTAATATTCGGGCAGCCCGTAGACAAGTGAGCCACGGTCGCCGTCGAGCAAATCGTCGGCTGCGCCGAGGACTATCAGGCGGAAGTCGCTGTCGTCGTGATATTTTGCCAAAATCTCGTCGGTGAGGTTTTCGCTGTCGATAACGAAGAGCACGTCGAGACTGCCCAGGTCGAGGACGCGCTCGAGGGTCAGGTCGGTCTCGCCGGCATAGACCGGATGCAGCTCGGCAAGCGGTACAGTATTCCCGGCCGGAGAGGCCACGGCACGCAGGTCGACGTCGGGGTGACGGAGCAACAGGCGCAGGAGCTGTTTGCGTACCGGGTCGGCAAGCTTGCCGCTGCCGTAAATACCTACTTTTATCATAATATCATATAAGGTGATAGGGGTTTGTCAGTTTTCGCTCTTAAATATGGATTTCATGATTATCGGCGTGGCTCCTACCTTCGACGCTATATAGTCGGCAGCCCTCTTGCCTGCGGCGGCTCGGAAATCCTTGTCGCCGATTATGCGGTCGAGTATGGCTGCGAAGCCGACTGTATTGTCGATGCTGAACGCACCTTCGAGAGCCGTAAGCTCGACAGCCTCGTTGAACTTGTCAAAGTTGGGGCCGAAAACGACAGGTATGCCATATACTGCGGCCTCGTTGATGTTGTGTATGCCCACACCGAAACCACCGCCGACGTATGCCGCGTCGGCATAGCGGTATAGGCTGCTCAACAGGCCGTAGCAATCCACAATCAGGTACCTGAGGCCTGCGGCGGCTTTTGCGGCAGCGCCCGGCGACTCCTTGGCAAGGCGCGCGAAGTCGCTGAAGAGCATCGTGCGGTCGCTGCCCAGGCGGCGACGCATGGCCGACAGTCGGTCTTTGTCGAACTCGTGTGGCGCGATTATGGCGCAGACATTTTCACGCCGTGTCAGGTCGGGCACATACACGTCTTCGTCCTTCTCCCAACTGCTGCCAAAGACCATGGTAAACGCGCCGGGATGGGCGGCCTTGAATATTTCGACCTCGGGTATGTCGCGGCGTTTTTCGCGCACGGCCGTCACGCGGTCGAAGCGCGTGTCGCCGGCAACGGTGACATTGTCGACGCCGATACCGGCGAGCAGCGAGCGCGACTGCTCGTCTTGCACATAGATATGCTCGAAGCAGGCAAGCATCTTGCGGAACATGCCGCCCCACGGTTTGAAAAACATCTGCGACGGGCGGAAGATGGCCGACACGATATAGGTCGGTATGCCCCGGCGCTTGAGCTCGCCGAGGTAATTGCCCCAAAACTCGTATTTTATAAAAATAGCCATTTTGGGGTCGGCTATGTCGAGAAACTTGCCAACGTTGCCTGGCAGGTCGAAAGGCATATAGACCACGGCTACACGCGGGTCGTAGTTGCAGCGTACCTCGTAGCCCGAGGGTGAGAAGAACGACAGCAAAATCTTGGTGTCGGGCTTTGCGGCCAACACGGCGTCGATAATGGGCCGTCCCTGCTCGAACTCTCCGAGCGAGGCAGCGTGGAGCCACAGGTCGAAGCCTCCCGGGGCAAGCTGTCGGCGGAAAGACTTGAGGCGCGCAAGGGTCTCGGCCTGGCCGTGGAGCATGTGCCGCACCTTGGCCGAGCCAAGGGCGGCTACATGCGCCGCACTGCTATAGAGCCGGATGCCGGCGTTGTAGAGTGGGTTCATTCGGCCGGGTGGATACGTTCGATACCGGCCTTTATGCGCCTTATTGTTTCATCTTTGCCCATCAGTTCGGTGATTTCGAACATGTGCGGGCCTTTGCACTCTCCGACAACGGCGAGGCGGAAAGCGTTCATCACATTGCCGAGGTGCATGCCGTTTTTCTCAATCCATCCGAGCACGATGGGTTCGAGCACTGCGGCACCGAAGTCAGGTTGCGCGGCGAGAAGGTCGACGAGCGCGGCCATATTGCCGGGCATGTCGGGTGTCCAGCGCTTGCGCACCGATTTTGCCTCGTATTCGGTGGGGGCAACGAAGAAAAATCCCGCATGGTCCCACAGGTCGCTTACAAAGCTGATGCGGCTCTTGACCATACCCACAGCACGCGCTATGTATTCGTCGCTGAAATCGCCGGGGTTGACGCCGTGCTCTACAAGAACAGGTTTGAACATTTGGGCAAGGTCGGCATCGGAGCAGGCCTGGAGATAGGTGTGGTTGAACCATTTGCCTTTTTCGAAAGCAAACTTGGCGCCGCTGCGCGAGCAGTGTTCGAACGAGAATTTCTTTATTAGCTCGTCGATTGTCATCACTTCGGTATCGTCGCCGGGGTTCCATCCGAGCAGTGCCAGGAAGTTTACGACGGCCTCGGGCAGATAGCCGCTTTCGCGATATCCACGGCTTGTGTCGCCGCTAAAGGGGTCGTGCCACTCGAGGGGGAATACGGGGAAACCGAGGCGGTCGCCGTCGCGCTTGCTCAGTTTGCCTTTGCCGTCGGGTTTGAGCAGCAGTGGCAGGTGCACGAAGCGCGGTGCCGTGTCGCTCCAGCCGAAAGCCTCGTAAAGGAGCACGTGGAGCGGTGCCGACGGCAACCATTCCTCGCCGCGTATGACGTGCGAGATTTTCATCAGATGGTCGTCGACGATGTTGGCCAGGTGGTATGTGGGCAGATCGTCGGCACTCTTGTAGAGCACCTTGTCGTCGAGGATGTCGCTCTTAATCGTCACCTTGCCGCGCAGCAGGTCGTCGACAACGACATCGCGGCCCGGCTCTACGAGAAAACGCACCACATACTGCGTGCCTTCGTCGATAAGGCGTTTCACCTCTTCGGCGGGCAGGGTGAGCGAGTTGCGCATAGCCATGCGCGTAGAGGCGTCGTACTGGAAGTTTGCAATTTCCTTGCGCTTGGCATCAAGCTCCTCGGGGGTGTCGAAAGCTATATATGCCTTGCCGGCGTCGAGGAGCATCTTTACATGCTCGCGATATATATCGCGGCGCTCGCTCTGCTTGTAGGGGCCGTAAGGGCCACCTTCGCGCACGCCTTCGTCGATGCCTATACCGAGCCAGGCGAGGGCTTCGTTTATATAGTCCTCGGCGCCTGGCACGAAGCGCTGCGAGTCGGTGTCTTCGATGCGGAGAATCATCTTGCCGCCGTGCTGACGGGCAAAGAGGTAATTATAGAGGGCCGTGCGTACACCGCCGATGTGGAGGGGGCCTGTGGGCGAGGGGGCGAAGCGTACGCGCACTTCACGTTCTGTCTGCGACATTGTGGTTATTTCTAAAATCTCTTTCAGTGAAAGATAGTTATGTTGATTAATTTTGCAAAATTACAAAAAATACTCCATACGTCAAAATATTTGGGCCCGGGCAAAATCATGCACATGGGTCTGGTTAAACAAAAAGGCTAAAAAGACAAAAATTACAAAAAGAAGGGTGATGCCGGGACAAGCCCCGGCCACGGGCGAAACAAACTGTTAAAACTCGGGTGCTGTCGAATTTCTTTTGCAAAGATAGCACGCAGCAAAAGGCTCGTGTCGTTGATTTTTCAACTTTGTTGAACTTTGAAGCGGGGTTTATGACTGTCTAAACCTTGACCTAAAAACCGATTTTGAGACTTGGTTTGTTCTAAGTTGCTGATTTTTTGGCAATGAGTCAGCAAAATGGGGCGTTTTAACATTCGTTAGGCAAATTGCGGTATGTTTTTCGGTTTTAATGCTTAATTTTGCGACAGAATACTAAAACTAAAACAAACAACATGGACACATCAATAGACTGGGGCAATCTCCCTTTTGGCTATTATCCTACTGATTACAACGTACGGTGCGAGTTTCGCAACGGGCAGTGGGGGCCCATCGAAGTATCGCAATCCGACACCATCAACATACACATGGCCACCACGTCGCTGCACTACGGCCAGGAAATCTTCGAAGGCCTGAAGGCCTTCCGTGGCAAAGACGGCAAAATCCGCATCTTCCGCCTCGAAGAGAATGCCAAACGCCTCCAGGAGTCGGCCAAGGGGCTGCTTATGGAACCTGTGCCTGTTGAGATTTTCAAAGAAATGTGCCTCAAGGCCGTCAAGCTCAACGAGCGTTTCATACCGCCCTATGGCAGCGGCGCATCGCTCTACATACGTCCTCTCGAAATCGGTCTTTCTCCGCGCATCGGTGTGAAGGAGGCCGACGAGTACCTGTTTATCATCATGGTAACGCCTGTAGGCCCGTACTTCAAAGGCGGTTTCAAAAATACCAATATCTGCATCATGCGCAACTTCGACCGCGTCGCACCCCAGGGCACTGGCCGCTGGAAAGTCGGCGGCAACTACGCGGCCTCGATGATGCCGACCCACATCGCGCATGAAAAAGGCTACTCGGCAGTACTCTTCCTCGACCCCAAGGAAAAGAAATATCTCGACGAGTGCGGCCCGGCAAACTTCTACGCCATCAAAGACGGCAAATATATCACGCCCAAGAGCGACTCTATCTTGCCCTCTATCACCAACATGAGCCTTATGGACCTCGCCCGCGAGATGGGCATGGAGGTAGAGCAGCGCCACATCACGGTCGACGAGCTCGAGGAAATAAGCGAGGCCGCTGCCTGCGGCACTGCCGCCGTATGTTCGCCCATCGGTGAAATCGACGACCTCGACACTGGCCGCAAGTATGTAATCGCCAAGGACGGTAAACCCGGCCCCGTGACTACCGAGTTCGTGCGCCGACTCAACGCCATCCGTCACGGCGAAGAGCCCGACACCTACGGCTGGTGCACGATTGTTGAATAGAGTTTAGAGTTTAGGGTTTAAAGTTTAGAGACTCCCTACCTAAACAGAGGAAACATAAATACAAAAATTACAAAAATATCGTTGGCAGCCTGATTTTTGTATCAGGTTGCCAATTGAGTATTTATACGAATATGCATACAGACTGGAAGTCGGTCATCGACCGATATTACCCCGTGGGACGTGAGGTTCGCGACATTTTGCTACAGCATAGCCACAGTGTTGCCGACCTGGCAATACAAATTGCGCATGAGAAGCATCTGCCCCTCACCGACGACGAAGTCGAAACGGCCGCCATGCTTCACGACATAGGCATAATAGCCACCGATGCACCCGGCATCGACTGCCACGGCGCGGAGCCATATCTCGCCCACGGCGCGGTCGGCGCCGATATGTTGCGCCATGCCGGTGTCGACGAAAAGTATGCGCGCGTCGCCGAGCGGCATACGGGTGCGGGACTTACTGCCGAAGAAATTGCCGAGGCGCAACTCCCCCTGCCGCCTGGGCGCGACTATATGCCGCAGACACTACTCGAAAAGCTAATCTGCTATGCCGACTGCTTCTATTCGAAAGGCGGCGACATGAAAATAAAGCCCCTCGACCGGGTCAGGAAATCTATGGCGAAATTCAGCCCCGGAGTGGCTGAGCGATTTGAAAAGCTACATGAGCTTTTTAGTTAGCAGTGCCGCTACCCAGTTACTTCATAAACGAACAAGAGGAAACAAAAAGACATAAGGACAAAAGAAACATAGTAATTTCTATGTAACTTTTGTCCTTATGTCTTTTATTGTTTTCTGCTCTGGCAGGGGCTTGGGTGGCTTGCTGCCAATGGTTTACTTTTCGTTTTTGAGGACCGATACTGCACCCTCGTAGTCGGGCTCGTGGGTGATTTCTTCGACGAGGTCAGAGAAGATTACCCTGTGGTTTTCGTCGAGCACGATGACAGCCCTTGCGAGAAGGCCGGCGAGAGGGCCGTCGACTATCTGCAAGCCGTACTCCTGTACGAACATGGGCGAACGGAAGGCCGAGGCAACCACGACGTTCTCGATGCCTTCGGCAGTGCAGAAACGTCCCATGGCAAAGGGGAGGTCCATCGACACGCAGATTACTGCGGTGTTGTCGATGCCGGCAGCTTCCTGGTTGAAGCGGCGCACCGAAGCAGCGCACACAGGGGTGTCGAGGCTGGGGAATACATTGAGGACGACACGCTTGCCGTCGTAGTCGCTGAGACGTACTTCGCCGAGGTCTTTGCCGGCGAGATTAAAGCCTGGCGCCACGGCGCCCACGGCCGGGATATTGCCATAAGTATGGCAGGGAGTACCATTGAAATAAACTGTTTCCATTATCGTGTATATTTAGAATTCGTTACTTTTTGTATAACAATCGAGGGCAGTTCGTGGTTGTAGCCAATCTGCACATCGGCCACGTGGCCGTCAGTCCCCACGAAAATCAGGGCCGGGGTCGTGGTTCCCACACCGCAGTCGCGTGCCGCGCCGCCGGCATTGATGAGCAGCGTCTCGCCGGGGCGGTCTTTGACATCGATACCCTCGACATCTTCGGCACGGTGGTTTAGGAACGCCCACACAACGTCGGTCTGGAAAGGCAACGAGTCTATGCCCTTTCGCACATCGTCAATCACCCCGGGCGTACTGCCGACGGTGGCATCGACAAAGACAAACACCGTAGGAGCGGCAAAGCCTTCCTCGCGTTCGTGCATATAGCGCTGGCCTGTGACGGTGGGTGCCACGATGCGCGGCAGGGGGCGCCCCGGCAGCGTGGCAAGGGTAAATGTATTCTCGCGATATTTCTCGAAAGCCTCGGGCTGGGCAGCCATAAGCGACTCCATGTCGATGCGGCAATTGCGCGATGTCGAAGGGCGAGAGTACTTTATGACTATGCTCTGTTCGCCAATCTGGCCAGGATTGTTCTCGAACTCTATGCGTCGCGGCAGATAAGTGTCGGCATCGAGAATATAGGTGTACTCGCCGGCATCTACACCGGACACGCGGCGCACGCCCTCGACCACGATACTCCGCTCGCCAGAAACAAGCGTATCTGGCACTACGTGGCCCACATACGACGAGTCTGCTGCCATGCGAACAAATTGTTCGCCAATAAACTGAGGCAGAAGGTCGGCAAACTGCACCTGGCGCTGCACTCCCCGGGCAGTATTACCCATGGGCGAGAAGGGGTCGGGGGCCTCGGCGTAGTGATATTCCTGGAGGCGTTTGTCGCGGAATCGGAAATGCGAACCGTCGAAATAGGCCGAGAAGCCGTTTGCCATACCCGATGGCGATGGCAGACTCCACGTAATCACATATTTGCATGGCGACAGGGTGTCGCCGGGCGCGGCGGCACTCTCGAGATTGATGGTATATGTGACAGGCTCGGCAAGCGATGCAAGCAGCACCTCGTAGGTGGCGGTGTCGTGATAGCAATCTATATGCATTAGCCTGGCCCCGAGGTCGCCGAGGTCGAGCGCGCCGGCCGGCATCGCCGACAGCGACATTAACGCCGACAGGTATAAAACAGAACTATATAATTTCATGATGCGATGAATACTTTCACTTATAACGAAGGAAAGTGGTAAAAAGTTTTGTTAATTTGTTGGGAAAAATGCAAAAATAGCGTACCTTTGTATATTAAACAGCTATCGCAATGGACAATCAGAAATTTCAACAAAGCATCACGAACCTTAGCAATATCATCACGTCGGTAACCCTCCCCCTCAAGGCCGCCGGTAAAGAAGAACAACTCAGTGCCATCAAGTCATCGCTCGAGGCAGTTGGCAAGAATCCCGTCACAGTGCTTGTGTGCGGCGAGTTCAAGCGCGGCAAGTCGACATTTATCAACGCCCTGCTGGGTCAGGCACTCTGCCCGACCGACACCGACATCTGCACATCGGTGGCGTCGGTCATCAAATACGGCCCAAAGGCAAAAGCCACACGATATTTCGGAGACTTCGCCGAGATGAAGCAGGAAGTTATCGACATCGACGATATCGAGGACTTCACCGTAGGCACAGCCGAAGAAATCGACAATACCATCTTTATCGAAATAGAACTGCCGCTCGAGACCCTCAAGGGCGGCCTTTCCATCATCGACACCCCGGGTGTGGGCGGTCTCGACCCTCGCCACGCCGCGCTGACAAACTTCCTGATGCCGCGTGCCGACGTGGCCATCTTCATGACCGACGTCAACGAGCCCATGAGTTCGACCGAGATGGCCTTCTACCGCGACCACGTGCTGCGCATGGCCAAGAACTCGCTGGTTGTCGTAAACAAGAGCGACCTCAAGTCGGCCGACGAGGTCGAGGAAATACGCACCGACACCGTCGGCAAGCTCAAGACCTACTCGGGCCGCACCGATGCCGAGATTGACGCAATCGCGGTAAGCTCGGTTGCCGAGGCATATCCCGACCAAGGCTACGGCGAAAGCAACTTCGCCGCCATGCGCAAGGCCATTGCCGACAAGGCCGATGCCTACCGTATGGAGCATCTCGAGGCCGTGCGTGCCGACCTTATGGAGCTAATAGACCTCACACTCGCCCCCTTGCAGGCACAGCTCAACCAGATTGACAGCCCCGACGTAGACCAGGTGAGCGAGCTCAACGCGCGCAAGGCGCAGCTCGACCAGGAACTTGCCAACCTGACCAACCCCAACAGCGAGTTCCGCAACAATATCTCGACGATTATCAACGGTAAACGCGAGGAGCTTATCACATACCTCAACTCTGCCAGCGTCGACATACAGAGCTCGGGCCTGCGTGAACTTATGAACGACCCCAACGCCCGTGGCGATAACGGTGGCAAATGGATGGGCCAGCGTCTCAACGACATGCTCACCTTCCTGGCATCGGAAATGGCCCTGCGTCTCAACGAGATGTTTACCAAAATCGCAAACATGCCCGAGTTCGGCGGCAACCTCAGATTCACGGCCAAACAGTTCGAGGTCGACATTATCAGCAAAAACGTCACCGAAAAACTGCCATGGAACAAACGTATCATGGCCGGTATGAGCGGCTTCGGTATATGCACGATAGCCGTTGGCGTCCTCGGCCAGTTTATACCCGTTGTCGGCCAGGTTATGGTTGCTGCCGTCGGTGGCGGTGTGATGCTTCAGAACATCAACGATGCCGTGCACAATCACAACGAGCAAAAGCTGCGCGAAATCTACCAGCCTCAGATTTCGAGCTCGCTGTCGAATATGCGTACCTATGTCGACACACGCTTCCAGGAGTTCCAGCAGGAATGGCTGCGCGTTGTCACCGAGCGCGCCCAGAGCTACCGCGAAAGCGTGCAGGAGTCTCTGACTCAAATCCAGCAAGTTAAGCAGCAGATGGCCCAGGCCGTCAACATGCGCGTAAACATCCAGAATAAGATGCGCCCCCTCGAGAAGGCCAAAGAAACCCTTGCAGCCGCCCTATGAGTCTTCAGACACAGGAAATAGCCAAGCGTCTTGCCGACATACGGCGCCTCGTGCCCGGCGACGGGGTATTCGTACCCCTCGCCGAGGCATTCGACCGTGCCGCCGCAACCATCGACAAGCCCATGCAGCTTGCCATTATAGGAAAAATCAGTTCGTCGAAATCTACGCTTGTCAATGCCATTCTCGGCAAGGAGGAGCTGCTGCCCACAGGCCAGAAAGAGGTGACATTCAACGTGTGTTGGCTCAAATACGGCGACCCTCGTGCCGACGTGGTCATACACCACAAGGACGGTTCGCCCGAGCGGCGCGTGCCTCGCGCACAGCTCGATGCCTTGGCCACGATTGAGGGCGGCAACCTCGACAATATCAGCTATATAGAGATTTTCGACGACAGCGAGATTTTGCGCAGCATCAATATCATCGATACCCCCGGCCTCGATGCCTTGCGCAACAAGGACTCGCAGAATACGCTCGACTTTATCGCCCATGTGCGCCCCGATGCCGTAATCATGCTCTTTACGCACTCGGTGAGCGACAATGTGCTCGATATCGTGCGCCAGTTCAATGCCGAGTCGGCCTTCTCGCCACTCAATGCCCTGGGCGTGCTGACCAAAATCGACGTTCTTTGGCAAGAAACCATACCTCGCGTCAAGTCGGCCCTCGAGATTTCGAAAAAGACCGTCAAGGGCCTGACCAGGCGCAACCCGATGCTCAAAAAGACAATCTTCGAGATGTACCCGGTGTCGGCGTTGATGTTTCTTGCGACCACCACGCTCACGCAGGGCATGCTGACCGACATACGCACGGCATATCTTGCCGACACGCAGGCTTTTGACAAGTCGCTTGTCAAGGTCGACAGCTTCCTGAACAATGAAGCCTCGGGGCTTGCGCCCGAACGCCGCCGCAAGCTCGTCGACACCCTCGGGCTCTACGGCATAGCCGTCGTGCGCGATGCCATCAAGGCCGACCCCGAGGTCGACCTCGCCACTGTGCGCGAGACTTTGCGCCACGAGAGCGGTGCCGATGCCTTTGCCAAGACGCTCTACAACCATTTCGGGCTGCGGTCGGAACTGATTAAAATCGAGGGCATCAGCCAGCATATTCGCGGAGCCATCCGCACTGTCCGTGGCCGCATATCCAACCCGGCCCATTCTGCCCTGCTTGCGCAAATCGACCAGCGCGTGGCCGACACCTTCGCGTCGCTGGCACAGGAACATCGCGAGTACGAACTGCTCAACGCCATTTATAACAACGAAATAGACCTCGACCCGGCAGATGCCGAAGAGTGTTGCACAATCTTTGGCGAACACGGCACGTCGGCGCCGCAGTTGCTCGGTATGCCCTCCGGCTCGACACCCGACCAGATGCTTGCCCGTGCCCTTGAGCGCGAGAACAGTTGGCGTGCGACCATAGCCCGCGAACCCGACCCCGACGAGCGCCGCTGGATGACCGTCGTCCTCGGCTCCTACACCCGTCTGCGCCTCCGCATCCAGGAAATGAAATACACCCTCCAACTCGCCCGGTCGTTCCTTTATAATGAGTGAAGTAAGCAGACATAAGTCCTCGGAGAGGATGCCCTCTTGGTTAACACGCAGACAGTCCTCGGAGAGGACGTCCTCATGGTTAACCCCACGATTATTCGTGGGGATGCCCAGTGACACGACACACGAGCAGTCCTCGGAGAGGACGTTATCATGGTTAACCCCACGATTATTCGTGGGGATGCCCAATGACACGACACACGAGCAGTCCTCGGAGAGGACGTTATCATGGTTAACCCCACGATTATTCGTGGGGATGCCTAGTGACACGACATATGAGCAGTCCTCGGAGAGGACGCCATATGATGTCTACAGCGTCCTCTCCGAGGACAGGGTCTTCTTTGTTCACCCACATACCCCACGAATAATCGTGGGGCTAACCATAAAATCGTCCTCTCCGAGGACTCCACTGATTCTCAACAACTTTATTCACACAGAATACTCTCAAATACCTTTATGAGCACCACTTCTTGCTTATATCATATTGTTATAAACACGTACTGTCGACGTAAGACTCTCAATCAGTCTAATGTCGAAGACTTGTACCGGTATATATGGTCTTTTTGCAAGGAGCGTAACTGCAAACTATTGCGTATTGGTGGGATTGAAAACCATATCCACATTCTTGTAGATTTACACCCTTCCATATCTCTTTCCTCATTTTGCGGAGAAATGAAAAGAAATACGAGTCTATGGATTAAAAATTCAGGTCAAAGTATATACTTTGAAGGCTGGGGTAAAGAGTATTATGGCTTTTCAACAAGCAAATCTCACAAAGACAAAGTTATCGAATATGTCAAAAATCAAAAAGAACATCATAGGAAACTAACTTTTGAAGAAGAGATGAAGCAAATTTTTGACGAATTAGGCATTGAATGGAATGAGAGAGTACTCACATAATAAATCTTTGACATTCTAAACGATGAAGTCTTCATTACTAATGAATACAGCCACAACAAAGACCTCGGAGAGGATGCCCTCTTGGTTAACACGCAGACAGTCCTCGGAGAGGACGTTATCATGGTTAACCCCACGATTATTCGTGGGGATGCCCAATGGCACGACATACGAGCTGTCCTCGGAGAGGACGCCATGTGATGTCTACAGCGAGGGTGTTGCAGAACTTCCATAATTGGAGCGTTTTCACGTTTGTTAACGCCATGTAGGCTTTGTAGGGCACATTGAAATTCCAAAATTTTAGTTCTGCAACACCCTCAGGGTCTTCTTTGTTCACCCACATACCCCACGAATAATCGTGGGGTTAACCACAAAATCGTCCTCTCCGAGGACTTCGCCATAAACTCATCCGTTCTGAATACACTTTATACACTAAAATTATAATAACACAGAAATATATGACCTCTCAACCCAACCGGTGGCTTTGTATAGATTTTGGTACTTGTAATACTGCTGCGGCGTTTTTGGTCGGCGGCAAGCCTCATTTGGTGACCTATGGCAACTCGTCGTTTTTCCCGACGGTGGCCTGCGTGCTCGAATCGGGCGAAATACAGGTGGGCCAGAACGCCGAACCGCTGCGCGACCGTTTTGCCGAGTTTTTCCAACAAGAATTCAAGCTGCAGATTGCCGACCCTGTCGACATCAACGGCCGCAGCTACCAAGATATTATTGCCGAAATCCTGCGCTTCGTATCTAAGGCCGCAGCCCTCGAAAACAACAACCAGCCGCTCGACAAGGCCCTGATTACCGTGCCGGCCATCTACACGGCCAGCGACCCACGCAAGGAGGTGATGCGCCAGGCCGCCATGCAGGCCGGGTTTACCGAGGTAGAGTTCATGCCCGAGCCTCATGCCGCAGCATGCCACTATGCCTATGTCACGGGCGTGAAAAAGCAGGGGCTGTCGCTGGTCTACGACCTCGGCGGAGGCACCTTCGACCCTGTGCTCATCGACATGACAGGCACACCGCAAATCCTCGGCGAGGGCGGTGTAAGATGTGGCGGTCAGTTCTTCGACGCGGCCGTATACAAGCAGATTGCCTCGGCCATGCGCGAAGCTGGTACACCATTGGCCCGTGCCGACAAACTCGCCGACTATCAGGCTTGCCGACGGCTGAAAGAAACACTTTCGCTCGAAAATACCGCTACCCAGATATTCAGCAACGGCAAGAGCTACACGCTCGACCGCGCCACATTCAACGAACTTATCCGCCCGATGCTGCGCCTCACCCTCGAGGCTTGCGACAATGTTGTCACCACCGCCGGGCGTAAGTGGAGCGACATAGGGCAGGTGCTGTTTGTGGGCGGCTCGACGGCAATCCCCCTCATCAAAGACATGCTCGAGCCCCACCTGCAGTCGCACAACGCCTCGGGCGTAAAGGTAATCCGCACCATGCAGGGCGCCAACGATAGCTACAACCACCTCTATGCCACCTGCCTTGGCGGTATTACGACCAAAATCGGAGGCCCACAGCGTCCGCCCATCGGCCACCTGATGCAGGGAAGCCGCAAAATACAGCTCCACGAAGGCGTGAACACCTTCGGACGTCTCAATACCAACGACTTCAGCTTCGAAGACAAATATATGAGCCGCCAGCACTTCACCATCGAGGTGCTACCCAAAGGCGACGACTACGAATATATCCTCAAGAGCGTGAGCCAGTCGACACCGACGCTTCTCAACGGCAGCGAGGCCCTCGACCCCAGGCACGTGCCGTTCTGCCGCGAGAAAGCGCCGATTTTCAACGGCGCAAGCATACTGGCTGGCAAGACTCTCTTTATACTCGAAACAAAAGCATAAACAATGAATATCAACGGATTTGAATTGGCAGAGCCGCCACGCCGGGGCGGCATGGCCGTGGTCTACAAGGGCAGCAAGGGTGGGCTGGTCAAAGCCTTCAAACTGCTGCAACCCGACAAAATAGCCAATAACCCGAGGCTGTCGGAACTGTTTCTCAATGAGATTTCAGTGCTGTCGAAGCTTAGCCACCCCAACATAGTTAATATCCACAATGCCTACCCCTATCAGATGAGCGACGGGCGCACCGTCACCGTCCTCGAGATGGAATGGCTCGAAGGTATGGACTTGCAAAGCTTTATCGAGAAGCGCAATGGCGGCCAGGGGCTCAAGCCCGAGACAGTGAAGCGCATCGCCCTACAGGTATGCAGGGGCATGCAGCACGCCCACAGCAAGAATATATTGCACCTCGACCTGAAGCCGTCGAACCTCTTCCGCACCTACTCGGGCGACATAAAAATCATCGACTTCGGCATCGCCAAGGTCGTCGGTGAGAATGCCAACATGGTCGAGGGCGCCGAGCGAGTGACAATGATGACCACGACCGGTCAGACGACATTCAAAGGCACACTCCCCTTTGCCCCCATCGAGCAGCAAGTTGCCGCCAAGCTCACTTTTGCGACCGACATCTTCTCGTTCGGCTGGACGCTCCACTATCTCATCACAGGCACCAACGACCCCTCGGTCAAGGTCACAGACCCCTTGTTCGGCGCGATTATCATCAAGTGTACCCAGCAGCCACCTGCAGACCGCTATCAGAGCTTTAAAGAGGTCGAAGACGCCATCGAGAAACCGCAGCAGACCAAATGCAGCAATCCGGCCTGTGGCCGTATGCTCGACGCCGCCTTCAAGGTGTGCCCCTATTGCGGCACACCGGTTGAGAAGCCCAAGCCCGAGCCACAGCAACCCAGCCTAATCAGCTGCCCCAATTGCCACAAGCTTACCAACAAAAAATTTAAATTCTGCACCAATTGCGGACACAGGCTCGAGCCCGAACCAGGCCCTGTACCCCCTCAGCCCGAGACTGTTAAATGCCCACATTGCGGCAAGCAGACAGAAAAGCGCTACCGCTTCTGCCAGCACTGCGGCAAGACTCTGACACAAACTGAACAAAAGACAACCATAACATGCCCCGGGTGCGGCAAAAAAATATGGCTACGCGCCGACGGCATGACTAAGTTCTGCATCCACTGCGGTAAACGTCTAAATCTTTCATAATCACGACTATGGATAAGAAATGCACTGCGTGTGGCACTTATAACCCACAAACGGCAAAATTTTGCCGTAACTGCGGCAATAAATTTCCGCAGCAAACAAGCACGACAACTACTTCCACCAGTTCATCAACAAGGAATGGGAGTACCGCTCAAAGCAGTTCAAGCAGCACCTCCGACAGCAGTAGCTCGTCGTCGGGCTGGGCATGGTTGTCTACTCCGGCCGTAGGATACGTCATTTATAAACTCTTTCAATTAATCTTCAACTGATGTCAGACCGCCGCAACTGCCCTTCGTGTGGTGTAGACAACTCCCTGGAGGCTCGATATTGCCGCCACTGCGGAGTGCGCTTACCTAAGGTGACACCCCATGGATCGGCACACTACACCCCGGGCCCTACCGACTGCCCCTACTGTGGTAAGCGGATATGGCTCAAGGCCGACGGCTTTACCACGCACTGCATACATTGCAAACGCAAAATTTATTAATACCAGCCCATATTTGGGCACCAACTCCTCTAATATGATTCGAATAGAAGCAATCTCCTCCTTCCGACAACTCGGACCGCGCAACAACCAGGAAGACTGGCTCATGCCCGAAACCCCGTCGAGTACCGACCGCGTGTTGGTGCTCTGCGACGGCATGGGCGGCCACGGTCATGGCGAAGTGGCATCGCAAACCGTGGCCGAGGCCGTCTACCAGTATCTCCACAATCTCAACGCCGCCGAATATACCGCTGCCGACATACAGGCGGCCGCAGACTGCGCCTCGGTAGCCCTCCACCAACGCAACGTGGTAGATAGCGAACGCACAATGGGCACAACCCTCGTTGTAGCCGTATTCAACAAGATGCGCCTTCTTGTCGGCCACGTGGGCGACAGCCGGGCCTATCTCTTTGACAGCGACGGCCGCATCAAATTTCGCACCCGCGACCACTCGCGTGTGGCCGAGGCCGTAGAGGCTGGCATCCTGACCGAAGAAGAGGCTTTTAACAGCCCGTATAAAAACCAGATAACCCGCGCCTTGATGGCGGACACCGACCATATCGATGTAGATATCGACGAACTCATAGTCGAAAACGGCGACATATTGATGCTCTGCAGCGACGGTGTCAATGACTGTCTGCGCGACCGACAGCTCGAAGAGGTGTTTGTGGCCTTCGACTTCGTGGGGGCCGCAGAGTCGCTTCGCAGCCAGTGCGAGGTAGCCTCGGGCGACAACAATACCGCCATAGTAGCGCAACTGCAACAGGACGAGCCGAATGTCGAAATACGCAGTACGCACGAAAGCATACCCCACGACGCAGGCCGACAAGATGAGCATAACACCGCTGACACTTGTGAAGGCAACGAACGATGCGCGTGCGACCACCATGCCTTCTGCCCCAATTGCGGCGCACCACTCGAGCCGTGCGTTCGTTTCTGCCCCCGTTGCGGCCAGGAAATTTCTCGACGTTCTACTTGCCGCTTTTGCAGCGCATTAGACCGTGGCCTCGAAATAATTGAGAACGGAATACACTCATTGAGGCGAAAAATTAGCGGAAACATCGTAGATTAATCAAAAACAATAAAAAGATATAAACCATGTCAGACAAACTCAACATCAACGGCTTTATCGGCAATCCCGACAACATATACCAGCAACATGCCGACGACACATGTGCCATCAAATCGCAGCAGCTAATCCTCAAGGAATACGGCATCAACGTTAGCGAGGAAGAACTCGTGCAGCTATCGATGCAGAACGGTTGGTACACAGGCGACGGCAGCGGCACACAGTGCGGCGACATAGGCCGACTCCTCGCCGAGGCCGGCATACCCGTTACCCAGCATGTCGATGCCAACGTATACGACATCGCCGACCAGCTTGCCAACGGCCACCAGGTAATCGTGACTGTCGACAGTAGCGAACTGTGGGAAGGCGGCATACTCGAATGGCTCAAAGACCTCTTCCTGGGCGACCAGATGGACCACGCGCTGCTCGTAGTGGGCATCGACAACACAGACCCCGACAACCCCATGGTACTCGTCACCGACCCCGGTACCGGCGAAGCCTGCAAGCCCTATCCCCTCGACCAGTTTATGGATGCCTGGAGCGACTCACAGCACTTCATGGTGACTACCGACATACCCACCCCGTCGTGCATCAGCAACTTCGAGGCCGCCGGCATAACCGACATGCACCTGCCCGAGGTCGCAGGCGTACCCTATAACGACTTCCTCGACTTCCAGGCCTACAGCCATCAGATTGACCCGAGCCAGCTCGGTACGCTCAACACTATGTTCGACGCCTACGACCCCACCCTCGACTGGAACTTCCAAAACATGCTCACCAGCTACGACCTGCCTGCATGGGACATGAACCTCTTCCCCCCTGTAGCCCCGCTGTGGAACCCCTTCGAGTTCGACTATAACAACTTCGGTTTCACCACTTTTAGCGACCCGATGACCGATATCTCCAGCGAGCCTACCCCCTACGACCAGCACCGCCTCGACTTGCTGCAGGACATGCACGACTCAGCCCTCGAGCACTATCAACAGTGCATGGACGACGGCATGTATATCTCGGCCACCATGTGGCAAAACCAGGCCAACGACCTTCAGAGCGACATCAACGACATGACCTACGGCGGCTAACAAGCCAACGCTATAAACCCAAAACAAAGGCTAATGAGTTCGAGCATCCCAGCTCAATTCATTAGCCTTTGTTTTGTGTCTTATATAAAAATAGCGAGGCTACCCGCCTAAGTGGTAGCCTCGACTTTACCTTTTTTTAGAGTGCTAAATGGAGCGACTAAAGTCTCCAAAAGCACTATGATATTGCAAAGGTAATACTTTTGTTCGGAGTTTCAAAGTTTTCAGATAAAATTTGTGCTTAAAATTTCAGAGAGTGGATAAGTTAGGTATCAAAGACCTTAGATTTGGTGATGCCTTACAAATATTCTCATAGAGACCTCTTATCTGCATGCACATATCATTGGCCCTATTTTCTGAAATCTGCGCTATCACAAATTTAATAACACGTAGCGCACCTATAATGTTATTGCGTTCTGCCGGAGTATATGCAGCAGGCCCTCGTCGGATTGCCCGAGGCAGTCGAAGGTCATACAAGAGTAATCCGTGAGCACATGCATTGCGGACTTGGCGTATGGTTTGCATGTAGCTCTCGAAGGTAACTACCTGACGAATGCCAAATTGATGAGCTATGTAGATTTTGTCGTCAGGCTCTTTCAACTGCTCGTAAAGTTTCATCACGGCTCCAAATGTCATGAATTCGAGAGTCTTCCAGGCTGGCGCAAAACGGTCGTTTGGATTTTTCTGGTGGTGGCGATGGATGATAGGATTACGTTTGAAATCCGAGGTGTATACCTTTTGTTCAAAGTCGCGTGCGGTAGAACGGTTTACACCCGCCGGGCTAACAAACCAAATGGGG
>VSPF01000038.1 GCA_009775195.1 Muribaculaceae bacterium
AATTAGGCTTTTCAAATCCAAAAGTTGAATTCTTCCGAAGATTACACTAATTTTGCACTTGCCAGTTGACTCTGCACCGTGGATATGTCGACGGTCGCCGTGGCAGTGCTGTCGCTCAGGGCGATGGCGTTGGGCGAGGAGTAAAATGCGAACGGAGCCGGTATGTCGGCAAGCATGTCGCGACTAAATTTAAATGCCGTGGCATCGATGCCGAGCTGCCCCAGGATGGTGGCCGCGAGGTCGGTTTGGCTGCCGTGGCGGTGTATGCGTATACCTTTGTGCTGCAGGGCATTTCCGGCAAATATCAAAGGCACGTGGTGTCGGGCGGGCTCGCCCTCAAGGTTGACCGGATAGCAACCGTAATGGTCTGGCACTATTACAATCAGCGACTTGCGCGGAAGCCGCGACACACTGTCGGCAAATGCACCGATACAACTGTCGGTGTAGGCAAACGCATTTGCCGCAGGGGCCCGGTGGTGGCTGGTATAGGGCACCTCGAACGGCTCGTGACTGCTCGAGGTCTGTATTACGCGCAGTTGAGGCGCGGGGTCTTTGCTTGACTTGGTGTCGGCAAGTACCTTGTCGAATAGCAGGTGGTCGTGCGCGCCCCACTTGCCTGTGCGCTCTTTCACAGGGAAATCACGGTCGCATACGATGTCTTCGAAACCGCAGTTGACCAAATACGACTTCATGTTGGTGAAGTTTATGTCGCCGCCGTAGTAATAGCTAAGTGCATACCCGGCGTCTTTGAGTGAACGCGGTAGCGACGGCAGGCCCTCGGTCTTGCTTATATACTTCATCAGGCTTGTGTTCGGCTGCCCGGGGATGGCTCCGAGTATGGCCGGCAGGGCGCGGTCGGTGCGGAAGCTCGAAGCGTAGAAGTTGTCGAAAAGCACTCCGTTTCGGGCAAGCGAATCGAGGCGAACTGCTATGGCCTCACCACCCTGGCTTGGCAAAAGATGCGACGAAAAGCTTTCGGCGATAATCAGGTATATGTCGGGCCGACCCTCAAAGAGCGTATCGGTAAGGATTGTAGGATTGGCTGTCATAGCCTTGAATGTTTCATCTGCGACCTCCGGGTCGAGATAGCGGAACTGGCTACCAAAATCAGCCTGGTGCGTGGCCGAATAAAGGAAGCTGAAGAAGGGGTTGACCGCCGCATGGTTGAGCCTGTTGTTCTGGCTGTAATACGCCCGTCCGGGGTTCATCGTCGAAACTGTGAAGCCGCCGCGTATGGGTATAAATAGCAGTCCCACAAGAAGCAAACCGACCAAGGTTGCCACGGGCCGTTGGCACCAGACATCGACAGTTATGTGCTTGTCTATTAGGTAGAGGCTCATAAATATCAAGTCGGTGTAAATCAGAAAGCCGACTATCGCCCCGATGATTTCGCCCATGGTCGCACTTGCCGCCGCTGCCGAGGGCGACGAGGTGAAATAGAAGACCGGCGTCACATCGAGCGGAAAGCCCCAGTGGCCGTAGAGCCCGATGTTTGCCACGGCGGCAAGCGACATCAGCACTGCCGCAACAGCGTTGTAGCCACGCATTATTTGTTGCAACCACGCCCTATGCGGCAACCATATGCCGGCAACCATCAGCAGCCCGGGCACGGCGGTCAGATAACCGGCCACAGTGCAGTCCATCGACAACCCGTGGTAAATAACTTCGAACCAATCAGCCGCCGACAGCCCTTCACCACCGTGAAAAATCAGAAATACGGGCTTTTGTATCGCACCGGCAAGTACGAAGGTCAGGTATATGGCCAAAAATTTAAGGATATATCTCAGCATGCGTCTTGATTGGTATCACAAAGTTAGCAAAAATTTCCTACATGCGCAAATATTTGCTCCTTTCGTCGATTTGTTGTAATTTTGTGCGTTATGAAAAACGGAATGACTTTTGGCGAAGATTTTAAACGCCGAATTAAAGAGATAAAGACCCCGCGCTGGCTCCGCTTCGGCCTCGTCAGCCTCATATTCCTGGCATGGGTAGTGTGGATGCGCACCTGGTGGCTGGCTATTTTCGAGCTTTTGCTTTTCGATATCTACATCACCGGCTACATACCCTTCACCTGGTGGAAGAAGAGCAAGTCGAAGGCCACACGTGCCGTCATGAGCTGGGTCGATGCAATCGTATATGCCCTCGTGCTCGTCTACTTCGTGTTTTCCTTCGTCGGGCAGAACTACCAGATACCGTCGAGTTCGCTTGAAAAGACGCTGCTTACTGGCGACTACCTGTGGGTCAACAAGATGGTCTACGGCCCCCGTGTGCCCATGACCCCCGTTCACTTCCCATTGGTTCATAACCAGCTTTTCGGTGTCAATTCGTATCTCGACCATCCCTCGGTAAGCTATCGCCGCCTCAAGGGACTGCGCAATGTCGAAGAAGGCGACATCGTGGTCTTCAATTTCCCGGCAGGCGACACCGTCGCTTCGAAGTTCGAAGAAACGCCCATGTACTACGACCTGCTTGTCGACCAATATGGACGCGACGAGGTAATGACCAACAAGGCAATGTTCGGCGACATCATCTACCGACCCGTAGACCGCCGTCAGAACTTTGTAAAACGCGCCGTCGGCCTTCCCGGCCAGCGTCTTGCCATCAAGGGCGACACGCTCTATATCGACGGCGAGGCTCGCCCCTTCCCCGAGAACGTGCAGTTCAACTACATCTTTGCGACAAACCGACCCCTGACCGACGACGACCTCAAAGCCCTCGACATTACGGCCGGCGACCTCTATACCTACGCACCCGGCACGCCGTCGCGTCAGAACCTCGCCCCGTTCCTGCCCAAGGCTGCGCCCGGTGCCACGGCGTATATGGCACCCCTGACTCGCGGCATGATAGAGTCTATGACCGCCGACGGTCTTCTTGCCGACTATGTGAAATTCAACCAGGTCGCGCCCTATTTCTTCGATTCTGGTATGAACTCTATGGTCTTCCCCTTCGGCAGCGCCGGCGACTGGACGCTCTCTGATTACGGCGGCAAGCTGGGCATCTACATTCCCAAGAAAGGCTCTACGGTCATTCTCAACAAGGATGCGTGGACGATTTATAACCGCTGCATACGCAACTACGAGGGCCATAACGACGCATATTTCGACGAAGCCACAGGCAAGGTAATCATCGACGGACAGCCTGCCGACACATACACCTTTGCCATGGACTATTACTTCATGATGGGCGACAACCGCGACAACTCGCAGGACTCGCGTTTCTGGGGCTTCGTGCCCGAAGACCATATCGTCGGCACGCCCATGATTGTGCTTGCTTCGTTCGACCGCGACCGTGGTCTTTTCGACGGCAAAATCCGTTTCAACCGCATATTCCGCAGCGCCAACCCCGATAAGAAATGAGCAGCCCGCTCATCGTGCGCCCGGCCGGTTCGGTGGCTGTTCTGCCGCCGCAGCTTTTTGGCTCGGTGGCCTACTACGCCCTGATGGCGCAATACCCCGCCGCCGTCATCGATACATCGCTGCGCTACGACAAACGCTTCAAGTCGGTCCATCGCTACACTATTGCCGATGCCGGGGGCGAATTGCGCCTCACCGTGCCTGTCAGCCGCCCCGAGGGTGCCTTCCTGTCGGGCAGACTCACGTGGGGCGACGTCACCGTCAGCGACCATGGCCGTTGGTGGGAGGTGCATCTCCAGGCCCTCGAATCGGCATACGGGCGTACGCCCTTTTTCGAGTTCTATATCGACCGTTTCATCCCCCTGTTCGTTCCTGGGTCGCGCAGCATCTGCTCGATGGTCATTGATGCCGACGCCCTCATCCGCGACATCCTCGGCATCGAGACCACGGTGTCGCAAGGACTAACACCCGTGCAGCAATTCGACGACTACCGCCGCGTCGATTTCTCGGCTGTCGACGCGCCACGGCCCTATTGGCAGCTCCGTGCCGACCGCCATGGTTTTTTATCGCGGCTGAGCATCCTCGACCTGATTTTTAACCTCGGCCCCGAGGCTCCCCTATTGCTTTTTTGCGGCGAAAAGACTAACTTTGTCTTATGAAATCTTTTGTCCCACATATAGTCCAATATCAAGGTTCGAAACGCAAACTTGCCACACAAATTTTGCGTCATATGCCTGTGAGATTTGAAAGATTGATTGAACCGTTTTCTGGGATGGCTGCCATTTCGATTGCCGTGGCTTGTAAGAATATGGCTAATTCATTTATAATAAATGATATAAATTCCGACATTATTTCAATACTTCAAACAGCAGTAGAAGCCCCTCAGTTATTAATCGACTCATATACGGAATTATGGAACGAGCAGTTTTCGTACGTGGGTGGAACAGAATCTCATTACTATAAAGTCAGAAATGATTTTAATAAAGGAAATAAGAAACCGTCTACTATGCTCTATTTATTGGCACGATGCGTAAAAGGTTCTGTTCGATATAATTCAGAGGGTGATTTCAATCAGTCCCCCGACAGGAGACGCAATGGAACGTCTCCGTCTTCTTTAGCACCGAATGTCGAAGCTATTTCTAATATTCTCAAAAATAAAGTTACTTTTTATTCTAAAGATTTTAGAGATATTCTCGAGATGGCTGTTCCTGGCGATGTGGTCTACATGGACCCACCATATCAAGGTGTGTCGAATGTTCGCGACCATCGATATATAGCAGGCCTGTCTTTTGAAGAATTTGTCGAGGCTTTGGAGTCTCTTAATAGGCGGAATGTGGATTTTCTTGTGAGTTACGACGGCAATTTAGGTGAAAAAAAATACGGTCGGGATTTACCAGAATCCTTATGCCTTACACGATTTGAACTTAATGGCGGTTTGTCTACACAAGCACTATATCTTGGGCAAAAGATTGAGACAATTGAGTCTTTATATGTTAGTCATGGCTTGGTACTGCATGAAGATTGTAAAGTTATAGTTGCACCCTATCAATACTTATTTGATTTCTAATACATATGGATATTAGCCCTGAGTTTCGAGAAAAATTATTGGCGGTAAAGGCTAAACGTCCTGCTACAATAATTAGGCATATATTGCTACATGGCAGTATCACATCTGAAGAGATAAAATCTTTATATGGGTATGACCATCCTCCAAGAGCTATTCGCGATGTTAGGGAATTAGGTATACCCATTGAGACTTCTCATGTTAAAAATTCAGATGGTCGGACTATTGCATCCTACAGCTTTGGGAATTTCGAGCAATATTCTGCCTCATTGAGTAAGAAAGAAGGCCGTACGAGATTGTCAAAAGCTATAAAAAGTGCTTTGATAGAAAAATTTGGTCCCAAATGTTTTATATATCAGGAGGTCATATCTCCAGCTTTATTGCAAATCGACCATCGAATACCGTACGAGATTGGAGGTGAACATGGCAGTGATATTAATTTCTATATGTTGTTAAGTCCTTCTGCTAATAGAGCAAAATCTTGGGCTTGTGAACATTGTCATAATTGGAAGGATAAGGACCCATCTTTTTGTGTAGGATGTTTCTGGGCCTATCCAGAAGATTACACCCATATAGCAGGTAACGCCGAGCGAAGAATTATACTGACGTTCACTGGCAATGAAATTGAGGATTATACACAACTCATAGAAAAAGTTGGCTTAGATGGAGCTGAAGAGTATATCAAGGAATTAGTTAAAGAAAGTTTAAAAGATAAAAATTGAACAAGCAACGGATATTATGGGCCGATGACGAAATCGACCTCCTCAAGCCCCACCTGATGTTTCTGCGAAACAAGGGCTATGATGTCGTGACGGCAAACAATGGTCGCGACGCCCTCGACATGGCCGACGCCGAGCCCTTCGACCTCATCATCCTCGACGAGAACATGCCCGGCCTAACCGGCCTCGAGACTCTGGCTATGATAAAGCAGCGCCGCCCCGAGACACCCGTAATCATGATTACCAAGAGCGAGGAAGAAAACATCATGGACCAGGCTGTGGGCAGCAAGATTGCCGACTACCTCATCAAGCCCGTAAACCCGAACCAAATCCTCATCGCCATAAAGAAGCATCTGCATAGCGAACGCCTTGTCTCCGAGAAGGCTACACGCGACTACCGCGAGGAGTTCGGCCAGCTCGGCATGCTTATAAATAGTGCCGATACACTCGAGGATTGGACCGACCTCTATGGCCGTCTCGTCTACCGCGAGATGGAACTCGCCGCCGCCGACACAAACATGCTCGAATTGCTCGAAAATCAGAAGCGCGAGGCCGACAAGGAGTTCTACAAGTGGGTCAAACGCAACTACGAGGACTGGGTCACCGGCGACGACGGGCCGCTGATGAGCCCGCGTATAATGCCGCGCAAGGTCTTCCCCATGCTCGATGCCGGCGAGAAGGTGTTCTTCGTACTTATCGACAACTTCCGCCTCGACCAATGGCGCACAATCAAGCCTATCCTGGCCGAGTATTTCACCTTCGACGAGAGCATCTGCACCACCATACTTCCCACCGCCACCCAGTATGCCCGCAACGCTATATTCTCGGGCCTCATGCCGGCACAAATCGAGAAGATGTTTCCCGACTTGTGGGTCGACGAGGATTCCGAGGAAGGCAAGAACATCAACGAGTCGCCGCTAATAGCCACACTCTTCGAGCGTTACCGCCGCCACTACAAATTTTCATATAATAAAATCAACGACAGCGCCGCCGGCGAGAAACTGCTGCGCGACTTCCGCCAGCTCGAGGGCAACGACCTCAATGTCATAGTGTTCAATTTCATTGACATGCTTTCGCATGCCCGCACCGAGTCGAAGATGATACGCGAACTCGCCGCCACCAACGCCGCCTACCGTTCGCTCACCGAGTCGTGGTTCCGCCACTCGTCGGCACTCGATATCTTCCGCCGCATCGCCGAGCGTGGCTACAAAATCGTGCTCACCACCGACCACGGCACCATACGTGTCGACAACCCCGTCAAAGTCGTCGGCGACAAGAATACCAACACCAACCTGCGCTATAAGTTGGGCAAGAACCTGGCTTACAACTCAAAGCAGGTCTACGAAATCAAGCAGCCGGCACGCTTTGGACTGCCTGCGCCCAATGTGTCTACCACCTATATCTTTGCCGCCCCCGACGACTTTTTTGCATATCCCAACAATTATAATTATTACGTACAATATTACACAGGCACCTTCCAGCACGGGGGAATCTCGATGGAGGAAATGCTTGTGCCACTTATCACTTTATCGCCGAAATGAAAACAATTCAGATAGCCAACGAGGCCGGCCTCGAAGCCGCCGCACGCGAATTTGCAGCCCAGATGGGCGACAACACCGTCTTCGCCTTCTATGGCGACATGGGCGCCGGTAAGACAACATTTATCAACGCCCTCTGCCGCGTGCTCGGTGTTGACCCCGAGGAGACTGCATCGCCCACTTTCGCACTTATCAACGAATATCGCTCCGACACCACCGCCGAGCTGATTTATCACTTCGATTTCTATCGCATCGAAGACCTCGACGAGGCTATCGAACTGGGTGTCGAAGACTATTTCGATTCGGGTGCCGTGTGCCTCATCGAGTGGCCCGAGCGCATTGCCGCAGCTCTGCCCGAAGACACCGTCACTGTCAAAATCACTGTCAACGACGACGATTCGCGCACACTCACTATCTCGGAGTGATGAAAACGCATATAACCTGGCTCGACGTTTGTGGCAGCACGAACGCCGTCCTTGCCGACATGCCCGATGCTCCCGCCGGCACAGTCGTGGCCACGCGCTGCCAGACCGAGGGCCGGGGCCAGCGCGGAGCCTCGTGGGAGGCCGAACCGGGGGCTAACCTCACTTTCTCGCAACTATTCCGGCCCGAAGCCCTGCCGGCAGCACGGCAGTTCGAACTGTCTATGCTGGTATCCTTGGCCGTGACAGACACTGTCGACGCTCTCTTCGAGGGTGCCGGTCTCGACATACGGTCTAAAATCAAATGGCCCAACGATATATACGTAGGCGACGGCAAGATTGCAGGCATCCTGATTGAAAACAAGCTGCGAGGGGCGGAGCTCCATCGCTCCATCGCTGGCATAGGGCTGAATGTCAACCAACTGTCATTCCTCTCCGATGCCCCCAATCCGGTATCTATCAAGCAGCTCACAAGCATCGACACGCCGCTCGAACCTCTGCTCGAGGCCCTGGCAAATCGCCTCGCTGACTATGTCGACAACTACGACGGCGACACCGACGCGCTCAAGACGCGCTATATGTCAAGACTTTACCGTGGCGACGGCCGCGACTACACCTTCGCCCTGCCCGACGGCACACACTTCGAGGCCGCCATCACCGACATCGACCTCGACGGCACCCTCCACCTCTCCGACGGCAACACCTACGCCTTCAAAGAAGTCGCCTACGTGCTATAAATAGCATGTGGCTAATCGATTACTTGCCACTCTCCGCCTTTGTCGGGCCCTATGCGACGCAACACGCCTTCGGCTTTGAGCTTGGCGAGGTGCCGATAGATGCCTTTGGCAGAAATGCCGGTTTCTATGGCAAGTGATATGGCGCTGAGTTTTGGATTTTGACGTAAAAGTTCAATAATTTTATCCCGTGTTTTCTTTGGTGCGTATAAAGTGTTTGCGCCAAGGGCTATTGTCTCTTCTTCAATGGTTTTTTCATAAGCTTCTATGTCGTGCATCAGATGTGTAACCATTGTTTTTGTCATGAAATTACGGAATATTGACAGATTGCCATCTTCTCGGGTGGCAACGAGGGCCTTGATGTATTCCTCCTTGTCGTCGCTGAATATGCGTGAAGGTATTAGTCCGAACTCAAATTGTAGCCAGTTCATCAACAATCTCGCCATGCGTCCGTTGCCGTCGGCCCAAGGATGAATGGTAACAAGATTGTAATGTGCGTCAAAACACATTTCATAGAGCTGTTGTATAGACATCGATGTCGCTTTTTGTCGGGTCGCATTTAATGTGTCACAAAACTCTTTCAGTTTTTGAGGTACTTTATTATAAGCCATATATGACCGTCCACCGACCCCGGCGGTTACATTCAATAGGCGTATATCGCCGTTGGCCGACGAGAAATCGCCTAAAGCGGTATGATATTCCGAACCGGTGTTTCTCATCGTTAGGGCTGACAATTCTTTTAGGCGTTCAATTGTAATATCGACATGGTTCCTGGCATAGACAAGCACTCTTTCGTATGCTGCTTTCAGGTCGAGGTTCATGTTTTGTTCGACAAGGCTTTTCCCTTTAAGGCTGATACCGTTATCAAACATTATCTGATTTTCAAGCTCCGTAATCGTAGAGCCTTCAATCGCTGTGGAGTGTGTGATAATGGAATACAGGTAAAACTTGTCATAGTCCAGTTGTTGGTCTATTCCAAGCTCTCGATATCTACCTACTAATTCTTCTAACTCAGTTTTCATACTACAAAATTAGCGTTTTCTTACTACATTTTTGCTGTTTTCATACTACGTTTTTCGCCATAATAATTTTTGCGGGTACAAAAAACTGCGATTATAGCCTTGGGCTGGCTTTTCGAGGTGGAAAAAATTAGGGCTGGCGCCTGCAAAAGGTGCCAGCCCTAAATGCTTGTTACAGTGATTATGCCTTTCAGCGGACGATGATTTTAGAGGCCTCGCGGCTGCTCTTTCCGTCGCTTACGGTGACAACGTATACGCCGGCCGCAAAATTGTCGGTATCGATTGATGTCGCCGTAGTACCGGCTGCGATATTGCGGTCGAGCACTGTGCGCCCGTTGACCGAAGTGACAACTACCTTGCTGTTTGCCCCGGCGGGTTCGCCGAGTTCTACGTTCACGCATGTGCCGCGACGGGGTGCGGTGGGGCTGACACGTACCTTGCGGGCCTCGGTAATCTGACGCACCGACGACGAGGCCGGGTCGATTTCGTATACCACGTAGGCTTCCTCTTCGGCAGAACCGTTAGGAGTGGTGTAGCAAGATGCCACAAGATAGTTTTTACCACCTGCCTCGTAGAGGTAGATATCATCATAGCGCGAAGTATATCCGGCAGGCAGATTGAAAGATGCTACCTGCGAACCGTTTTCCGATATAACCTTGTAGCCGGTGAGGTGGATTTCTTTGCCCTCGACTTTTTCATAGTTGTCTTCGTAAGAGCAGTCAGATACCGTATATACGGGTATGAGCCATTCTATCTGCGCGTCGTTGTTGAAGAGTGTCTGCGAGAGGTATAAGCCGTCGTAATCTACGCACTCCGCCGTCTTGCGCTCCATGTTGACAACAGAAGGCGTGTAAGACTCTTCGCGAGTTTCGGGTTCGCCATATTTACCGGGTATGATTCCATATCCTTCGTTGTTATATTCAATACGGTACCACGACGCATGGTTGGCCGACCATATCATCATTTTCTGAGGATACTTATACTCGTAAGCCTCGTAAGCATAATAAGCATATTGGTCTATGGACATGAGCCATACCTCGTTGCCGTGGTCTTCGCGGCGGATAAAGCCCTGGCTGTTACCCATCTGGATGAACTGCTCCAATGGAATGTTGTCCATTTCATTGGTAATCATGCGGTTTGCCTCGGTTATGCCGATGGGGCCTTCGAGTTTGCGCCATACGGTCTTGGTGGCGGTCACTTCCTCATAGCTGAATGTGATTTTGCGAACTTCGTTGAACTGGTTGTCGAGAATGACATATTCGTCCATCGCACCGTTGTTGCCTTCGTTTCCGACATACATCACCGCCTTGCCGTCAGCGGCAAAAACAGAAGGGATGAAATCGGGAGTTTCGGCGAGGCGCTTGCCGGTGTCGGTGATGCCGGCAAAGGCAGGTGTTGCCGCCATAAAAGCGGCACATGTCATCAGTAAAGTTAACTTCATATGTGTGATGATTTTTAGATTAGAGTTTAAACGGTGCAAGGGTACTAAAAAATATCACATTTTATGCGTTTTCGCGCGTTTTTGTTTAAGAGTGGGTAATCTGTTTCCTATGTCCAAGACAGCCCGAGACTTGTCTCGGTGTCATCCTATCTTTTGTTACTTCTGATTTTTTGTCTTTATGTTTCATTATATCATTATCCCCCTCGCCACGGCCGACAGAATTTTTTTTGTCAGTTCCGGCGGAATGTTGTAAATTTGTATTCTATTGGCAGACACTCAAATTTCAGATTATGGACAACGCCCCGCGCCTGGCTCCCGCCGAAGAGGAAAAAATGATACAGGATGCTTTCGACGAGCTCCTTGCAGGTTATCTAAACAGCAACCACCGCAAGAAAGTCGAAATTATCGAACGCGCCTTCAATTTTGCCAAGGAGGCCCACAAGGGCGTGCGCCGTCGTTCGGGCGAGCCCTATATCATGCACCCGATTGCGGTGGCACGTATTGCCTCGCGAGAAATCGGCCTCGGCTCCACGAGCATCTGCGCCGCGCTCCTGCACGACGTGGTAGAGGACACCGACTATACCGTCGAAGACATAGAGCAACATTTCGGGCCCAAAATCGCGCAGCTCGTCGACGGCCTCACGAAGATTTCGGGCGGTATCTTCGGCGACAAGGCATCAGTCCAGGCCGAGAATTTCCGCAAGCTCCTCCTGACCATGAGCGAGGATATCCGCGTGGTGCTAATCAAGATGGCCGACCGCCTCCACAACATGCGCACCCTCGGCAGCATGGCCCCCAACAAACGCTACAAAATTGCCGGCGAGACCCTCTATATCTACGCCCCCCTTGCCCACCGCCTCGGCCTCTTCGCCATCAAGACCGAGCTCGAAGATTTAAGTTTCAAGCACGAGCACCCCGACATATACCGCGAAATCGAGGCTAAAATCCAGCAGAGCGAGGCCCGGCGTTCGGCGGTCTACTCCGACTTCTCAGAGCCGATTAAGCAGAAGCTCAATGAACTGGGCATAGAGTACGACGCCAAGGCCCGCCTCAAGTCCATCTATTCGATTTATCGCAAGATGGAGACCAAGCACCTGCCCTTCGAGGAAGTCTACGACCTCTATGCCATGCGCATCATATTTAAGTGTGACGACCAAAGCAAGGAAAAGGCAATCTGTTGGAGCATCTACTCGGCCATCACCGACCTCTACCAGCTACACCCGGCCCGCACACGCGACTGGATTGTCACCCCGAAGGCCAACGGCTACCAGGCCCTCCACCTGACCGTCATGGGCCCCGACGGCAACTGGATTGAGGTGCAAATCCGTTCGCAGCGCATGGACGAGATTGCCGAGAAGGGCTTTGCCGCCCATTGGAAGTATAAAATCGGCGAAGGCGACGAGGAGTCGGAACTCAACGCCTGGCTCAAGACCATCAAGGATATCCTCGATAATCCTGAGCCGAACGCGATGGACTTCCTCAACACCCTCAAGCTCAACCTCTTTGCTACCGAGATTGTTGTCTTCACCCCCACCGGCGAACTCATCACACTCCCAGCCGGCGCCACCGTGCTCGACCTCGCCTTCAACCTCCACTCCGAAATCGGTATGCACTGCATCGCCGGCAAGGTCAACCATAAACTCGTGCCACTCCAGACCGAGCTGAAGAGCGGCGACCAGGTAGAGGTGCTGACGTCCAAAAACCAGGTCGCCCTGCCCGAGTGGGAGCAGTTTATGGCCACCGCCAAGGCTCGTACACGCCTGCGCAAGGGCTTGCGCGCACTGCGCCAGCCAGTCATTGTCAAGGGTGCCGAAACCCTCAACAAGTGGCTTGCCGACAACAATATACCCGACACCAACAAGGTTATCACCAAGATGCAGGGCATTTTCCATGTCACCAATCGCGACGACTTGTGCTATGCCCTCGGTGCCGACGAAATCGTGCTCGGCGACTTCTTGCTCAAACCACTACGCAAGGCTGCCGGAATCGAAGAAAAAGGCATCATCTCGAAGCTCATCACCATCGGCAAGAAAGTGGTGCCCGGCACCGGTAAAAGCAATCCCTCGCCAACCTCGCCCGAGCCGGTGAATACCAAGCAAATCTATAGGCTGCAAGCCACTGCCGACGGCAACAACTTCCGTGTGGCCGACTGCTGTAACCCCATACCAGGCGACGACGTGATGGGCTTTATCGCCGACGACGGCATCGTCGAAATCCACACCCTCGACTGCCCTCAGGCTCAGGTGCTCAAAGCCGCCTACGGTTCGCGCATCGTGGCCACCGAGTGGGATACCGACGGCAAGCAGCGCTTCTTGGCACACGTGCACATCGAGGGCATCGACCGACACGGCATCTTGCAGGAAATCACCCAACTCATATCGAGCCACCTCGGCATCGACATGCGCAAACTCGACATCGAGGCAAGCGACAAGGTCTTCCATGCCGACCTGTGGGTACGGGTCAGCGACGTCGACGTGGTCAACGACCTCTGCTCACGCACCAAGGCTATCTCGGGCGTCACACTCGCCACAAGGATACATTAATCGAAGTTCTTTGTCATGAACCATAATATATTAAACAAAATCCTCATCGCCCTCGCGGCGCTCATAGTCATAGTATATTTCTATCCGCACCCCGAGGCCAACCGCTTCAACTACGAGGAGGGGCGCCCTTGGAACTACACCAAGCTCATCGCCCCCTTCGACATACCCATCCACCCCGACTCGGCCACGCTGCTTGCCGCCCGCGACACGCTCGATGCCCGCTTCGTGCCCATCTACCAGCTCAACCAGTTGCTGATTGACACCATCATCAGTCATCTGCCGGCATCACCGGGCACGCACCTCGACAGGCGTCTCGGGGCCGAGTTGCGCAAGGTATATGCCTCGGGCGTGGTGGATATGCGCACAAAGGACGAAATCAGTTCGCACCGCCTGCCCAAGGTGCGACTGCTCGAGAAAAACGTACTCAGCGAGATGTCGACCTCGGGCTTTACCTCGCCGCGCGAGGTCTACCTCTACCTCGACTCAGTGATTACCGACAGCGCCCTGCACCAGTATTTTGTACGAGCCAACCTCCAGAACCTCCTTCTCCCCAATTATACCCGCAACGAGGAAGAGAGCCGCCGTCACTACGAATACGATTACCTGACCCTTACCGCCGACAGGGGCATAATACTCCAGGGCCAGACGATTATCGACAAGGGCGCAATCATAACGTCGCAGGACTTTACCAACCTGCAGACCTACGAGCACATGCTCACCCAGCTCAACACCAACCAGAACCAGAGCAAATGGCTCATGTTCCTCGGCCAGGCCCTCTATGTCGGGCTGCTGCTGGCTATCATGATGCTCTATTTCTTCTTCTTCGTGCCCGATGTCTACAACAATCTGCGCAAGCTGACATTTATGTACAGCCTCGTCACATTGTTCTTCCTTGTCGGCGTGGGCCTCAACTATTTTGTGGCCCAGGGCGTCTATATCGCCCCGATGATGATTGTGCCCATACTTGTGCTTGTGTTTTTCGACGGGCGCACCGCGCTCTTCGTCACCTGTATCCTCACCCTGATATGTGCGGGAGTAACGGCTTTCGCCCTCGAGTTTATCTTTCTGCAGTTCTGCGCCGTGGCGGCAGCCGTATTCTCGCTTCGCGAACTCAGCCGTCGTTCGCAGTTGCTACGCACCTCGCTCATTGTGGCTTTGGCATATTTTGCATCGTATGTCGCCCTCGACCTGCTCATGAACGGCTCCTTCGAAGGCTTCACATGGCGCATGGTGGCATTCCTCGGGGTCAATGCGGCCCTTACGTCGATGGCCTACATCCTGATGTTCGCAGTCGAACGGCTCTTCGGCTTTATATCCGTGGTGACCCTTGTCGAGCTTGCCGACATAAATACCCCCATACTCATGCGCCTGTCGAACGAGTGCCCCGGCACATTCCAGCACTCAATCGCAGTGAGCAACCTCGCAAGCGATGCCGCCGTGCGCATCGGGGCCAACGTGCAGCTCGTGCGTGCCGGAGCGCTCTACCACGATATCGGCAAGCTGGCCAACCCTGCTTTCTTCACCGAGAACCAGCACGGCGTCAACCCCCACGACGCACTGCCGCCCGAGCGCAGCGCCGCCATAGTCATAAACCACGTTGCCGACGGTCTGCAGCTTGCCGACAAGGCCGGCCTGCCCGAGGTAATACGCAGCTTCATACGCGAACACCACGGTGCCGGCATGGCCAAATATTTCTATATCACCTACTGCCGCCAGCACCCCGGCGAGGATGTCGACAAGGCTCCGTTCTCCTACCCGGGCCCCGACCCGCAGAGCCGTGAGACATCGGTGCTGATGATGGCCGATGCCGTCGAGGCCGCCTCGCGTTCGCTCAGCGAACACACGCGCGAGGCCATAACCGAACTCGTAAACCGTATCATCGACGGGCAGATTGCCGACGGGCTGCACAACGAGTCGACGCTCGAGTTCCGCGACGTGGCCAAGATTAAAGAGGCGTTCGTAAAACGGCTCATGACAATCTACCACTCGCGCATCGCCTATCCCACCGCGCCCAAACCGGCCGCTGCACCGTCGGCCGCACCACAATAAACCGCCACGGCAGGCGTTAAATAATTGATGTACGCCAGACTCTCGAGATATGCCGCCATGATATTAGCAGCCATTGTGATGGTTGCCCTGCCGGCATGTTCGACGAAAAAGAACAATGCCGCCACTCGCAACTACCAGGCATTTATTACGCGCTACAACATCTACTATAACGGCGACACCCACTACAAGGAGACGCTTGCCGACATGGAGGGCAAGTATGAGGACGACTACTCGCGCCGCGTGTACATGCACCCCGTCGAGGCAAAGGGCGACAACACCGCACCCCAGCCCTCGGGCGACTTCAACCGCTCGATTGAAAAGGCCCAGAAGGCCATACAGCTCCGCTCAATCAAGAAGAAGCCCAAGGTCAAGGGCAGCCGCAACACACCCAAGAATAAGGAGTGGCTGCGCCGCGAGGAGTATAACCCCTTCTTGCACAACGCATGGATGATGATGGGCCGAGGCCAGTACTACAACGGCGACTTCCTCGGCGCGGCATCTACATTTTTCTACATCAGCAAGCATTTCGGCTGGTTGCCGCCCACTGTGACCGAGGCAAAATTGATGCAGGCACTGAGCTATATCTCGATGGGCTGGCAGTACGAGGCCGAGGTGATTTTGACACGCATCAAGAAAGACGAGCTGACAAACAACCGTCTGCGCCGGCTCTACAACTTCGTCTATGCCGATTTCTATATCCATGCCGACAATTATGCCGATGCCGAGCCCTTCCTCGTCGAGGCCGTCAAGGGTGCCAAGGGCGCGCAAAAGACGCGCCTCAACTTCTTGCTCGGCCAGGTGTACCAGCGACTGGGGCGACCGGCCGAGGCGTATAAGGCTTTCGACGCGGCCGGCAGCTCGTCGTCGGCACCATACCGCACCAAGTTCAACGCCCGTATCAAGCAGAGCGAGGTATTCCAGGGCAGCGATATCGAGCCCGAGGTGAAGGCCCTGCGCCGGATGACGCGCTACGACAGGAACAAGGAATACCTCGACCAGGTCTACTATGCCATCGGCAACCTATACCTGTCGCGCGGCGACACGGCCAAGGCAATCGAAAACTACGAATTAGCAAACGAGAAATCGACACGCAACGGCATCGACAAGGCCGTTAACCAGGTGCGCCTCGGCGAACTATACTTCAAGCGCGGCAATTACGAGAAGGCACAGCCCAACTACTCCGAGGCCGTGCCCTTGTTGCCGCAGACCTTCCCCGACTACGACAATATCAAGCGCCGCAGCGACGTGCTCGACGAGCTGGCCGTCTACTCTCAGAACGTCAACTTGCAGGACTCTCTGCTGCGCCTTGCCGACATGCCCGAGGACGAGCGCAACAAGATTATCGACAAACTCATCGAGGAGCTGAAGAAAAAGGAGAAAGAAGAGGCCGAGGAGGCCCGCCGCCAGGAATATCTCGCCAACGAGGCTGCACAGGGCAACAAGCTGCAAGACAACTCCACTCAGTCGTTCGTCATCAACAGCGACAATTCGTGGTATTTCTACAACACTGCCACCAAGAACGCCGGCAAGACCGACTTCCAGAAACGCTGGGGTTCGCGCAAGCTCGAAGACAACTGGCGCCGCCGCAACAAGGCGACATTCAACACCGACGACTTCGCCGAGGCGTCAGATGCCGATTCTGACTCGGAATCGGCATCCGAAACCGATAATGCCGCCGACGAGGCCCCGGTCGACACCGCCGCTGCTGCCCGTGCCGCCGACCCGCATTTCCCCGAGTACTATCTCGCCCAAATACCCAAGACTGATGCCGAGAAAGCAACCTCGCACGAGGTAATACAGGAGGGCCTCTACAACATGGGCGTCATCCTTAAGGATAAACTCGAAGATTTCGGGGCCTCGCACCGCGAGTTCGACCGCCTGCTGGCCGACTACCCCGACAATGTCTACCGCCTCGACGCTTACTACAACCTCTACCTCATGTGCCTGCGCCAGGGCAAGACTGCCGACGCCGAACGCTGGCGTCAGCTCATACTCAGCGACTTTGCCGACTCGAAATACGGCATAGCGATGAAAGACCCAGGCTACATCGACAAGCTGCGCAACATGGACAAGGTGCAGCAGGAGCTCTACGAGGCCGCATACGAGGCATATCTCGACAACCGCAACGAGGAGGTCCACGCCGCCAACAGCCGTATGCAGACCGAGTACCCGCTGAGCAAGATTATGCCGAAGTTTATGTTCCTCGACGCCTTGGCTTACGTTACCGAGAAGAACAAGGATGCCTTCAACAGCACCCTGCGCGACCTGCTCGACCGCTACCCCGACACCGACATAACCCCCGTGGCTTCGGCATGGCTCAAGGGCATGGCCCAGGGCCGCGAACTACAGGCCGGTACCGGCGGCAACTTGCGAGGCATGCTTTGGGACCTTAAGCTGACCAACGACACCACGGCCACCGGCGCGGAAGGCCCGGCTCAATTCGAACTCAACCCCGACGCACGCCAGACTCTCGTGTTTACCTTCCCCACCGATAAAGTGTCGTCGAACGAATTGCTCTACGAAATCGCACGCCATAATTTCAAATCGTTTGTGGTCAAGGATTTCGACATAGAGCAGATGAATTTTGGCCGACTCGGCATGATTATCGTGCGAGGCTTCGAAAATCAGGAAGAATTGAACCATTACCGCAGCGTCATGGCCTCGTCGGCCGACTTCAAGCTGCCAGCCGGTGTGCGCCCCGTTGCTATCAGCGAGGCAAACCTGCAGTTGCTCTTCGACCAGGGCCGCTCGTTCGAGGAATATTTCAGATACCTCGAGGAGCAGAACTATATCGACGCCCAGGCCGGACTGTTGCAGCCCGACGAAATAGATACCCTCGACGAAGCCGAAGCCGAAACCGAGGCCATCCTCGAGGCCGAGCGGCAAGAGTCGCAACCCGGAAGCGAGAATGTCGAAGTCGTCGAGACGGAAGAAGAAACCGTGCCCGCTCCGACAGCTACGCCGGAAACAACACCTACGCCGGTGGCCGCCCCGACTACTCCGGCAACC
>VSPF01000039.1 GCA_009775195.1 Muribaculaceae bacterium
TCGCCACCTTGATTTCGGCCGGATTTTTAGATTTCAGGTCGTTGATGAGGCGGTAAATCGTATTGCCCGTATCGACGATGTCTTCGACAATAATCACCGTGCGGCCCTCGATACTTTCGTGAAGGCCGATGACCTCTTTTACGGTTCCCGACGTAGATGTGCCCTCGTAGCTCTTAAGCCTGATAAAGGTAATCTCGGCATCTTCGTCGTCGACAGCGCGGAAAAGGTCGCTTGCAAAAGGAAATGCCCCGTTGAGCACACACACAAACAGGGGCATTTTACCGGCGCAGTCGCGCGTTATTTCCTTGCCCAGGACCTCTACGCGGGCCTGGATATCTTGCTTTGAGATATAAGGCTCGAATGTCAAGCCTTCATAAGTCACTTGTTTCATCGTATAGAGAAAATAATTACGCAAAGGTAATCATTTTCCATGACTCGCCGGGAACTTTATAAGCCTAAAGATGTGTTAAAAAATACTAACAAATCCGACAAACACCTTTATATCAGCACGAAGAGACGACACGGTGGCCGACATACACCATCACCAGGCCGATTGCAAAACTCAATGTGGCATAAAGGACTGTCTCAAAGAACCGGCCCTGCGATATGTTGACATAATTCTCGTGCACGAAGGTGGAAAAAGTAGTGAAGCCGCCACAAAAGCCGACCGTGAGAAACATGCGCCAATGCACACCGCCCACATCATATCGGTCAAAGAGGCCATAGAACAGGCCAATCAGGAAACAGCCCGACACATTAGCGGCCAAGGTGCCCCAAAACGACGGCACCCCGGCCACAGCAACCATAAATTTACCGAGACCGTAACGGGCAAGACCGCCAAGAAAACTGCCCATACCGATAAAAATGAGTAACTTCAACATGACAATGCGATTTTGATGATACAAAATTACACAAAATATAGAATAGATTTGCTATTTTTGCAAGCAGATTACATTAATATTAAAATATGACACACACCTTACCACTACGCATCAGCCTTGTCGTTGGCGCGATGGCACTCGGCCTTACAGCCTACGGAGACACCCTCGGCCCGGACGAAGCCCTGTCAAGAGCCCTCGGCAGGGCTCCGCGCAAACTTGCGGCTGCGGCACCGGCATCGAGTTACAACCTTGTCTATACCCAATATATGCCGCAAACGGCCATGGCCGGCGTGTATGTATTCAACCACGGCAACTCCTTTGTAGCCGTGTCGGCTGACGACTGCGCCGAGGCCCTACTCGGATATGCCGACACTACATTCGACCCGGCCGCCATCCCCCCTGCCATGCAATGGTGGCTCGGAGAATATGCACGCGAAATCGAGGCTGCGGCCAAATCGGGACTGCAACCGACGCCCACCGCGTCAGACGACGACAAGGCCCCTATAGCCCCCCTGCTCAAGACCGAGTGGAACCAGGACGCGCCATATAACGACAAATGCCCCATGGTAAATGGCAAGCGCTCCGTAACGGGCTGCGTGGCGACGGCCCTTGCCCAGGTAATGAATTACCACCGCTATCCTGCGACGGGCCAAGGCTCGGTAACCAATACCAGCAACGGCACAACGCTCGACCTGTCGGCAATCAACTTTGACTGGGACAACATGGCCGACGAATATGTGACGGCTACCACCGATGCCCAAAAAGAAGCTGTTGCCACACTGATGTATGCTGCCGGCATGGCTGTAAACATGAGGTATAGCCCGGTCGAAAGCGGTGCGACAAGCGACGCCGTCGCTCCGGCTATGATTAATTATTTTAATTATGACAAGTCGGTATTCACCGCCTTCCGTGATTATTACGGCATCAGTGAATGGAACGACTTTGTATATAACCAATTGGCAGAATACGGTCCGGTGCAGTATTCAGGCGTAAATGCCAACCGTGGCGGCCACTCGTTCGTATGCGACGGCTACGACAAGGACGGCTATTTCCATATCAACTGGGGCTGGGGCGGCATGAGCGACGGCTACTTCAAGCTGACCGCCCTCGAGCCGGGCCAGCAAGGCATCGGCGGCTCGTCGATGGGCTACAACTACTCGCAGTGCGTGGTGGCAAACGTGGGCAAGCCTCGCGAAGGCTCGACAATGACAGTCTCGTTCAACATGCCTTCGGGTCTCGAATTAACCCCTCTCAGCGGTATTGCCACTGGCGGCCTGGTAACTGTGACCTCGCAGTATGCCAACTATTCCGTTGCAAGCGTCACCGGTGCGCCCGGCTTGAAGTTTACGGCTTCTGACGGAAGCGTCAGCTACACATCCACTACCGGATTGACAGCTTTGATTGAATCGGGGCAAGCAATCTACAACATAAGGATGCTTACCCCGAGGCTCGAAGATGGCACATACAAAGTAACCCCGGCATTTATGACGACAAACAACGTGTGGCACGATGTGCGCGTACAGGTCGGAGGCGTGCAGAGCTATATACTTACCGTCACCAACGGTTATATGAATTTCACCCCGGCATCGCTCGGCTCAATAACCGTCAAAGATGTCAACATCGAGTCTGCCATCTACTTCTCCGAGATGTTCAAAGTGTCGGCGTCGCTTACCAACACCGGCAGCGAGGAATATATAGGCACCATACAGCCAGGCCTCTTCGACTCTAACGACAAACTCATGGCCGCAGGCGAGGCATATTCGGTTGATTTACCCGCAGGAGAGACTCAGCCGCTTACCTATGTCGGCAGTTTTTCCCAGACAAACACCACGACTGCCGGAAAATATAAATTTGCATTTATTGATTCGAATACAGGCGAAATTCTTTCAGAGCCGATAGAGGTCGACGTACAGTCAAATCCCGGCAACACATCAATACTAATCCCCAACTTCGAACTGACAGGATATAGCAGCGCGACTCCCGAGGAACTGGTATTCACCGGCACACTCACCTGCTCGATGGGTTACTATGGCGGCCCCGTGACCGTGTATATCTGCACCATGACCGGCAACTGCGTAGAAATCATCAACAGCGATGAAGCCGCATACTTCCTCGGGGCCGGCGAAGAAGTCGCCTTCCATGCAAAGGGCACTTTCTCAAGCGGCGTTACAGGCACTCGCTATATCGCAATACCCGGCTTTGTAAGCAGCAGCGGTCAAATCCAGCCCTTTATCAAACAGCCATATTATTTCACTTACGGCGTAAGCGGTATAGGCGAGATTGAGGCCGCAGATGCTGATGCCGAATATTACAACCTGCAGGGCGTCCGGGTAGACAAGCCCGAACACGGTGTGTATATCCGGGTATCAGGCGGCAATGCCGAGAAAGTAAGATTCTGATATAATTGCCACTTCAATACTACGGGGCCTTTGCTGTAGACAGCGAAGGCCCCGATTTTTATTCCTTTATCAGAAAGTAAACTGCATGGCCACCCTTAGGCCGCGCCGGTCTATATGGTATGGCACGTCAAGATAGTTGAGGCGCCACACATAGTCAAGGCGTATGAACCGCAGGATATTGTCGATGCCGACCGAGATTTCCATATACGGTTTGTCCATGCGCGAGGTCGTGGCATCGCTTGGCAGGGCAAGGTATTTCGCTCCGTCATTGGCACTGCTGCGGTGCCCGTATATCCCCGAAAAACCGACAACTTCGCGCAAGCCGAGACGCCTCACTCCCGGGATAAGGTTAAACAAGGCACCACGGGCCTGGTAACTAAGATGCCACGACACATAACTCGAGTTTATAAACTCCATCGGGTTCATCAAGGCAAACGAGCCCGGCTGAATCGTATATGAAAGATTGGCATTAGGAATAAAAAGCTCGGGGAAGACAGTCGCTCCCCAAACATGACCACCCGACACCTTCACATCTAACGCGCCCATAAACGAGAGCATAAACAGCTTCGACACCGACAATTCGGTACGGTTAACACCGTATCGCTGTCCCGAAAGAGCCGAGGGCGCATAGCGGTGTGACAATGTAACGACAGGCACAGTCTCGTCGACAGGCACACGGTAGCTGCGGGCCTGGTAAAATGTCTCTCCCGGGGCAAAACGCAGGTCAGCGCCAAATACAGTCATGTCGTAATGACTTATCTGCCGCCCAGCATTTGTTGTGAACAGCAAATAAGGCGACGCCTCCTGACGCAGATGTTCGGCAGATGCGACGACCGAGAAATGATTGTTCAACTCGAGCGTATATTCCAACTTCGTAGAGCGGCGATATGTAAAACGGCGGTCCGACATGCGGGTCCATGACAATACGAAATTGTCGGCATTGGTATATAGATAATGCGACCCGAGACGGTCTACGTCGTACTGGTGCCTTAGCCTTATGGAATGGACGGGAAATTCGCGGGGATGAATCTTTTTATCTAAAAACGAATATTCCACTTCGGCACTATACTTCCATTTGTGGTCTCGGCAGCCATAAGCGGCATAGCCCCTTGCGAACCATCGCGGCGACAGGTTTGCAGTCGTCATACCACCGGCACGCAGACGCAGCCCCTCGAGGCTGTTGTAACTCGCGGTTGTATTCACCGGGCCTATGTCAAATTTACTGTTTTTCCCTGTTGCCCAATAACCTGTGACCATATTGCGCAGGAAACGTTCGCCCCAATAGAACAGCTTGTTTTTTCTAAGCTTGGTCATGAGGCTGTCGGCGCGGCTTTCTCCAGCCTGCATGGGCACGGTACGGACATCGGCCCAGTAACCATTGTCGCGGTCATGAGCCGAGGTGTCGGTATAGTCGCGCCCGAGACGGCCAAAAATGCTGTCTGATGCCGCAGGCTCGACAAAGCTATGGTTACTAAACTCTATCTTACGCGAAATATATAGTTCGGGGGTCGCAGGGAGCACCTGCATATCGAGTAACAGCCGGTCGGAGGTTTTGAGACGCGAACCATCGTCGGCAACATCAAATGTCTGTGTCAGACGAAGATTTTTTACAAAGTTAAGGTTAATCTCGGGTGAGACGGCAATCTCGACCCTGCGCACAATCATAGCCGTGTCGCCACGCTCGACAAACAAATGTCCCTGGAAGCCCATCGATGCCTTATTGCGCGGATAGAAAGCCAGGGCGACATGCGGCTTGTCGCTGCCGGGAATGACGGCGGCACTGTCGACGAGATAGAAACGATAAAAATCAGGAGCAATTGACGACAGCGGGCTCACGAATGTGTTTTTAAGCAGGGTTATATTGCCCTGGTATAAATCGACGTCGCGTAGCAGGTCGGCAAGTATAGTCTGCACATTGTCGCCCTCGGCAAGCTCATCAATCCCGGCCGTGCGCACACCTTCGGTTATGCGCTTTTCCGACGACGGATTTTTGCGATAATATGTTGTAGCCGCAGTTTCATGCACCGACAGGTTCAGAACAGGCTCACCGCTTATCTCCGAAGTATCGACGTGCTCAATAAGGTTGGGCATACGTTTGAGAAGGCCCTTGGTACTGACTGTGTCGAAGTTGTTTATACCCAATGATATACGCTCATAGGTGCGATAGCTGTACCAGTCGTTACGACGAGGGTCTGACGCAGGGCCGAGACGGCGGAGGCGGTTTACGAAATCGACTGCCGGATTGTTGCGCTTGCTATACTTCTTTTTTTTGACAACAAACTCGGCAAGCTCGGTCGCCTGGGGCTTGAGATTGATATCATAAATCTGCAGCCCGTGTGTCTTTAACGCTACAGTGGCGGGAGCATAGCCCTGGCACGAGGCCGTAATAAACGCCGAACCGGCCGGCACCGTCAATTCAAATATACCACGGCTGTCGGTAACGGCTGTAACACTGCTGCCGTCGACACGCACCGACGAATATGGAAGGCCTTCGGTGGTGACAGAATCCCTGACTATGCCGCGAATGAAAATGCCCGCCGGAGTCGCTGACCGACCCGTAAAGGCTATGGCACACGACACGATTACTAATAACAAATATTTTATATATCTTTGCAGCAAATTTATTGTTATGGCAAAAGAAATAGAACGTAAATTTTTAGTCACCGGCGATTTCGAACCGTTTGTCACCCGTCGCACCCATATTATCCAGGGATACCTCTGCAAAGACCCCGACCGTACTGTGCGGATACGTATACGCGACAATCATGGCTTTATAACCGTAAAGACCCGCAACCATGGTTGCGAACGCAACGAGTGGGAATACGAAATCCCCGTCGATGACGCGCACGAAATGCTCACGGCCTGCCCCGGCTGCCTCGAAAAGACACGTTGCCTAATCGATGCCGGTGACAGCTTGACATGGGAAGTCGACATATTCGCCGGTGCGAACTCAGGCCTCGTCGTGGCCGAAATCGAACTACCCACAGCCGACACACCTTTTGAAAGGCCGTCGTGGCTCGGGGAAGAAGTAACCGGCGACAAGAGATACTATAATTCTAATTTATAACGCCTCGTCCACCGCTTTTTCTATCTTTACAAGCCTTACGACATTCTCGACGTGCTGCGTGTGTGGGAACATGTCGACCGGCTGTACCGCATCCACACGATATAAGGTGTCGAGAAGTGCCAGGTCGCGCGCCTGGGTGGCCGGATTGCAGCTTACATATACAATCAGCCCGGGAGCGGCTCGCAAAATCGTGTCGACAACGTCGGTATGCATACCGGCACGCGGTGGGTCGACAATCATAACATCGGGCGTGCCGTGCGAGGCGATGAACTCGTCGTTGAGCACGTCTTTCATGTCGCCGGCGTAGAAGACTGTGTTTGTTATGCCGTTGCGCTCCGAGTTGACCTTGGCATCTTCAATAGCCTCGGGCACATATTCTATACCCACTACTTTTGCGGCGCGGCGGCTCACAAAGTTTGCAATCGTGCCTGTGCCGGTATAGAGGTCGTAGACAAGTTCGGAACCGGTAAGCCCGGCAAAATCACGCACGACCTTATAGAGCTTGTATGCCTGTAGCGAGTTTGTCTGATAAAACGACTTGGGCCCTACGCGGAAACGCAGACCTTCCATTTCTTCCTCGATAAACGGCCGGCCGCTATATAGCTCTATTGTCTGGTCGCCAAGGCTGTCATTGACCTTGGTATTTACGCAATACATAAGCGAGGTAATCTGGGGAAACTCGGTCCTGACTGCCTCGAGAAGGGCCACAAGCTCGTCGCGGCGGTCTTCGCCCACCACAATCACGACCATTACCTCGCCTGTCGAGGCTATTCGCACCATCATTGTGCGTATGAAACCTTGCTGGGCACGGAGGTCGTAGAATGGAAGGCCGTGTTCCTTGCAATAAGCCTTGACGAAGAGACGCAGGCGGTTAGACAAATCGTCCTGAAGATGGCAGCGGTTTATATCGAGAACCTTGTCAAAGGCACCGGGGATATGGAAGCCGGCAGCATCGCGGTCGGGGAACTCGACTCCCGAGGCAAGCTGCTCGTAAGTAAGCCAGCATTTGTTAGAGAACGTATACTCCATCTTGTTGCGATACTCCCAAATCTCGTCGCTGCCAAGGCACGGCGCAATCTCGGGAAGCTCGACCTTGGCAATACGGGTCAGGGCGTCTACTACCTGCTGTCGTTTGCATTTGAGCTGATAGTCGTAGGGCAGATGCTGCCAACGGCAACCGCCGCACACGGTGAAGTGCTCACAGCGAGGTTCTACACGTATATCGCCGGGCACGCGCATACGGGCTATGCGGCCTTCGGCATATCTTTTTTTCTTCTTTTCTACCTGTATGTCCACATGGTCGCCCGGGGCACCGAAGGGCACGAATACCACCATGTCGTCGACACGCGCCAGGGCATTGCCCTCGGCTGCGACATCAGTAATTACCACATCCTCGAGCAGGGGGAGGGGTTTGCGTTTTCTTGACATATCTACATATATACTTTTTGCCCTGCAAAGTTAGCTAATTTCCACCGAATTTTGCCCTATGGCCTAATAAAAAACCGGGGCAGATGTTCGCCACCCGCCCCGGAGATTGATTCAAGTCGTATACAAATCAAATTATTTCACATAGATTTTGACAACCTTTTTGCCCTGGTGCACGATATAGATACCGGCAGGGAGTGACTCAAGGTTATCGGCGACCTTTTGTCCGGCGATATCGTAAACTTCAACAGCACCGTCATTCTCGCTCATTATCGAAGACAAGCCGGTAACGATTTCAACAGTCACCTTGCACTCGGCTGTCATCTCGCCTGCCTTGGCTGTAATTATGGCCTCGCCTACACCGACTGCGGTCACGACACCGTCTTCGACAGTTGCGACGGCTGTATTGTCTGACGACCATGTAACGGCAGGTTCGGTAGCATTTTCAGGCGAAACGGTTGCCGTAAGCGTGATTGTCGAACCGATTTCGAGTTTGGCTGTAGTCTCAGAGAGCGTGATACCTTCAACTGCTATGAACGGCTTCTTGACCACGACTTTGCAAGATGCAGTCTTTGTCGGGTCGGCGACCGAGGTTGCGGTTACGGTAGCCTCCCCCTCGGAAACAGCGGTCACAACACCGTTTTCATCGACCGTAGCCACAACGACATCCGACGAAGACCATTCAATGGCAGGGTTGGTAGCATCTGCCGGGTTTACGGTTGCGGTGAGAGTGAATGTTTCGCCTTCGGTGAGTGCCTTTTCGGTTTCCGATAGGGTTATGTCGGTAACATCTACGACGGGCGCTTCACCTGTTTTCTTGATGTATACAAGGTCGAGCATGCGTTTGGAGTCGCCACCGGTGGTATAAACATACAATTCGGTCTCTTTGAACAGCGTAAACTCTTCAGAAGTGCTGTTTGTAAGTGAGCCGGTAGACTCGAGCGACCAAAGGACGGTATCCTCTGCGTCCTCACCGGCTGCCTTAACTTTCACACCGGCTGTCAGACCTGCTACACCCCATACCTGGCCGAAAATCATGTATTTACCGGCGGGAAGGGTTGTGAGGAGAACTTCTGTGCCTTCTTTAACATTACCGCCAAGGCCGTTGGAGCAGCGAATGGGAGCATTGTTGGAGTTAAGGGAGTTGAAGCCTTCCATTTCCTCGGCCTCTTTATAGAAAACAACATCAGATACGACGTCGCCATCGTAGGTGACTTTGAATTCCTTGCCGTCTGCGTCAAGCTTGACAGTTTTGCCGAAGAAGGGGTCGGGCTTGCTGTTAGCGACAATCGAGAGCAGTTTGGTACCTTGCAGATAGAACTCGGGGTAAACATAAGTCACATCCTCGTTTTCAAGGCCCTTGCCATCTTCAACCAAAGTTGAAAGCACGTTGCCGCTTGCATCATAGGCTTTGACCGTGTAGTTCCACTGGGCCTTTGCCGTCATGGTGAACTCGACATTCACGGCTGCACCATTGACTGTGAATTGGCCGGTGTAATCCTTGTAACCGGCAGCAGTGGCAGTAAAATCATAAGTGCCATTAACAAGCGATGTACCGTTGGTAACATTGTTGCCGTTGACAGTAATTGTTGCCGCCACGCCGTTTGTCTCGGTGAAAGTAACATCATAAGCGGCTTCCTTAGTCCAGTTTACAGTTACAGCGGGATTCTTGATATAACCACCAGCAGCGGCAGTTTCGTATACGAGGATTGTTACAATATGGTCCTCAGCGTTGTTTACTGCTGCGGTAATGTCAAAAGAAAGTTCCTCGAATGTTGTGGAAGCCTTGGTTGTCGTCGATTGAGTATCGCCAATTGTAGTAATAGTCCTGTCGGCGGTATTATAAGTCATGTCACTTGACCATACCGACGAGTTATAACCGACGCCCCAAGTTGTAGCACGCTTGTTGTCGGTAGAACCTGATGCCTGAAATTTAAGGGTGACACCGGTAATATTGCCTTCAATAGCAGAAGCGTCAACCTGGAGATACGTTACGTAGTTAACACCCCAACCCGTATTTCCAAAATTTACCGCACCTCCGCTAATTTTATTGAAGCCGGCCTTAGCTGTTTCTCCGGCTGCAATTTCACCGTAAGATGTATCCGGCGCGTCATAATTGACGTAAGTCATCTTAACGGTTGCGGGAGATTCTTCAGCAACTGCATTGACGGTTCCGAACGACAACACGGAACTCAGCAGAAATAATTTAGATAAAAGTTTTCCCATACGATTTCAGTATGCACGTACCGGTCCGACAGTGCTTTATGTTGATTTTTCATGAAAACCGTTGCGCGGACCTGAATTACCTCCGTCCTAAGACGAGAGGCCGCAACGGCATTGATTATTTAGGTTTTTGTAGCACTGCAAAATTACGGTCAACACTTAATCGCAAAGGGTTATTTTAGGTCTTTTTCATGCATAAAATGGGTAGGTGCGTTGCGAAATGCGCACTTTTGAAAAAATGTATGCTTATAGATTAGCGGTTTACGACCTCTATGATATAGTCGGGGGTGTCGTCGGCGCGAATGGGTATGGCGATTGACAGGCTGTCTTTCGAATGTTTGTATTGAAGTCGCGACTTTTCTGCGTAGGCCGACAGCTTCTTGATTTTCTTATTCCAAGGAACGGTTATCGAGCTTACGCCAGGGTCGGTGACGTGGATATATGTCGTGTCGCCGCGATGGGTCGACGTGCCCCACTCTGCCTTGGGCAGTCGGCTGCTGGTAGTGCCATAGATGGTCTCGCCGTTTGCCTCGAGCCATCGCCCCATGCCGGCGAGATGGTCAAGGGCTGCGGCCGGCAATTCGCCGTTAGGCTGAGGGCCGATGTTGAGCAACAGGTTGGCCCCCTGCCCTGCTGTTTTGACGAGATAGCGAATCAGGGTCACGGTGTCTTTGTAATTGGTATCAACCACCTTGTAGCCCCACATACCGTTCATGGTCTGACATGTTTCGAGCGGTAAGCGGCTTATATCCTGTTCGGAATAGCCGGCCGTGTTCTCGCCCGGCACGTCGCGCTCGAATATCTGTATATCCTCGCCCTCGTATGGGTTCTGGTGATGATTGTTGCCCACAAGACACGCCGGCTGCAGGCGGTGTATCATCTCGTACTGCGGAGCCAACTGCCAGTCGAAGGGGATAGTGTCGCTGTCGTGGTCCCACCAGCCGTCAAACCAAATTGCTCGCACGGGGCCGTAGTCGGTAAGCAGCTCGGTAAGCTGCCGGTTCATGAAGTCGTAATATGCAGGCCAGTCTGCCGCCGTAGAATCGCGACCGGTCGTATGCCCGGTGCGGCCCCAGGGATAATCGGGCCGCGTCCAGTCGATATGCGAATAATAGAGGTGTAACTTCACGTCATTAGCCTGACAAGCATCAGATAGTTCCTTGAGAACGTCGCGTTTAAAAGGCGTGGCATCTACTATATTATAATCGCTCTGGGCTGTATGCCACATCGAGAAACCATCGTGATGGCGCGTGGTAAAGCATATATATCGCGCCCCGGCGCCCTTGATAGCCTTCACCCAGGCATCGGCGTCGAAGTCGGCCGGGTAGAAACCTTTGGCAGCCTTGGCATATTCGTCGGCCTTGGGGCCGTAGTTGAGATACCACTCCCCCTGGCCGAACATACTGTAAATACCCCAATGCAAGAAGATGCCGAAACGGTCTGCGGCAAACTCCTCTTGCGACTGCCTTACCTCGGCACTCGGGGTATATGCCAACGACGTTGTGGCAAGTGCCAATGCAGCAAGTGATAATGTGAGTTTATTTTTCATTGTATATTTAAGTTTCGCAAGTCTCAAACTCGCTCGCTATCAGTTGTCTTTTGGTTCATAAGGCTAACCGCTAAACGATAAACTATTAACAGTTTCGCAAGCCAATGACTTGCGAAACTTTATTTATTTGTACATAAATCGTTTGATAGAACGTTTGGGCGTCTTCTCGAACTCTTCGGTAAAGATTTGCATGTCTGAAATCTGACTGAATGACGGCAGGGCGGCATTGAGCGTTTTCAGATTGTCGCGCATCTGCTTGTCGACAGCGGCATCGTCAAGGCCCTGCTTGGTCGCATTCTCGTAGTCGGGATGAATGAGGGCGACGAGTTTGCCGTCGCGGCTGACAATCAGCGACTCGGCGACGTAAGGCAGGTTGTTGAGCTGCTGCTCTATTTCCTCGGGATAGATGTTTTGTCCCGACGGGCCGAGAATCATGTTTTTGTCGCGGCCACGTATAAACACATAGCCGTCTTTATCGATTTGTGCGATATCGCCGGTATTCATCCAGCCGTCAGCGCCCATGCATGCCTGTGTGGCTTCATCGTTTTTATAATAACCCTTCATCACGTTTGCACCGCGCACCCACAGCACACCGGGCGTTGTCGCCGGGTCGGGTGAATCGACACGCAGTTCCATGCGGTCTACGGCGTGGCCGCACGATGCCTGTTTCTGCTTGTCCCACGGCGAGTAGCAGATGAGGGGGCCGCACTCGGTCATGCCATAGCCTACGGTATAGGGGAACTGGATTTTGCGCAGGAATGTCTCGACATCCTTGTTGAGCCCGGCACCGCCGATAATCAGTTCTTTCAGATTTCCGCCGAAGGCATCGGTAAGCCCCTGCTTGATTTTGGCCATGAGGCGGTCGTCGACAAACGGTATGTGCATCAGCAACTTCATCAGCGGCTTCTCGAGCATGGGGAATACCCGTGTCTTTACTATTTTCTCTATTACCAGCGGCACGGCGACTATCAGCTTGGGATTTACCTCGGCAAATGCCCCGAGCAAGATTTTGGGCGAAGGCGTGCGGCCGAGGAAATAGATGTGACATCCCTTGACAAAGGGGTGGAGCATCTCTACGGTCAGGCCGAACATGTGGGCCAACGGAAGCATCGACACAAAGCCGTCGCCGGGCACAAGGAAGTCGAGTCCGTCGATACTATACTGCACGTTAGACCAAAGGCTTCCGTAGCTGAGCATGACACCTTTCGAGAAGCCCATGCTGCCCGAGGTATAATTAATCAGGGCGATGTCGTCTTGATTGAAACACTCGTAGACAACATCGTCAGGAGTGAAACGCTCGGGGTATTTGTCGCCGAAAAGTCGGTTGAGATGTTCACGGGCCTGTGTGAAAGCCTTGTCGCGACTAAACAATAACGAGTAGTCGGCGATGTTGACAACGCCCTTGATATGCGGCATGTTCTCGTGGTCGAGGTTTTCCCATGTCGAGGCATCGGTGAAGAGAAGGCGGGCATCGCAATGAGTCACAAGGTGATGGATTGTATCGGGCTTGAAATCATGGAGGATGGGCACTGTAATAGTGCCGTAGGTAATCGACGCCAGGGCCGCCACGGCCCACTGGGCACTGTTACGGCCGCACACGGCAATCTTGTCGCCCTTACCAAGGCCGGCATGTTTGAAGGCGAGGTGAAGTTTTGCTATCTTTCGGGCAACATCTTTATATGTCAACGTCATGCCGTGATAGTCGCTCAAAGCCGGCCGGTCCCAGTTGTTGCGGAGGCTTTGCTCGATATATCCTGTGAGGGTATCCTGGTTTTTCATAGTGTCTTCGTTCTTATTCTTTGCAAATTTAATTAAAAAAATTTAAAACTACGTTTTTACGTACTTAAAAGTATAATTTTGCAGTACGAATATATAACAACACGGAAATGCAAAAAGATGAAAAATTTGCCGCAGAATGGCAAAAAATGCTCAATGGCGAAATATACGAGGCCGGCTACAAACCCTTCTTTGACAAACTCATCGAGACCCGTATAAAAATCCGCGAGTATAATGACACGCATCCCGGCGACATGGACCGCCTCGACACGCTGCTCCGTTCGATTTTGGGCACGTGCGGCGAACGTGTAATCGCCAACCAGCCTTTCCGTTGCGATTATGGCTGCAATATCCATGTGGGCCACGACGTGGTGTTTAACTTCAATTTCACGGTACTCGACGAGGCCGAGGTGCGCATAGGCAACCATGTGCTCATCGGGCCCAACGTGAGCATCTACACGGCCTGCCACCCACTCGATGCCGACCATCGCCGCACCATGGACGAATGGGCCGAGCCGGTCACCATCGGCAACGATGTGTGGATATGCGGAGGTGCCACTATCGTACCCGGCGTAACCATCGGCGACGGCGCAATCGTCGGCGCTGGCTCGGTGGTGACAAAAGATGTAGCCCCCTACACTATGGTGGCCGGCAACCCGGCACGTTTAATCAAGAAACTCAAATAAATAAGTTGAGAGTTTAAAGTTGAGAGTTTAAAGTTTAAGGTCGAGAGTATAATTAGATAGACTCTAAGCGCCATAAACTTTAAACCATAAATAAACCCTAAACTCTAAACCCTAAACTCTAAATAATGAATTACGGATTTTTTCGTGTAGCCTCTGTTTCGACACCGGTAACGGTCGCCGACCCACTGGCAAACGCACACAATATAATCGAGACCTTCGCCACTCTCGCACAACACGACGTAGACATGGCCGTCTACCCCGAAATGTCGGTGCCGGCATATACCTGCGGCGACTTATTTCACAACCGGCAGCTGCTCGACGGCGTGGCCGAGGCCGTCGACATTATCAAACAGTCGAGCGTCGATGCCCCCGGCACACTAATTATAGTAGGCGCGCCATACGAGTACAATAACTCGCTCTACAATTGCGCCATAGCAGTCTGCAACGGCGAAATAGTTGCCATAGTGCCGAAGACCTACATACCCAACTACAACGAGTTTTACGAAAAACGCTGGTTCTCGCCTGCCGATGCGGCCCTGTCTGACAAATGTTTCGGGCCGGCCATCATCAGTCATAAAGGTGTAAATGTCGGCATCGAAATCTGCGAAGACCTGTGGACGCCCATCCCCCCGAGCTGCCACCTGGCCATGGACGGCGCCGAGGTAATAGCCAACCTGTCGGCAAGCGACGACATAACGGGCAAATACGACTACCTGCGCACCCTCGTCATGCAGCAGTCGGCACGCTGTATATGCGCCTATGCTTATTCCTCGGCAGGGTTCGGCGAGTCTTCGACCGACCTTGTCTTCGATGCCAAGCTCTTTGTGGCAGAAAACGGTAAGATGCTTGCCAAAAACCAACGCTGGTGCGCCGACACGCAAATCATAATGGCCGACGTAGACATCGAGGCCATCCGCCGCGACCGTATGCACAACGGTTCTTTCGAGGCATGCCGGCGCAACAACGCCACCGTCTTTACCCGTGTCGCCACAAGCGCGACAAACCAAGCGGGAGCGGACTGGCAGCTCATGCGCGAGGTCGACCCGCACCCCTTCGTGCCCTCCGACTCGGCCATACTTGCCGACCGCTGCGAGGAAATTGTCAACATACAAGTAGCAGCCCTTGCCAAGCGACTCGCTGCCACTCACTGCAAGAGCCTCGTCATAGGTGTGTCGGGCGGCCTCGACTCTACCCTGGCCCTCCTCATTGCCGCCAGGACGTTCGACCGTCTCGGCATCGACCGCCGTGGCATCACGGGCGTCACCATGCCCGGCTTCGGCACCACCGACCGCACGCACAACAACGCATGCACCCTTATGGACGCCTTGGGCGTGACATGGCGCGAAATATCAATCGCCGCTGCTGTAAACCAGCACTTTGCCGACATAGGCCACGACCCGGCCGTACACGACGTGACCTACGAGAACAGCCAGGCACGCGAACGCACACAGATACTGATGGATATCGCCAACCAGACCGGGGGCATGGTGCTCGGCACAGGCGACCTGTCGGAATTAGCACTCGGATGGGCTACATATAATGGCGACCACATGTCGATGTATGCCGTCAACGCCGGTGTGCCCAAGACCCTTGTAAAATATCTCACGCGCTATTTCGCCCAAAGTGCCACCGGGGCCGAGCGCACCGCCCTGCTCGACATCATCGACACCCCCATAAGCCCCGAACTGCTCCCGGCCACGGCCGATGGCGAAATAGACCAGAAGACCGAAGACCTCGTCGGCCCCTACGAGCTACACGATTTCTTCCTCTACTACACCCTGCGCTACGGCTTCACCCCGGGCCGCATATTCATGCTGGCCCGCAGGGCATTTGGCGACAGCTACGAGCCTGCCACCATCCTGAAATGGCTGCGGATATTTACGCGCCGCTTCTTCAACCAGCAGTTCAAACGCTCGTGCCTGCCCGACGGCCCCAAGGTCGGCAGCGTATGCCTATCGCCCCGTGGCGATTGGCGTATGCCTTCCGACACCTCGGCCGCGCTATGGCTTGCAGAAATCGACAAAATCACCCTATAAACACCGCGCTTGTATGAAAAAATCACTGCTAATCACCATCATCTTCCTGGGCTGGCTCGTCGCCTCGTGCACGACAGGCAGGTCGGTCGTGTCGCAAAATGTCGACCTGTCGAAATATCGCTATGCGTCAATCATAAACAACGACACCTATCAGATACCGGCCGAGCTGATGGAATATGAAATACAGCTCTACGATGCTGTCGAAGGTTCGGGCCTCGAGCTGGTAAGCGACATGCGCCTCTACGAGCTGCAACCGCGACAACGCGAACAGTTGCTGCTTGTGAAATACGGCGTCAGCATCTCTGAAGAAAAAACCGTGGTAACGGTAAACTTCATCGACTACTCTACCGGGCGCCCCGTGGTGTCGTGCAGTGCGGCGGCTATAAGCCTCGTCAGCTCTCAATACGAAATGAACGGCGCAATAAAGAATGTAGCGGACCAAATCGCCAAGACATTCCACAAATAGCCCCGTAGAACCACCTGGAAATGACAATCGGCATTAGAAATATAATATTATGAGTAACGAAATCCTTTATATACTTCTACCCGGCTATGCCGCACACGAGGCAGTGTACCTCTCGCAAGCTATAGCTTCAGACGAATATGCCTTGAAAGAACATCCCAAATATCTCAACAAGGTTGTCGCCCCGACATTAGAGCCGGTCAAATCAATCAGTGGTTTCAGCACTGTGCCCGATTATTCGTTTGATACCATGCCCGACGATTATGCAGCCTTAGTACTAATCGGCGGTTTCGGATGGTCGACACCTGTCGCAGGGAAGGTCGGGCCGATAGTGCGGCAGGCTATCGAAAGAGGAAAAATTGTAGGAGCTATCTGCAATGGCGCCTCGTTTATGGCAAAGGCAGGTTTCCTCAACAACGTGAGGCACACCGGCAACGGCATCGGGCAGCTAAAGTTGTGGGGCGGTGAAAACTATACCAACCCTGACGGCTATATCCATCAGCAGGCAGTGTCAGACAAGGGCATAGTGACGGCGAACGGCTCGGCAAGCCTCGAATTTGCAAGAGAACTCCTCCTGTTGCTTGAGAATGACACACCCGAGCGCATAGAGATGTACTATCAATTCAACAAACAGGGATTTTGCGCCTTGTTACCTCCGAGTTAAAAATCATGTGGAGCCCTACTGGTTTCATTAATTTCAATTTAATATGTAACGGACTTGCTCCATTCAGAGCACATGCAAGGTGTGTTACTGACCTTAATGCCGGATTTGAATTTACGCCCTAAATAATTGCACTTTCAAATCTCGCCCTGTGGCATAGGAAAATTTCTGAACATCCCATCTTTATACCATAGGGAGAGAATTGAAAGTATTTAGAGTGTTTTTTCAAGGCCTGGATTATTTGAAAGTAGGCCTATTAAACTTCTATAAATATGTCATTTCGCCAAGGCTTCATCATTATTGCTGATATGGCGATTAACCTGGGGCGTTGAATTCATCTTCTTTTTAGGAGTGCGACGATGGCTTAGGCGATTCATCATCTTAGCCTCGAGGTCATAAACTCGCCATATCTGCTTGGGGGTAAGAAATTTGGCGTATTCATTATAATATTTCTTACGAATATCAAGAAGTTTATGACTACGGTCAAATCTGGCCTGTATGACACTATCGACCTGTTCATCAGTCATAGAGCCAGCCTGTAGTTTGTCCTGACGCGGCCCTAATGCCCATACTTCATGTCGGTAATCCACATACGCGGAAATAAATTTTGCACTCACTTCTGACGACAAGGCAAGTTCCTCCGCAATCTTTTTAGCTTGTTTTTCTGCAAGTTGGTGTTGTGAGATTCGCTGAGTTACCTTTTTGGATCGCGCTTCCACAGTGCATGTGAATGCGAATATCGCAGTCACGAGCATAATGATTTTGAATAAGTTTTTCATATCTATTTTTTATTCGTTAATAAAGATATCGTCTTGATACATTTCGAGCAAGTATGACTGGTCGGAGTCTGACATGTTGTCAAAAGCCTGTACAATATCAGAATAATCAGTCTTATGGTTTTGAATGATTTGGCCGGCAACAATGATAACAAGGACTAATGATGCGGAGACAGCAAGGGTACGATAGACTACTCGGAGTAGATTACGCT
>VSPF01000004.1 GCA_009775195.1 Muribaculaceae bacterium
CAGGCCGACACCCTCGAAATATACGGCAGCGCCGACCCCGAGACCTACCCCTTGCAGAAAAAAGGACACACCATGGAGTTCCTTCGCGAGAAGGCACACCTGCGCCCGCGCACCGCGACATTCGGCGCCATCTTGCGCATACGCAGCGCCCTGGCTTTCGCTATCCATAAGTTCTTCAACGAAAAGGGCTTCTACTACCTCCACACGCCCCTCATCACAGGCAGCGACTGCGAGGGTGCCGGAGCGATGTTCCAGGTGACGACCCTGCCGCTGGGCGACCTCCCTAAGACCGAAGACGGCGCCGTAGACTATAGCAAGGACTTCTTCGGCCGCCCCACCGCACTCACCGTCAGCGGACAGCTCGAGGGCGAGCTTGGCGCCACGGCCCTCGGTGCAATCTACACCTTCGGCCCCACGTTCCGCGCCGAGCGTTCGTTCACGCCGCGCCACCTCTCGGAGTTCTGGATGATTGAGCCCGAAATGGCATTCTACGACATCACCGACAACATGGACCTCGCCGAGGAGTTCGTGAAATATTGCATACAGTATGTCCTCGACCACTGCCGCGACGATATCGACTTCCTCTCCGAGCACTTCGACCCCGAGCTGGTGCAGCGCATGGAGTTCGTGCTACACAACGACTTCGTGCGCCTGACCTATACCGAGGGCATCGACATCCTCAAGGCATCGGGCGTCAAGTTCGAGGTCCCCGTCGAGTGGGGCATCGACCTGCAGAGCGAGCACGAGCGCTACCTCGTTGAGCAGCACTTCAAGAAACCCGTCATCCTCACCGACTATCCCAAGGACATCAAGGCCTTCTATATGAAGCAGAACGACGACGGCCGCACCGTGCGCGCCATGGACGTCCTCTTCCCCAAAATCGGCGAAATCATCGGCGGCAGCGAACGCGAGGCCGACTACGACAAACTCCTCGCACGCATCGAGGAACTGCACATACCGATGAAGGATATGTGGTGGTATCTCGACACCCGTCGCTTCGGCACCGTGCCCCACTCGGGCTTCGGCCTCGGCTTCGAGCGTCTGATGCTCTTCGTCACCGGCATGGCAAACATCCGCGACGTCATCCCCTTCCCCCGCACCCCCAACAACGCCGAGTTCTAATCAGCACAGTATTAGGAGCTTGAACGGGGGCAAGCCATAGTATAGGTGAAACATTCCTACGCAATGGCTTGCCCGGAGGTTCAAGCTCCTATAATAGTTCCATCATATTGCATTAGTCTCAGTTACAAATCGTCCGAACTGTAACGCCACGGGGTGGACAGCGGACGGTTTTTGTCCGATTTCGGACAGTAGGCGAAATTGTTACTCGTTGATTTATAAGTGATTGCCGTTTTGGCACGGTAAATGTCGGTTTAATAGTCGAACGTTCGTATCAATTCCAATAATCAAAATCAACAGTAACATGAAGAGATTATCAACATTAGTACTATTAATCCTCAGCCTTGCAATACAATCGGCGAGTGCGAGGGTAGTCAAAGGACGGGTGTTTTCGTCTGCCGATACCACAGTTGTCGTGGGGGCTGATTGCAGGCTGATGTCTGGCGATAGGATGGTGAATTCCTGGCGGTCGAATGCCGACGGCTCTTTTGCCGTTGCAAGCGGCGACAAGGGCTCGCTCAGGCTCGAAGTAGAGAAACATGGTTTTTCGACCACCGAAATTTTGATAAAAGGAGGGTCGGACGATGTAGACCTCGGCCCGGTCTTCCTCGAAAAGAGTGTGGAGCTGAAGGAGGTCAGCGTGACGGCAAACCAGGTGGTCTATACCAAGGGGCGCACCATCGTCTACCCCTCGGTATCAGAGGTGAAAGCATCGTCAACCTCAATCGAGCTGTTTCAGAAGCTGCCCCTGGCGGGGCTGACTGTCAACCCTATCTTCAGGACTATGTCGGTCGATGGCGGCTCCCCGTATATCCTCATCAACGGCCGCCCGGCGTCGATGAACGAGGTCAACACCCTCGCGCCAAAGGACATCGAGAAAATCGAGTTTTCGCGCTTCACCCCGGCGCGCTATGCCGACAAGGGCGGCAACGGCTTTATCGACATCACACTCAAGAAGCGCGACGACGGCGGCAACGTCTATGCCTACGCCCGCAGCGCGGTCAACACGGCCTTTGTCGACGGCAATATCAGAGGTTCCTATCACCAGGGACCTTCGCAGTTTTCCTTGTTTTACAATCCCTCATGGCGTAACTATCAGTCGGTCTACGATTCCAAAACCGAGAGCTACATATCTCCTGATTTCAGAGTGAATCTCCGCAGTCACGACCGAGCCCCGTTCAACTACCTTACCAACCAGATGCAGTTGAAATATGACTACAGCCCGAGCCTCAACACCTTTTTTTCGGCCACGTTCTATGCCACGCCGAACAGCAACAGCAACCGGCGGCTGGCACACACTGCAGACTCAGAACTTGGCGATTACGACAATCTTGACAAAAGCCACAGCAAGGGCTTTTCGCCGTCGCTCGACCTGTTTTTCCGCCGTAAATTCAACGACCGCAACACCCTCGAGGCACAGGTGGTCGGCACCATTAGCTCGTCGGACTACCGTCATGACAACACATACATCTATCCTGACGACAGGGAAGAAATTTATTCGACGAACGCCGACAGCCGGCGCCGCTCCCTAATCTCGGAAGTGAGCTACATACACACCTTCAGTGACAAGACGGAACTCTCGGCCGGTTTTCAAAACACCGTATCGCACAGCACGAACACCTATCTCGACACGGACTACAAACCGGTACTGACCGAGAACAACAACTACCTCTATGCCAGCCTTGGCCAGAGCATCGGCAAGTTCTACCTCTCGCTGTCGTCCGGTCTGAAAATGTACTGGATAAAGAACGACTTGAACAAGCGCAATTTCGTCCGCAACCTCTCACGCGCGCAAATCAACTGGTACATCAACCAGAAGTGGAGGCTGTTCGGCTCGTTCGTGTTCTCACCGTCCATCCCCTCGCTCAGTGCCCTCACCGACTATCCGCAACAGGTGTCGCCCTACCTTGTGTCGAACGGCAACCCGGACCTGAAAGTGTCGGAGACTTTTACCTACAACCTGGGGGCCTCGTTCAACTACAAGAAATTCAACGCCACGCTCATTACCGCATACGTCAACAGCAAAAACAGCGTGATTGGCGACATCGCCTATCTCGGCGACCACCTGTTCTTGTCACAGTCAGTAAATGCGCGTTACTACCGCCAGTATGCCGGCCGATTGATGCTTCAGTTGAACGGTGTTGCCGGTTTCGGCGCGAATATCACCCTCAATCTAAATCATTATGAGACTGCCGGGTCGAACTGGTCGCACAACCTCACCTCGTTCAGTGCCGACTTCTCGTTGTGGTGGAACAAAGGACCGTTCACCATCAGCTACTGGCGCAAAATTCCCGGCAAAAGCCTGTATGGCTACCAGGTGGGCAAAGAGGAGAACGGCGACGCGCTCCAGTTTCAATACAGGCCGGACAAACATTGGAACCTTGGCGTAAGTTGGATGTATATGTTCGACAAGAAAGGCACCAGGTATCCGGCATGGAGCTATTCGCTCGTGAACCCGTCATACAGAGACCGCTATATCAAAGACAACGGCAACATGGTTGTCCTGTCGGCAACCTACACCGCCGATTTCGGCTCAATCTTCCGCACCGCCCGGCGGAGCCTCAACAACTCCGACAACGGCTCGTCGCTGCTGAAACAATAAGTAATTTAATTCAAGTTTCGCAAGTTGGATACTTGCGAAACTGTTAGTAGTCTTTAGGTTATAGGTTATGGTTTGACAAATCTATCTTAGAGATTTTAGTTAGGCCCCACCAATGATGGTGTGGTTACACACGAAAGCGAGGGTGTTGCAGAACTTCCATAATTGGAGCGTTTTCACGTTTGTTAACGCCATGTAGGCTTTGTAGGGCACATTGAAATTCCAAAATTTTAGTTCTGCAACACCCTCTTGTCATTTCGACACACCCTCTTTTTTCTTCCTTACGGAGTTCGTTACGCCTGGCCTTGCGATTTGGGGCGGGTTGTGGGGGCGGTGACGGCGAGGCGGCGGGTGTAGGTCGCCGTGGGTGTAGTGAGGGTGAGGAGGCCGTCGGCGATGTCGAGGCGGCTGCCGAAGAGGGGGTTGGCGTCGCGACTGTCAATCATGGCCTTTTCGAGCTCGAGGGGCAGGCGCAGTATGGCGCGTACACGGCCATTCTGGTCGCAGACCTGTATGCCGGCCTCGGTGGCCACAAAGAGGTTGCCGTTGCCGTCGAATGTCATGCCGCCGAGGCGCAGGGTGCGGTTTTCCATTGAGTGCAGCCAGTAGAAAGGCTGTCCGGCATAGCGTGTGCCGTCGGGGCGCAAGAGGTGTTGCCACAAATAATTAGACCCCGCTACGGCTTCGGTCATGTGTCCGCCGCCGGGATATACGGCTGCGGCCTGTGGCTCGATGTCGCCTGGCGTGGGTGTCGATGTCCATCCGCTGTCACCTTCGAGATAGGGCGCCAACGTGGCATTACCTGTGCCTCGGTTGGTGCGCGGCTGCCACAGCCACTTCATGACCTCGGGGAAGATTTGCGATGTGCGGCGCACGCTGTGACCGCCCTCGGCCCAGTCGAAGGCGCAGTCGTAGCCGGCGAACTCGAGTGCCGAAGCCAACATGCGGTTGGCCTCGTACCAACTGCCGAAGAGAGGGTTCCAGGTGTCGGTGTAGCCGTCCTGCAGATATACCTTGATGTCGCGCGGTTCGGCCTTTCGCACCCACGACTGCAGCTCGTCGGCCCCGCGCATGGGCACGAAGGTGCCGCAGCCGCTATATACGCGGCCAAAGAGGTCGGGACGCTGCCAGGCGGCGTTGAAGGCCGCTATGCCGCCGCTGCTGAGGCCGAAGAGCATGGCGTTTTCCGCTCCGGGGAGGATATTTAGCCCTTTCAGGGCCGCAGGCAGCAGCTCGGTCTCGAGAAAGCGGGCAAAGCGACCGTCGGGGGCATCGAACTCGTTGCTGCGGTTATAGCGCACCACCTCGCCGTTGTCGCCATATACCACGCCCGGCTCGACGAACACGCCGACCATGGGCGGTATGTCGCCGGTGGCCATGAGGCTGTCGATACGCCTGGGCGCGTCGCAAAGTATTCCGTCGAGGCCCACGTAGAGGGCGGCGCCGCGTGCGGCGTCGTAGCCCTTGGGCACGGTGACGGTATATCGGTGCACGGTGCCGGGGTAGATGTCAGATTTCTCGAGCAGGCCCTCGCTTTTCTCGAAAGCCATCAGTGGCAGACTTGCTAAAAGTGCGGTAAGAAAAATAAATCTCATGACTATTTGTCGGCGCGGAGCATTACCAGTGTGCAGTCGTCGGGGGTGAGCTGGGGGAAGAGAGTCTTGATAGAACGTGTCACGGCACTCTGGGCCTTGTTGTAGGCATATTTGAGCAGCCAGCCCGAGTATGCCCTCAGTGCCGGGGCGTAGGTCTGCTCGGCCTTGTTGTAGAGGCAGTGTACGGTGCCGTCGGTCATCAGGAAATACGTGGCCTCGGTGCAGAACTTTCCTCTCGCTATGGCGATATGACTGGCGGCATCGTCTTGCGATATGAAGTAGCACGAGTTGGCATACCTGCCGTTGACGGGTGCTAAGAGTGTCTGCGCGGCAAGGCCTACGTCGTCGGGTATGAAGCCGGCGAGTCCGTCGCCAATGTTTATGGCCAGGTATTGACCGGGGGTGCAGAACAGGGCCACGAGGGTGGTCAGATAGTCGTCGGTGGTGCATCCGGCAGCCTTGGCCGCGTCGTCGAGGGCCGTGTGGATTGTGCCGGCGATGAGTGTGCGCAGCTCGTCATCGTCCATGTCGAAAAGCCGCGAACTACAGTTTTCGACTATCATACACATCGTTGCGGCGGCAATCTTCGATGCCTCGGCGGCACGACTTGCCGAGCTTGCCCCGTCGCAGGCCACGATAAAGGCATAGTCGTCTGTGAGCAGGTGTGTGCAGTAATCCTGGCACATATCGCTGTCGTGAACGGTGCCGGTAACTTTAGAGGTGCTGATTTTCCATTTCATACGTTCACATTCATGCTCACGATGGTTTGTAATACAGATGCCACGGCATTGTCGGGGAGCATGGGGTCTACTCGGTAGACGCGCCTTGCCGGCCAAAGCTCCTTGAAGTCTTTTACGGCCTCGTCGGTCTTTGCCATGGGGAATACCGAGATACCGAGGGTCTCGACAGCCTCGTTGAGCTTGTCGATGGTCTCGTCGTCGACAGCCAACGGGTCGGATGTTCGCCAGATGAGCCAGCGGTCTTTCGTCTTGGCCGCCTTGAGCGTGCCGATGGCCCGCCCTACGGCGCGGTCGGCAGGTTCGCCGACTATCATGCTTGACTCGTCGTCGGGGTCCTCGCCGGCCTTGAACTGCAGTAATGCCGGGCTATAGACAATTGAATGTATTTCGACTTGCGCCCCCATGCCTCGCAACCGTTTCTCTTTCGGCAGGTCGGCAAGGGCGTCGAGCAGTCGCGCGGCCTCGGCCATAGCCCCCGGGCGCGAGTAGAGCTCGCAGAGGAAGACGACGGTTATTGGCTTGTAGCTGTCGGCCGACGAGGCCTGCTTGCAGGCACCGATGATGCGTGGGTCAATCGGCACGCCCGAGAGGCTGTTGGTGATATCGGCAAGTGACTGCATCACGTCGAGAACTGTGCGGCGGTCATAGCCCTTGTAGCGCCGGTTGTGGCTGTTGGCATTGAGAGGATGCTGCAGCTCGTTGAACCACAGGCGTATTTCGTTGAGTTCCTGTCGGTCGTCGACCTGTTCGTCGCCTGGATACATGGTGTTGATGGCCGTCTCCCAGAAGCCTCCGCTACGGCCAATCTCGCCGTTTGTGGCATAGTTGAGCAACAGGTCGAAGGCCACACGCATCTCGAAGGCACGGCCTCGCCATGTGTCGCCGCTGCACAGGGTGCGGCTCAGCCGGCCGTAGATGTCGCGTGCCTGGTCGGCATTGATTCGGGGTGTCATAGCGTGCCCGAGATTTTCAGTGGCACATCGTTGGCCGGCGCCTCGCTCCGCGAAATCCTGATACTGCGGAATATGTCGCTGAATATGCGGTTGAGGTCGTCGGGTTTGTATTTCCAGCCGGGGATGCGGTTGATATTCTCCATCAGTGCCTCGTCCTTGGCAATTTCGGGCGAAGGTATGATGGTGTGTACCTCGAAGTCGTGTACGTCGGGGTCGCATTTTCTGGCAAGAGTGTCGAGCTGTTCGTCGAGGTGGGTGTTTACCTTGTCGTTGCGCAGCCAGCGGCCGCCGGTAAATACGATAAGCCAGGGCACCGTGGAGCCCTGGCGCGCCGCGCGGAGTTTGTCGCGATACTTGTCGAGGCAGTCCATTGCCAGGGTCAGGGCATCGCCCATGTGCGAGGGGCCGTAAGGCTCGAGTTTCTGGCCGAAAATCTTGCGGTGGGCCGACTCTACGTCGGCGAAGTCTACCAGCACCTTTGCCCCACCGCCGGTAGTGATGACGCACACCTCGGCGCCTCGGCGCAGTTCGCGGGTCTTGTTGATGAGTTCGAAAAGCTCGTTGAAGCCGTCGCTCACGGTGTCGAGATATTGGCGCATGGCCATAGAGGTGTCGACAATAAAGACTATAGGCGAACGCTGGCTGTGATTGTCGGCCATGTCGCTCAGGCTCACGCTGGCGATTTCGTCGAGGTCGATATCGTCGTCCTCGCAGTCCTTTGTAGCCTCGAGGATTTCGTCGGGCACGATGAGGTCTTCCTTCCATGCCAGATAACGGGCGACCTCGCGCATGGCGCGGAGGTACGTCTTTTCGTCGAGTTCGGCTTCGAGGAGGTCTGAATCGATGAGGCGGCGGTCTTCCTTCTTGGCTAAAGATTTGAGAGCCTGGAATTTGAGTATGGTCTTGAAGGCCGTGAACAGGTGTTCGTTGCGGTCGTATGGTATTCCCTTTTGGCGTATATGGCGGTTGAGGGCAGGGAAGTCCTTGAGGTCGCTCTCGGTGCGCAGACTGCGTATGTGGTAGAGGAATTTATTGAGCACCAGATATTTCTGACAAAGGTAAGGTGCTGTGAGGTTGCGCTTGAGCTCGGTTAGGAACACGCCGGCAGAGAAGGGCATCTCCTGGCGTGGGTATTTTCGCGGTGGGGTGGTCATGGTCTTATGTTTTCGAGGTTCATGATTGTTTTTATCTGATATATTTCGAGGGGCAGTACGGTCAGTGTGCGGCACTGTGTGTGCATGGCTGTGGCGGCGACAAGCGGCAGGGCGAGGCGGCAGTCGAAGTCCTCGGCCATATTGGCCGACATTTTGAAATCGTCGAGGTAGTCGCCTACGCGGTGGCGGTTTATTATCAGGTCGTCGTCGAAGGCGCGTTGACGTTCTGCAAGGTCGTCGAGCGATGCGATATTGCCGAGGCGCGACAGCCCCACCACATATAGATGGGCGTTTTCGAAGCCTCTGGGAATTTCGGTTTGCGATGCCAGGAGGTCGCAGGCACTATCGTGTTCTTCCCATGCCGCTTCGGGTGTGCGGTCGAGACCGCTCATATATATGAAACGGTTGCGCATGATGCGTCGGCCGCAGTCGGGCAGACATATGCAGTCGGGCTTGCCGTCGCGGTGGCAGAAGAGGAGTCGGCTCGACACCTTGTCGTCGACATAGACGATAAACTTGTCGTTGCGGCGGTCGACTTCCATCAGTTCATACACGGCCCGGGCAATCAGGTGGTTGTCGTGGTCGAGCGATGGTATGTCGAAGTGCCAGCCGGTGGCTTTTTCGATAGCTTTTACCACGGCCATGCCGTTGGTGATGTTGCGCAGGGTAGAGTCGGCAAGTGTATATATGCGTGTCACCATGGGGTTGAGGGGAGCCAGGTATTCATACCATTTTCGCAGCGAGGTGCTGTAGGCAAGGTCATGGGCCAGGGCATCGGCATCAATATTGCCCTTCGAGTCGATTCTGTTAAATATTGACCCTCTTAGGAAATAGCGGCTTATGAGCTTGGGTGAGAAGAGCCTGGTGCGTTCCCAGCTATTGCTGTAAAGTCCGTAGATATTGTCGCAGCCAAAGTAGACGACGGCAAAATCGGTACGGTCACCGGCGTTGCGACGTGGGATTTTGAACTCGCAAGGCGTACTGTCGGTGCCCTGACGCTCGGGCAGCGTGAGCAGGTGGTCGGACATTATGATGTTTCGTGGGAAAATGACGCTCGACACGTTGAGAACCTCCAAATCGTGGAGATAGTCTTCGAGCAGGGGCTCCCATTCCTCCGGCCCAACGTCGGCGCCGTCGCTGAAGACGTCGCAGAACTTTGCGCGTATGGGCTGTGGCAGGTCGTACCACATACGCTCGGTACCGCAGGCGAGGACGTTGACTTCGCCATAGCCCTCGGGGAAGACAAATTTGCGGCGCCTCAGTGCCTGCACCTCGTTGAGGCCGTCGACGCTCATATAGGGCTTCTTCTCGGGCATGAGTATGCAGAAGAGCAGCGTGGCTATGGCATAATTTTCGTCACTTTCGGTGCGGAACCTGTCGCCCTGCTTCACAGCCTCGATATATCGGGGGCTGGTAAACTCGTAGCGCAGACAGTCGCAGTAATACCGGTCTTCGATTTGGAAGCTGTCGGTGTCGATGATGGCGAAGTCGCCGTCGGTGTTTACGAGGATATTGCGCAGGTTTATGTCGCCCATGAGCATACCGAAGAGCCTGAGGTAGCGCAGCGACTTGATGATGTTGAGACCCAGGGTTGCAAGCTGCACCCGTGTCCAGCCGTGGCGCGTAAGCTCGTCCTGCAACAGGGTACCGGCCAGGGTGTCGCCGGTAAATTTGCGCATCGTATAGCCTACACACTTGCCCTGCCGGTCGTAGATTAGGTTGCGCGGCAGGCAGAAGTTGCCCAGTAAGTTATATTTGCCCTGGCTGTCGCGGCCCTTGGCGACGAGCAGCTTCAGTTTGTCTTCGTCGGCGGGCTTGTCGGGCAGGTAGAGCTTGGCCACGCAGTTGGGCTGGTCGGTGGCATAGACCAGTCCCTCGCCGCCTTCGCCCAGGTTGGAGCGAAGGCGCAAGGTGGTTCCGTCGTCGAGACGGTAGGCCGGGCTTGTTTCCTTTTGTCGGTGCCCCGGTTTCATTCTTCGGTCAGGTCGGTATAAATCCAGGTTTGGAAGCGGCGGCTGTCGCGCTCGATGTTGGTGGCGAAGTGGGCGATGATGTGCTTGCCCTCGGCGGTAACGAAGCCTGTGTCGAAACGGGCCGTGTCGAAGGCTATTGCGAGACCCGAGGGTTTCCCGGCAAGGGCGTCACGCACGGCAAGGGCGAAATTGTTGCTCAGCTTGGCCTCGACAAGGCGCATGGGTCGGTCTCCGGGCTCGTCAATCACGAACCAGTCGTCGCCTACGGCACGCTCTGCTATATCGGCGGCAAAGCCCTTGTAGTCGTTGGAGAAGTAGGCAAAGTGGCCTAAGTAGTAGCGGCTTATCTTCTGGGGCTTGGCCGGTGGGAGTGGGGTCGGCTCTTTTGGTCCTTTCGGCCCGGCAGGCCCCGGTTTTTTGCTGCCGGGCTCTATATCGATAATTATGCGTTCGGCTTTGCCTTTGGGGGTGTCGACAGTGGCTATGTGGGCGTTGTGCGATGCCAACAGCTTCAATGTCAGGTCGGTCGCGTCGGTAAAGCCCCATTCGGCGAGGCGTTCGGCAGCCCCGATGAGGCCGACGATTTGTTCGGCTGTCTTGTCGGTGATGCGTGCCTGGCCGTTCTTGATGGTGTTGGGCAATATCTTGCTGATAAACAGCTCTCTCATTTGCGTCATGCTCTCGTCGCCAAGGGGGCCTTCGGGCCATTCGGGACGGGCCGGTTTTATCTTGACGCGGTATTTGGAGTAGACGGTGTTGTTATCCTTGTCAACTACCAAAAGTTCGGGCGAGTCATAAAGCAGGTCGGCCAGGGCGTCGTAGCCTGTGTCGAGGTCTGATTCGGCAAAGCGGCGTTCGGCTTCTTCCATACTGATAGGTTCGTTGCCTATCAATTCGCCAAGTTTTTTAAAAAGGTTGTCGTTTTCCATAGTGTATTTGTAAATTTATAAGTTTTGCAGCTAATGTTCTTTAAACCATAAACTATAAACTTTAAACTCTAATTAGAATTTTACATCAAAGTCTTGTCGTGGCAGGTGTTGCAGGGCCGCGCTGACAGCCATGCTTCCGCCGTTGGCAAAGGTCATGCCGGCGGCAAGGTTGTCCTTGTATTGCTGCCACGAGGGCATATGCTTGTAATTTAGCACGATTGTGTGGGCCCCGGGGTAGAGGCCGAGGTCGAAGCCCGGCTCCGCGGCCCCGTCGACGATAATCATGTCGGCATCCGACGGTTTGCAGATGCGTGCATGTGGCACTGCCTCGCGGACGGCACGGCGGTATTCGTCGCATCTGACCAGGGCCACGTTGGCGGGCCGCAGGGCAAGCACCACGCGGAAGATGGTGCGGAAACGCTCGTTGCCCGGCAGGCGCAGGTAGGCATAGTAGCCGTATTCCTGCCTGAGCACTTCGGTGACGAAGCGGTAGGCAAACGGCGAGTGTATGCCGAACCCGTGCCCGTGGCGCCAGCGGCTGAATGCCAAATGTAGTTTCAGAAGAAGCGGCATCTGCGTAATTCGACAAATATTCCGGCAAGAGTCAGAAGGTAGATGAGCGTCACGCAGGCGTATGCTATGCCCGACGAGGTGCGTATTGACGCGGGTGCGAATGTCATGGTCACGGTATGGCTGCCGGCCGGCAGGGCGACTGCGCGGAGCAGGTAGTTGACACGTGCTATGGGAACCTCGGTGCCGTCGATATCGGCATGCCAGCCCCAGGGGAAGTAGACCTCGGAGAACACGCCTATGCCGCCGTTGGCCGTGGCAGCGTGGTATGTGAGGCGGTTGGGGGTATATTCGGTTAGGTAGATGGTGTCGCCGGGAGCGAGACTTGCTTCAGAGGGCAATGTGCCCGAGAAGCGGTTGTCGGCAACGGCCTGGTGACGCAAGTCTATCGACGAGGCATCGAGAGCTGCCATTTCGGCATCGGCACCGTCGACCCAGCGTACTTGGTCGACAAGCCATGCATTGCCGAAGGCATTGTCGTTGACAATAAGCGGCTGTTGCTGGTCGGCGGTTATGATATACTTGGCATTTAGCATGTTGGCTGCGAGGTATCCTGATTTGAGCCTTGCTCCTATTTCGGCCGTCTGCGGTTCGTCGAGTATGCTGTCGCCGTCGTACCATCCGCCTACGCTTACAATCGGTGCCAGGCGCCGCTGTATTAGGTCTTCGTAGCGGTTGAGCTTGGCTGCATGGTAGCCGCCGAGGGTCTTGTGGAAGTATGAGCGGTCGGCAGTGTAGAAGCCCGGAATGTCGAGCACGCGGTAGTGCTGCGTGGTATCGGCGAGGATGGCCTGGTCGATGGCATCGGGCGTAAATACAATGTGGCCGCCCTCGCTGTCGGCCGGGCCGAAGGAGCTGTGGCTCACGTAGCGTTTGTCTACGCTGTAGAGGTCGCAGAGGATTAACACGCCCACGAAGCCTATGGCATAGCCGGGCTTGAGCGTGCCTCTGACAAAGAGCAGCAGGGCACCGGCGGCGGCAAGTAGGAACATCAGCGACCGCAGGCCGTCGGCCCGCACCATGCCTTTGCGCAGCGTAGAGATTGCCTCGCTGTTGGCAGGGTTAGAGAGCGAGTACATATATATGTACTGCGAAATCTGCTGGTCGTTGGCCCCCTGCTGGCGTCCCATTTCATAGAGCTGCTGTTGGATTTGCTCTGCTGTGGCGCGGTCGTTGTCGGTGATGGTGTCGCCGAAAGCACCGGGGGCGACAAGGGCGATGAGGCATACCAGGGCCGGGAAGCCGAGGCCTATGGAAAGACCGGCCTTATACTGCTTCCATGCGTCGCGGCCGGCAGTGACGATGCGCTCGAGGGCGAGGATGGCCAGCAGCGGCATCGTAAACTCGGCTATGACGAGTATGCTCTCGACGGCGCGGAACTTATTGTACAACGGGAAGTTGTATATCATGAAGTCGGTGATGCCCTCGGCATTGCGCCCGAGAGCGAGGACGAGCGACAGGATTGTCGCCGCCAAGAGGCCCCATTTGAGCGGGCCGCGAATGATGAAGCATCCGGCAAGGAACAGCGCGAAGACAAGTATGCCCACGTATACGGGGCCGTTGGTGCCCTCCGAGTCGTTGAAATACTGGCTCATGTACTCGAGCAGCGGTGCCGACTGGGCCATGGCGGCGGCATCGTCGAGCTGCGCCAGGCTTGTGGGTGCCATGCGGCCGCCTTCGGGGCGTGCCGACGCGCCGCCCTTGATGTCGGGCACCAGGAGGCTGAACATCTCGCTGCGTCCATAGCTCCAGCCCACGATTTGCTCCTTGGGCATGCCGCCGGTGGGGCGTTCGGCCGGGGCTCCGGTGTCTTGTTGTGTCTCGGGGGTGAGTTCCGACTGGGCGCGCTTGGTCTCCTTGGAGTATTCGTAGGTATTGTAGAGCGACGGCGCGTTGGCCCCGATGGCAAGGGCCCCTGCCACTAAGGCGAGGCCGCTTGCAACGAGCCATTTGCGTATTTTGTGACGCCTGACGGCATCAATAAGGTAGCAGATAGCGAGTATGCCCATTACCAGCCCGAAGTAATATGTCATCTGGGGATGGTTGGCATTGAGCTGAAGCATGGCAAACAGGGCCAGCATGGCCGTCCCGGTGACGCGGCGCCCCCTATAGAGCAGCAGGAAGCCTGCGATTGTGGGCGGCACATAGCTCAGGGCTACAAACTTCCATATATGTCCGGCACCGATGATGATGACGAAGTACGACGAGAAACCCCATGCCACGGCTCCGATTAGCGCGTAATACCAGCGCATACGTAGCGAGAAGAGCAAGATGAGGAAGCCGAACATCATCATGAACAGCAGGTTCGACGGCGCGGGCAGGCCGAGGCCGTAGACTGTGTTGAGCCATGTGAAGAGGCTGTTCGACGGGTATGAGGGCGAAATCTGGAAGGTAGGCATACCGCCGAAGAGCGAGTTTGTCCATAGTGCCTTTTCGCCTGTCTCGGCCTCGTAGACAACACCTTCATGGCCGTTGGCAGCGCCTTGCTGCATGTCGGGTTGCCGCAGGCTGTTGCCCTCGAAGTTGTCGGGGTAGAAGAATGCCAGGGATATGAGTGCCAGCAGGACTACCGACAGTGCAAAGCCCCAGACTTGTGGTCGCTTGATATATTCTGCTATCTTCATTGTGTAGGTTCGCGGGTTATGGGTTGAAGAGTTTATAAGTTTATGATTTGAGTTTTGCAAGCGAGACTAATAGCTTATCAGTCTTATAAGATAGTCGTCGGAGACGACGCTCTTGTGGTTAACCCCACCATCATTGGTGGGGACTCTTAACGACCTATGATAAATTGACCTCGGAGAGGTCGCAAAATACATGCGTCCAATCGATTGCATCCTCTCCGAGGATTTTTAAGTATTGGTTTCCATTTCTCCCCCACGAATAATCGTGGGGTTAACCACAAGAGCGTCCTCTCCGAGGACCCGGGCCTATATTTTTATATACTCTCATAGTATGCGCAACCATACTTATAAACCTATACACCCATCATAAAAACTTATTTAGACTTGACTGTGTCGTAGATGGCGGTGGGGATGTCGATGTTGTTGTTGAAACCTTTGAACTTGTCTGCGCCCACACCCACGGCGAAGACAGGCACGGGGTTGCCCGAGTGCCCGACGGTGGTAAAGGCCAGGCCGGCGGCATCGTTGAAGATGCTGAATACCTTGACAGCGAAGGCATTGAAGTCGGCATAGAGGGTGTGCTGGTCGGCGGCTTCGTTGCGTTTCTCGAAGAGGTTGGTAAACATCTCTTTGAGTGTTGCCTCGTCGGCCTCGCTGACCTTGATGTGGGTAAAGAAGCCGAAGTGGTCGGCGAGGTACTGGCGCATGTCGTCCCAGGTATAAATCATGCGGCTGTTACGCATGGCTTTGCAGTACTCGCTGAATACTTCTTTCGACACGCGCTGGTAGTCGATATTGCCAAGACCGCCGTCTTTGACAATCGACATGCCGCCTGTGTCGTGGTCGGCGGTTACGATAATCAGCGTTTCGTCGGGGTGCTTCTGATAGAAGTCGAAAGCCACGCCCAGGGCCTGGTCGAAGTTGAGGACTTCTTTTACAGCCGCGCCGCCGTCGTTGGCATGGAGTGCGTGGTCGATGTTGCCGCCCTCGACCATCATAAAGAATTTGTCGGGGCTGGTCTTTTCAAGGTGTTTGAGGCATGTCTCGGCGATGAGCGGCAGGTTGAGCACGCCATTGATTGAGTCGATGGTGTAGCCTATGTCGTAGTCGGCAGTGCCTTCGGGGTTGAGCAGCAGCACCTTCTTGCTGTTGATATTGGCGATTTCCTTGGGGCCGCGCACGATTTGCACCTTGTTGTCGGCAAAGTGCTTGAGCAGGTCGGTCTCCTTGCCGTCTTTCACGAGTCCGCGCAGTCCGGCGCCGGCGATAAACTCATAGTCTGTACCGGCCATCTGGGTGCCGATTTCGTAGAACATGCTGCGGTGCGGCACGTGGGCATAGAATGCACCCGGGGTTGCGTCGTCGGGGGCCACCGAGGTGGTGACGCCTATGCCGTAACCCATGGCCTGGAGCTTCTTGGCCACTGAAACGACGTCGGCGGTGTCGGGGTTCATGCCCAGCATACCGTTTTTGGTCTTTGTGCCGGCCGAGAGTGCCGTGCCGGCGGCGGCGCTGTCGGTGATTGTCGACGAGGCCGAGTATGTCATGCACCAGCCTACCACGGGCATCTGCATCATATTGAGCGGTTTGTCGCTGTTGAGGATTACGCGGTTGTAGGTCTCTGCCGCAACAACGGGGCCCATGCCCATGCCGTCGCCGATGTAATAGAAGATGTACTTGGGCGACTGGGCGCTTGCGCCGAGGGTTGCCATGACGGCAACGGCCGCTGCTAATTTGCGAATTTTCATAATATTATGTATTAGGTTTGATTATTTCGAGTAATTGGTCTGCGATATGCCTGTCGTTTGCCAGTCGCGGCACCTTGCGCTGTCCGCCCAGGCGTCCTGTCGAGGCAAGCCAGTGCGTAAACGTGCCCGCCGGGGCCTCGGTGAGTTCGAGGCGCGCAAGGAAGATGTCGCCCCCGCGCTTGGCCTGATAGTCGGAGTTGACGGCCTGCAGCTCCTTGTCGAGTATGTCGGCAAAAGCCTCGTTGCCGCAGGCCGGGGCCTGGGCCCATTCGATAATCCACTGGTGGTGGCCCTTGGTGCGGCACGATGTGTAGACCGGGGCGACGGTGTAGTCGGCCACACGTGCGCCGGTGGCCGCGCAGGCTGCGGCAAGGGCCGTGTCGGCGTTCCACACCATCAGCTCCTCGCCAAAGGCGTTGATAAAGCTGTTTGTGCGCCCGGCTATGCTTATGCGCAGCGGCTCCACGCTCTCGACACGCACGGTGTCGCCGGGCAGGTAGCGCCACAGGCCGTTGCACGAGCTTATTACGAGGGCGTAGGTCTGCCCCGGTTCGACGTCCCATGCCGGGACAACTGTCGCTCCGTCCAAGCTGCGGAACTCGTAGAACACGCCGTGGTCGAGCAGCAGCAGCATTCCGGCCGACGGGTCGGGGCTGTCCTGCACGGCAAAGAAGCCCTCGGAGGCGTTGTAGGTCTCGATATAGTGCATCCTGGCCGGGTCGGTGATGGCACGGTATTGTTCGCGGTAGGGCCCGAAGGCTATGCCGCCGTGGAAAAATACCTCGAGCCCCGGCCATACGTCGTGGATGGTCGTGGCCCCGGCGGCAGATATGACGCCGCGCAGCACGGTCAGGAACCACGAGGGCACGCCCGATATGTTGCTGATATTCTGGTGGAGCGACGCCCTGACAAGGGCTGGCAGCTTGACGGCCCAGTCGCTCAGCAGCGCCGTCTTTTTGTCGGGCACGCGGAAGAGGTTTGCCAGCGGGTTGATGGCGTCGATGAGGTTTGCCGACAGGTCGCCCACTGTCACGCCCGGGGGCACGTCGGCAAGCTCGTTGGCAAAGCTGCCGCCGAGTATGAAGCCCTTGCCCGAGAATATGCGGCTGGCGGGGTTGAGGGCCAGGTATGATGCCACGGCCTCGGCTGCGCCGGGGTAGTGGTTGAGGCGCAGACTGGCGGCGGTGACGGGCACATATTTACTCTTGCCGCCCGAGGTGCCCGACGACTGGGCGAAGCGGCGGCAAGCACCGGGCCACAGTATGTCTTTCTCGCCGGCAACCATGCGCCCGGCCTCGTGGCGTATGTCTTCGTATTCGATGACGGGCACGTGGCTGGCAAAGTCGTCGTAGCTGCGGAAATGGGCGAAGCCGTAGCACGCTCCGTAGCGTGTCTTAGCCCCTTGTTTGAGCAGCGAGGCCATGAGCCGTCGTTGCACCTGCGCGGCACCGCCGGGGGTTGTCCAGCGGCTGCGGCGTGCCACGATATGGCTGAAATATGGCCTTGCGAGGGGCGTGAAATTCATCGTGCGTGTTTTATATCTTGTCGAGTTCGTCGAGCACTTTTGCAAGCTCGTCCTCGGTGCGTGTCAGTTTTTTGCGGCAGAGAGACAGTAGTTCGGCGGCGCGGCGTGTGCGTTCGGCAAGGGTGTCGACATCGCACTGCTCCGACCTGAGGCCGGCGAGTATTTGCTCAAGCTCGCCAAGGGCATCGTTATAGCTTATATTTTGTTCGGAACTTTCCATCTATTTATTTAAGTTTCGCAAGCTTACTTAAATGTTTAAGGGTTAAAGGTTAGGGGTTAATGTGCTGTCGTTTTTTTTAATTTTTATCTCAGCAAATATTTTAGTTGTCAATCTCACTAAACTTTAACCTTTAAACTTTAACCTTCAACTTTTCGCTTGCGAAAGTTGAATTAAATGCAAAAGTAACAATTTATATTCAACTAATTTTTTGTCGTTAGTTAAAAATAGTTTAACTTTGTCGCGTGGAAGAAAATACCCCCCGACAAAGGCCGGCCCCGGTGCTCGCCATAGTCATACCATGCTATAACGAAGAAGAGGCATTGCCCCTGTCGCTGCCCGTGCTGTTGTCGTTGCTCGACGAGATGACCGCCGACGGCCTCGTCGCTGCCTCGAGTTATATCTTGTGCAGCAACGACGGCAGCCGCGACGCCACGTGGGCTGTGCTGCGCCGCTTCCATGCCGCCGACAGCCGCGTGCATGCCATTTCGCTTGCCCACAACCGGGGGCACCAGTATGCGCTCCTTGCCGGGCTTGCCGAGGTGGCGGGGCAGTGCGATGCCGCCATAAGCATCGATGCCGACCTGCAGGACGACCCACGGGCGATGATTGAGATGGTGCGCCTCTACCGCGCCGGCAGCGACATCGTCTACGGCGTGAGGTCGAGCCGTAAGACCGACACCATGTTCAAGCGCACCACGGCTCATGCCTTCTATAAGTTTCAGCGCGTCATGGGCCTGGAGACGGTCTACGACCATGCCGACTATCGCCTGATGAGCAATTTCGCCCTCGAGCTGCTCGGACAGTACCGCGAGAGCAATATCTTCCTTCGCGGCATCGTGCCGCAAATCGGCCTCGAGACATCGGTGGTGACCTACGAGCGCGCCGCCCGCGTGGCCGGGGAGTCGAAATACCCCCTTGCCAAGATGCTGGCCCTGTCGATTGACGGCATCACCTCGTTCTCGGCAAGGCCGATGAGGTGGATTTTCTTTACCGGCCTCATCACCTTCTTGCTGACGCTGGTTGTTGCCGTCTATGTGCTGGTGTCGTATTTCTTCTCGTCGCACATCAACCCCGGCTGGGCCTCGATGATGCTGTCGGTGTGGGGCCTGGGCAGCCTCATTCTCATTTCGATAGGCATAACGGGCGAATATATTGGTAAAATCTTTGTCGAGGTCAAGGCAAGGCCCCGATATGCAATAAAGGAAAGGATATGAACGAATTTGACTGGGCAGAGGAAATGAACTGCGCCGTAACAGTGTGCGATACCGAAGGTGTAATCCTATATCAGAACAAGCCTGCGCGCGAGCTCTATGCCTCGCACGGCAACCTAATCGGCTCCAACCTGATGCCGTGCCACAACGAGCGTTCACAGGGCATCATACGCCACATGCTCGCGTCGGGAGAGAGCAATGCCTATACCATCGAGAAACACGGCCGGCACAAGATGATATACCAGACGCCCTGGCGCCGCGACGGCAAAATCGCCGGCCTGGTCGAAATCTCGATGGTAATCCCCGAAACCCTGCCGCATTATGTTCGCAAATAAGGCTGGGTTTTGTTAATCATAACAAATAAAAACGCAGTTTCGACCGATTTTATTTGTTATGATTAATAAAAATCACTAACTTTGCCGAATGAAGATTATAACAAGACATCTATATATTGACCATATTCTGAAATATATCGGCAAAGGCATGATAATAGCCCTTACCGGCCAGCGACGTGTCGGTAAGAGTTATATCATCCGTACTCTCGTTTCAGAGATAGAGGAGAGGAACCCAGAAGCCAATATTGTCTATATCAATAAGGAAAAGACAAAATACGATAATATCCGTAATGCCGGAGATTTGTTACGCTATCTTGAAGGAAAGTTAATAGAAGGCTGTGACAATTATTTGTTTATAGACGAAGTACAGGACATCGACGGGTTTGAGAACATACTGCGGAGCCTCAATGCGGATGAAGAGTGTCAGATTGTTGTGACCGGGAGTAATGCCAAGATGCTTTCGTCGGAGCTTTCGACATATCTCGGGGGCAGATATATCGAGATACATATCCAGAGCCTGTCATACCGTGAATTTTTGACGTTTCATAATTTGGTGGATTCTGACGAGAGCCTTCAGAAGTTTCTCTTGTTCGGAGGACTCCCACACTTGTATAGGCTCGGCCTTGAAAACGAGGATATGATATGGGAATATATCCACAACATCTATAATACCATCGTCCTCAAAGATGTTGTTCAAAGGGAGGGACTGCGTAACGTCACACTTTTTGAAAATTTAATGTCTTATACAAGCGATAATGCCGGCCAGCTCATCTCGGCAACTTCTTTGTCGAAATATCTGAAGTCGCAGAGGGTGGATATGACACCCCTTACAGCTATAAACTATCTAAAAGCCGCATCGAACGCATTTATCATAAACAAGGTACCGCGATACGACATACACGGCAAGCGCCTTTTGGAGACAAATGATAAATATTATTTCGAGGATATAGGTTTACGCAATATGATTGCCGGGACGAACCGCAGCGGTGATATTGAAAAAGTAATAGAAAATGTGGTTTATCTTCATCTGAAAAATCTCGGTTATAAGATAAGCGTGGGAACCCTGTCGAACGGTGAAATTGATTTTGTTGCCGAAAAAGGTGGTTCGCCCGTCTATCTGCAGGTGGCTTATCTTTTAGCAGACGTTTCGACAATGGAAAGGGAATTTGGTAATTTGCTGAAAATCCAGGATAATTATCCCAAATATGTCATATCGATGAATCCTATGCTCCGGCCAACGGATTATGAGGGCGTGAAGCATCTGACTTTAAGGCAGTTTCTGCTGTCCGATAATTTCTGACTATTTGTCGATTTATGTTTGGCATAGATGAAATTAACCTCGTTTGAGGAACTGAAAGACCGTTACCTCGGTAAAATGGCTGTGTCGCTTACTTGTTATAGATTACGCTTGCGTAGTTTTTAAGTCGGGCTGTTTCCGGGCTGCCCCTACATGTCCACGGTGTCCACACTTATGCATCGCGTGGACACCGTGGACACACTAAATATACTTTATCTTTATGTGTTTAGATATTTTCTTGATATATAATACATTATATTGTTAGTCGAGGCGGTTGCTGATGGCTGTAGAGAACCTTCGACTTAAAAAATGTCGGAGTTAATTGCAGTGGTGACCGTAGAGTGTCCACGACTAAAAAAAGTGTCCACACCTATCGAAGCGTGGACAGTTGTGGACAGTGTGGACAAATTACGGTTGGAGTTCGGCACTCCGTGGCGAATCATAGTATAGCCAAAGCTATATATCAGCCTCGTCTATGGCTTGTCAGGGACTGCCAAGCTCCTACGGCAAATAGTAAAGTTGGGGAATGTCTGCTTTTCGCAAAATTCAATGTTGCAAATTCAGCACGATTTTGTAATTGCGATTCTCGTTGGCTTGGTCGTCGATATAGTATTTTCTGTCGAAGTCGTATGCTCCGTGCTTTTGGGCCTTGTAGGAGTTTGTGAAAGATAACTCGTATTCTTTACCGTCGATATTCAACTTTACCGAATCGTCTTTGGAAAAAGCATCCCATTCGCCGATAATGTATGCCCCATACCACCGCGCCAAATATGCACGTGAGTTTGGTGTGGCCTCCTTTTGTTCGTACATTTCTATTGGCGTGGTTTCGCCATCGTGGGTGAGGGTGATGGGCCGGGAAAGGATGTTTTCGGCACAAGAGGGGTCGAGGAGATTGTTGCCGCTTTCGTCGACTACCTCGACATTGAGTGTGATGGGATAGAAGTCCCATATAATATCGTCGTCATCATCTGAAGAGCAAGAGGTGTTTACCAACATAGCGCCTAGAAAAAGAAGCAGGGTAAAGAGAATTTTGCGCATGATGTTTTGATTGGTTGAATGATACGTTTATTTTATGTCGCAAATAAAAGCATAAAGTTTGGATAATGATATGTTTAAGTTGATAAATATAGTGGGCAGTTTTAAACATTTTTTGCAATGTCGCGAAAATTTGCTAATTTTGCGCAAAATTTGAGGCACTTTATAGTGCGCTCCTGTTTAGGTTTATATTTAATAGGTACTAATTCAATCACTTATGACACTTAGTCAAGCTGTGGGAGGTGAACTTGCCGGTCGTGCAGTCCGCAAGGCCGTTGACTTCCATCCCAAACTCTTTCATGCTTTGCGCCACTACACGGCTTCGAGGCTCAAGACCGACATTATCGCCGGCATCGTAGTGGGCATCGTGGCCCTGCCGCTTGCAATTGCCTTCGGTATAGCCTCGGGTGTGAGCCCTACAATCGGCCTGGTAACTGCGATTATCGGCGGTTTCATGGTTTCGTTTTTCGGCGGTAACTCGGTCCAGATTGGCGGCCCCACGGGAGCTTTCATCATAATTGTCTACAATATCATCGGCCAGTTCGGCCTCCACGGTCTCGCCGTGGCCACGTTTATGGCCGGCGTCATCTTGGTGCTGCTCGGCCTCTTCCGCCTCGGCACGGTCATAAAGTTCATCCCCTATCCGATTGTGGTAGGCTTTACCGCCGGTATCGCCCTGACAATCTTCTCGACGCAGGTCAACGACTTCCTCGGCCTGGGTCTGCGCGACATCCCCGGCCAGTTTATACCCAAGTGGGGGCTGTATCTTAAGTCGCTGGCAAATATCGACATGTGTACGCTCGGCACCGCGCTCGTGTCGCTGTTTATCATAGTGCTGACACCTAAGGTCTCCAAGCGTCTGCCCGGCGCCCTCATTGCCATAATCCTTGTCACGGCGGCTGCCTATTTCCTGTCGTCAGCCTTCGGGTGGTATAGCGTAGAGACTATCGGCGACCGCTTCGGCACTATGGCTACCGATATACCCACGCCCCACGGCTTTACGCTCAACATGGCCACTATCAACATGTTGCTGCCGTCGGCCTTTACCATAGCAGTCCTCGGCGCGATTGAGAGCCTGTTGTCGGCTACTGTCGCCGACGGTATCACCGGCTCGCACACAAACAGCAATACCGAGCTAATCGGGCAGGGCATAGCAAATATCACCGTGCCATTCTTCGGCGGCATACCCGTGACCGGTGCGATTGCCCGTACTATGACCAACATCACCAACGGCGGCCGCACGCCGGTTGCCGGTATAGTGCATGCCCTTGTACTGCTGATAATCTTCCTTTTCGCAATGCCGCTGATTAACTACGTGCCCATGGCCACGCTTGCCGCAGTGCTTATGGTGGTGGCATACAATATGAGCGGCTGGCGCACGGTGGTATCGGTGTTCAAGTCGCCCAAGAGCGATATATCGGTGCTGTTGGTGACCTTTATCCTGACGGTGGTCTTCGACCTTACCATCGCCATCGAAATCGGCCTGCTGCTTGCCGTGGTGCTCTTCTTGCGCCGTGTGACCGAAAATACCGAAATCAAGGTCTACTCCGAGCAGCTCGACGTGGCCGAGGGCACCGACCTGAGCCAGCACGAGGTGCTCGATGTGGCCAAGGGTGTGAGTGTGTACGAAATCGACGGCCCCTTCTTCTTCGGTGTGGCCACGAAGTTCGATGAGCTCATGCGTTCGGCCCTGACCGACAAGCCCTCGGTGCGTATTATACGTATGCGTAAGGTGTCGTTTATCGACGCTACCGGCCTGCACAACCTCGAGGTGCTGATACGCTCGTCGAAGAACGAGGGCATCAGCGTGGTGCTCTCGGGCGTAAAAGACAATGTTCGCGCCTCGCTCGAACATGCCGGCATCGACAAACTTATCGGCTCGGAAAACATCTGCGACCACATCACCAAGGCCGTGCGCATGGCCAACCTCATCGCCTCCGACGCCCGCAAGCCTCGGTGACCGCCGCCTCAACCTTTCCTCCGACCAGTGGCTTGGCAGGGCCAAAAACGTTAATAATTAAAAAATAAGAGCAAAAGGGACTGTCAGAATTGTCCTTTTTGCTTTTTTTTCGTAATTTTGCCTTTCAGAACAGACAATTATGCGTATACGTCACTACATCATATTACTTGTTGCAGCCCTAACTCTTTGCAGCTGTGGCGAATATCAGCGCGTACTGAAGAGCGACGACGTAAATTACAAGTTCGATTTTGCCAAGCGCGCTTTCGAACAAAAGAAATACGTACAGGCTGCGACACTGCTTAAAGACTGCATATCGGTCTTTAAGGGTTCTGACAAGGCCGAGGAGTCACTCTACCTCCTTGCAATGAGCCACTACGAGAACAAGGACTATGCCACCTCGGGAGTCTACTTCAAGAGCTACTATACACGCTACCCCAAAGGCAAATATGCCGAGGCTGCGCGTTTCTTCTCGGGCTACGGTTATTATCTCGACTCCCCCGAGCCGCAGCTCGACCAGACCGGCACTATCAAGGCTATAGAGGAGCTGCAGGCCTTCCTCGACTACTTCCCCCGCAGCGAGAAAGTGTCGATTGCCCAAAATGCCATATTTGAATTGCAGGACAAGCTGACCCTCAAGCAATTGCAGAACGCCCAGCTCTATTACAACCTGGGCAACTATATGGGCAACAACTACGAGAGCGCGGTCATCGTGGCCCGTAATGCCGTAAAAGATTATCCCTACTCAAAATATAAAGAGGACCTTGAACTCCTCATCCTCAAGTCGCGCTATCAGGAAGCGGCCAATTCAATCGAGGAGCGTAAAGCCGACCGTTTCCGCGACGTGGTCGACGAGTACTATTCCTTTATCAACAACTACCCCGACAGCCGCAATCGCGAAGAAGCCGACAACATCTACAAGATTGCCCAGCGATATGTAAAAGACTGATTCGCGCTGCTGCCATACTCTCACCTCAACGTAAAACAAAGCAAACAATTCGCCGAAACATAAGTTAAGATGGATTTCAAAAAAAGCAACACCCCGGTGACCACCGTCACCCGCGACATGATTGAGCTCTCTGAGCAGACAGGTAATGTATATGAGACCGTGTGCATTATCGCCAAGCGCGCCAACCAGATTGCTGCCGAGATGAAGAGCGAGCTTGAGAAAAAGCTCCAGGAATTCGCACCCTACAACGACAACCTCGAAGAGGTGAACGAAAACCGCGAACAAATCGAAATCTCGCGCTACTACGAGCGTCTGCCCAAGCCCACGCTTATCGCAACGCAGGAATATATCGACCACAAGCTCTTCTTCCGCAAGTCAATCAAAGACCGCGCCAACAACTAATCGGCCCGTGCCGGTTAAAGATACCATATAATAAGCACTTTCCTCACCCTTGGGGACAGTGCTTTTTTTGTCCTACTTTTATCTAACGCATATATGCCAGAAGTATCACAACGCGGGCGCATCATGCCTGCCTCCCCTATCCGGCGACTCAATCCGCTTGCCCATGCCGCACAAGAGCGCGGTATCAAGGTCTATCGACTCAACATCGGCCAGCCCGATGTGCCCACCGCGCCCGAGGGACTCGAGGCGCTGAAGCATATCGACCGCAAGGTGCTGGAATATAGCCCTTCCGAGGGCCTGCTGTCGCTGCGCAAGAAGCTGCAGCAATATTATAAACGCTTCAATATCGATGTCGATGTCGACGATATCATCGTCACCACAGGCGGCTCAGAGGCCGTGCTTTTCGCCTTTATGGCCTGTCTCGACCCGGGAGACGAAATCATAGTGCCCGAGCCTGCCTATGCCAACTATATGGCCTTCGCCATATCGGCAGGGGCAAAGATTGTGACCATACCATCGTCGATTGACGACGGCTTCGAGCTGCCCCCGGTCGAAAAATTCGAAGAACTGATTACTCCGCGAACAAAGGGCATACTCATCTGCAACCCCAATAACCCCACGGGCTATCTATATACGATGAAGGAGATGCTGCAGATTCGCGACCTTGTGCTCAAGCACGACCTATTCCTCTTCTCCGACGAGGTTTATCGCGAGTTCTGCTACACCGGCGCACCGTATATCTCGGCCTTCCATCTGCCCGATATCGAAGACAAGGTGGTGCTGATTGACTCGGTGTCGAAGCGCTACAACGAATGCGGCATACGTATCGGCGCCCTGATTACAAAGCATAAGGAGCTTAAGGAAAATGTGATGAAGTTCTGCCAGGCGCGTCTGAGTCCTCCGTTGATTGGCCAGATTGTTGCCGAGGCTTCAATCGACACCACGCCCGAATATATGCTCGAGACATACAACGAGTATGTAGAGCGCCGAAAATTCCTCATCGACCAGCTCAACAAGATTCCCGGTTGTTATTCGCCCATACCCATGGGTGCTTTCTACACCGTCGTGCGTCTGCCGGTCGACGATGCCGACCGCTTCTGCCGCTGGTGTCTCGAGGAGTTTGAATACGAGGGCCAGACCATATTTATGGCCCCGGCATCGGGCTTCTATACCAACGAGGAGCTTGGGCGCAACGAGGTACGCATGGCATATATACTCAAGCGCGAGGAGCTTGCCAAGGCCATGGTCGTGCTCCGCAATGCCCTCGAGGCCTACCCCGGCCGAACAATCTGAACCAAAGCGGTCAGACAAGGGTATGTCAAAATGAGAAGTCGTCGGAGACGACGCTTTTGTGGTTAACCCCGCCATCATTGGTGGGGACTGACTAAAATCTCTAAGACAAAAGACCTCGGAGAGGTCGCAAACGACATGTTATCAGTCGGTTGCATCCTCTCCGAGGATTCTTATAAATTATCCTTTTTGACACACCTTCGTATGACTATTCGTTCCAGAAGCGCTCGGGGGTGCCTGTGGCGTGGTTGATGGCACGGGAGAGGACGAAGAGGTAGTCGCTGAGGCGGTTGACGTATTTTACTATTTCGGCATCGACGTCGACGGCCGAGGCCAGCGTTATAATCCGCCTTTCGGCACGGCGTGCCACGGTGCGGGCAATGTTGGCACGTGCCGAGTCGGCATGTCCGCCCGGCAACACGAATTTGTTGTGGCGCGGCAGCTCTTCTTCGAGGAGGTCAATGGCATCTTCGAGTTCTTTGGTTGCCTCGTCCGGGAAGGGCTGTGGCTGCCACGACGACTCGGCCTCTGTGGCCAGGGCCGACCCTATGTCGAAGAGCCTGTTCATGGCCGAGGTCAGAGTGGCGTGCGCCGCAGTGGGTATGGCCTGTGACGACTCGAGGAGGCCGAGCCATGAGTTGAGTTCGTCGACGGTGCCGTAGGCTTCGAGGCGTGGGTCGTCTTTCGCTATGCGTGTGCCACCGACGAGCGAGGTGGTGCCTTTGTCGCCGGTGCGGGTATATACTTTCATATAATATTAGTCGTAACGTTTGAAATTGCCGTTTTTGTCAAATTTCATTTCGATGCCGTTGCTCAGCTCTATTTCGTAGCCTCCGCGAGAGCGTTCGATGCCTACGATTTTGGCTCCCTTCTGGTTGCTGGCCACGTAGGTCTGTATGGCATTTGGCACAAATGTGCGTGGCACGGTTTTGCCGCGTGCCGCCTCTATGTCCTTCCAGTTGCCTTTGTTGTCGAACTGGATTTCGGACCCGTCGGTGAGCACGACCTCGTATTCGCTCACACGGCCGAAATCCTTGTCGATTTTGACAACGCTAATGGCTGCGTCGAAATTATTGTGTATTACGTCGCGTGCGGCCTGGGGCAGCACGGTGGCGTCGTGCGTATAGTCATCGGCAAAGGCTAATGCCGGGGCGAGTGCTACAGCAAGGCAGAGTAAAATTTTCTTGAACATGGTAGTTGTCTGTTTAGTTTATAATAATCACAATATAAACGTTATATCAGGGCCGTTTGTTTGATATGCCTTTGTCGGTGGCAAGGCTTTTATCGGTGGAATATTATGCTGTTGCGGCCTTCGGGGTTGACCTTGAGAGTCACCTTTGCCGACTCGATTAGGGGCACGTTGTGGTCTACATGGCCTATGGGGGCGTTGAAGGCCACGGGGTAGCTGTATTCGGCGGTCATGTCGCGGACCATGCTCTCCATGTCGTCGTAGTTCGCATCGGGCTTGTACTCTGTGAACTGTCCCACGACCAGGCCCCTGATTTTCGCCAGCACACCGCTGAGCTTGAGCTGGTAGAGTATGCGCTCGATTTTGTATATAGGTTCGGCGACATCTTCGATAAACAATATCGTGTCGGGTTTGAGTATGTCGTAGGGGGTGTTAATCAGCTCGGCCAATACGGCCACGTTGCCGCCGTAGAGGGTGCCTGTGGCCAGGCCGGGACGGTCGTATTCGTGGCTGTCGAAGATATGCACGGGGCGTTGGCCCGACAGTATGTCGAAGAAGGCGGCAATATCGGGGTCGTCGGCACCGCGCTTTATGCCGGCGCACATCAGCGAGTGTATGCTTGCTATGCCTTTTTTTGCCATAAGGGCGTGCAGGGCCGAAATGTCGCTAAATCCGGCCACCCACTTGGGGTCGTCGGCCAACGGCAGCTCATTGAGGCGGTCGAGGATATGCACTACGCCGTAGCCGCCTCGACTGCAAAGAATTAGCCGTACCTCCGGGTCGGCAAAGGCGGCTTTGAGGTCGGCATAGCGTTCGTCGGGGGTGCCGCTGTATTGCCCGTTCTCGCCAAAGACGTGGGGCATTATTTCTACGCGGTAGCCCTGGTTGCGCAGCACGTGGGCGGCATCGTTGACGATTTCCGGCTTGATTTTGCCTGCAGGTGAGCAGATTGCTATCTTGTCGCCCTTTTTCAAAGGTTTCGGGTATATCATGATTGAGAGGTTTAAAAGAGGGTGTTGCAGAACTTCCATAATTGGAGCGTTTTCACGTTTGTTAACGCCATGTAGGCTTTGTAGGGCACATTGAAATTCCAAAATTTTAGTTCTGCAACACCCTCTGATTTGTGAAGCCCCAGCTTTACGCAGTTAGCTGAGGTTAATGTGGATGATTGAAATATTAAAGGTCGTAGACCTTTAACTTTCAGCTTAATAGGTAGTCATGCCATTCAATACCATTCTCCCGGCAAAAATTTTGTAATTCTTCTTCGAATGGATGAAAGCGATGGTGTTCTTCTTGATTAATAATATATTGTTTAACAGTTGGTATTTGAGATTGATGATAAGAAAAAGCGAAATATTCCTTACCCCAACCCTCAAATAGTGGAAAATTAGGATTTTCTCTAAGCCATCGGCTACTACTTTGTTTGATTTTTTGAACTAAAGTTGCCAGGGAGATAGACGGGTGAAGGTCGAGCAATATGTGTATATGATTGCCAATGCCATTGATTCTCAATAGCGTAGAACTATTGTTTTGAATGATGCCATATATATATATTTATACAATTCTTTCTTGTTTTTTTCATCAATTGTTTTCTTTCGATATATGGTGTTTATCACAATATGATAAATAGCAGATGTTTTACTCATTTAGGTGGCCATATGTAGGGTCTCCGACCCTAGGTTACTATTATTTGTCCATATCCCCAGGCAACTTCGTAAGCCTGGGGTTTCGCACATTCAGGGTCTTCGACCCTGCTGGCTATACGGTGCCTAATACCTCGGAGTGGCTGTAGAAGTGCCAGAGGGCGACAGCGGCCGAGATGGTGACGTTGAGCGAGTGCTTGGTGCCGCTCTGCGGTATTTCGAGCCAGGTGTCGGCACTGTCGACGATTGCCGGGTCTACACCGTCGACCTCGTTGCCCACTACCAGGGCGTAAGCCTGCGAGGGGTCGGGAGTGAAATCCTGGAGTGCCACGCTGCCTTTGACCTGCTCGAGGCATACGATTTTGAAACCTTTCGTGCGCAGGTCGGCCACTGCCTCGGCTGTAGAGGGGTAGTAGTGCCACTCTACGGAGTCCTCAGCCCCGAGGGCTGTCTTGTGGATTTCGGGCGACGGCGGTGTGGCCGAGATGCCGCATAGCGCGATACCCGAGGCCGCGAAGCAGTCGGCGGTGCGGAAGAGCGACCCTATATTGTTGAGGCTGCGGACATTGTCGAGCACCACGACCACGGGCATTTTGGTCGCCCGGCGGTATTGGTTTACCGTCGGGCGTGCCATATCCCATATAGTTTTCTTCTGCATTATCGTATTAGTACAGTGCGTGTGAAGTCGCCGCACGACACGAGGACGAATGTTCCCGGGGCGAGTGACCACGAGTGCTTGCCCTCGGCGAGGCGTCCCTCGAAGAGCGTGATGCCGCCGACGGTATAAACTCCTGCATTGATGCCCTCGGCCTTGGCTACGGTCACTGTCAGTGTGCCGTTGCTGCCGTAGGCATCCCACAGGTGACGCTCGGCATAGGGGTCGCTGACGCCGGTGGTGTAGTCGCTGATGCTGATGTCGTCGACGTGCATACGTGCGCCTTTGGTGCGGCGGAGTCGTACGCGGACGTCCCCGGCAATGTTGGCCGTGAAGGTGTATTCCTGCCAGTCGGCCGAGGTGATGTCGGCATTGCCGGCTTCGTGCCATGTCGCGCCGTCGTCGGTGCTTGTCTCTACGGCGATGTTGGGCGTGGCTTCTTTGTCGTTCCACTTCTTGGCCCAGAATGATATGACGCCGGCTCCACGCTGCTTGCTGTCGGCCATTTCGATGCCGCACATGTTGTTGCTTGCCTTGCCCAGGCGCACGGCCACGGCCGAGCCGTCGTGTCCCTTGTCGGTGTCGGCCCAGTAGCCGGCGTTATAGAGGTTCCATACGGCGGCGGTGCCGTTGTAGACACTTGTGCCGTAGCTCGACGCGGGCGCGGGCTGGGCCTCGAAGTCTTCGACAAAGGCTGCCTGGTCGGTGGCAATGCCGCTGACTGTGGTGTTGTCGTTTACGTAGTCGCCGGCACGGGCAGTGAGGGTACTTTCGAAGGTGCCGGCAGTCTCGCTGTTGAGGCGCATGTAGAGGCGGCTCTCGTCGGGCTTGAGCGTGAGGCTCTGGCTCCATTCGCTGCGGTCGAACGACAGTTCGAACGGCTTGCCGACGCTCACAGTGATGTCGGTGGCGATATTCTCTATGTGTACCAGGATTTCGGCAACCTCGCTCGGGACACCCGGGACAGTAGAGAAGTAGAGGTCGCCGTCGAAGAGGAAGTCGACCATCGGCAGCAGTGGCGCGGTCTCGACCAATACGCCGTCGCTTGTAAGCTGGCGGCTGCGCAGGGTATAGGTGTATATGGTTTCGGGCTGTAGGTCGCGCACGTCGTAATAGCCCTGCTTGGCGTCGACCATGACCGGATAACCGTCGAGGGCTCCGTCGATATCGGCAACGGTGAGTTCATATTTGCCGTCGACGTCGTCGCCGATATATGTCCAGTTGGCGCGGAATGACTCCGAGGTGACATAGGTGGCCTTGCCGACAGGCAGACCGTCGACGGCCTTGGCTGTCAGCGAGACTGTCGATTTCGTGCTGCCAGTTGTCACGATAAGCGTGCCTGTGTGCTGCCCCAAGGTCGTGGCCTGGTACTGCACCTGCACATTTGTGCCGGCGTTGGCCTCGGAGGCCGTGAATACTCCGCCGTTTACGGCAAATGGGCCTGTGGCTGTGACGGTGACGTTTGCCGTGGCTCCGCTTGTGCGGATTGCAATTGCTTTCATCACGGGCATATATCTTGCCGTCACGCCGAAGTCGATTGTCGAGCCGTCGACTGGTTGGTTGATGACGGCCTCGGTGGTGCCGGTGACGCTCCATCTTTCGGTTTTCTTGTTGCCCCAGATGTGCTCGGCAAGCTCGGGATGGTCGATGAAGGGGTTTCGATTGTGCTGCAGGGCGTAGACGGCGTCGTTGCGTTTGAGTTCTTTCTCGCTCACCGGGTCCTGGCGGTGCCATTTCAGCAGCAGGTTGATGGCCCAGGTCTTGAAGAAGGGATAGCTGTTGCCGGCCAGCATGTCGCTATGCCACGACGAGTTGCGGTCGTTGTAGCACGTGGCCATATAGAAATATGTGCGTGCGAAGTCGCCCTTATACATGTCGTCGGGTTCGAAAACCGTGCCCGAATAGCCCGGGAATGTGCTCGTACCCAATTTGCCGAGTGCCTTTATAGAGCCGTTAGAGGGCACGTAGGTGCCGTTTTCACATTCGCCGAAGGGGTTGTTGCCACGCTGGCCGTTGACCTTGCCGTCGGTAGGGTAGAGGTGGTGCACGTCGGTGTACATCGGCGAGGCGTCGTCGAACCAGCTCTTGGGGAACGAATGTTCGCGGTTATAGCAACTGCCGATTGACGAGTAATTGCCGCACTGCTCCTTGCCGTAGTTCCACCGCTTGGTCGAATACATGTCCCATACCTTGCCGTTGCCGTCGAGGTCGGTGGTAGCGTAGGCCGTCCACACGTTGCCGTACGACAGAGCGGTATGCGTATTTATGATGTCGCATAGGGCTCTGATTAATTGCTGGCCGTAGAGGCCGTCGGCATCGTCGTAATATGAGGCCGGGGCGGCGGCACTGGCGGTGGCCCCGGAGATGGAGAGCAGGAAAAGAATTAGGATACGTAGTTTTTGCATGATATGCTAAATTCTGCGCAGTTGGAATTTTTTAATCATTTCTTCGATGGCGGGGTGCTGTTGCACAAGGTCTTCGAGCACCCTGTCGTCGGTCCACAAGTTTTTGGGTATGTCGGCATCGCTGATTTCGATGTCGAAAGTCACATTGTCGTTTGCCACGATGTCGCGCACGTGCCCGGTTATGTCTGCGAGTATGCCCTCTACCTTGTCGGCCGCCAGGCGCGAGGCGCAGCGCAGCAGGTAGCGGTCGCCACCCAGCGGGTGCGGTGTGAGCGCGCTCATGACCGACGACATCACGGGGTCTTTGGCAAGCGCCTTGGTCGCCGAGGCCCAGGCTCGTTCGATATCGGCCTCGCTGTAGCTGTCGCTACGGTGTTGCTGCGGAGTGTCGGCGTGTCGGGCCGGTTCGTCGTGGGTGTGCGTGTCGCGGGCTTTCTGGGCCGCGCCTGCCAGCGACATGCCCCCCAGTGTGTATTGGCGTTGCGGCCTCGGGGCGGTATGCGCGGCAGGTGCTGACGGGTATGCCACCCGTGGCTCGGCGACACCCCCCGCCGCTGTCTGCACGGCGGGTTGCACGACGGCCTGGGCTGCTGTTTGCGGAGCTACGCTCGTAGAGTATGCTTCGAGCGGTTGTAATTGCCCCCCGCCGGCTCCGGTATCATCGGACGAGGGGCTTAGTAGTTGGCACAGTTTGATGAGCGTCAGCTCGACCAGGAATTGTTTGTTGCTGGCGGCGCGGAAGTTGAAGTCGGCGTCGTTGCAGAGGTCCATGGCCTTGTAGAGGAAAGTGGGGTGGAGCTTCGAGGCGCGCTCGGCCATCTGCGCCCTTACCTCGTCGGTGGCTTCGAGCAGCGGCAGAGTGACAGGGTTCTGTGCCACGGCAAGGTCGCGGAGATACGAGGCCAGGCCGTTGACGAAGAATTGCGAGTCGAAGCCCTGGTTGCGGATTTCCTTGTAGATTAGCAGGGCCTGGGCAATGTCCTGCGCCACAAAGGCGTCGAGCAGCCGGTTGTAGTAGCTCTGGTCGAGCACGTTGAGGTTTTCGATAGTCGCGGCATAGGTGATGTTGCCCTGTGTCGAGGCCGCCACCTGGTCGAAAATCGACAGTGCGTCGCGCATCGCTCCGTCGGCCTTGCGCGCTATTACGTTGAGGGCCTCGGGCTCGGCGTTAATGCCCTCGCTGGCAGCCACATGCTGCATGTGGCGCACCATGTCGTTGATTGATATACGGTTGAAGTCGTATATCTGGCAGCGCGAGAGGATGGTGGGTATAATCTTGTGCTTTTCGGTGGTGGCAAGTATGAAAATCACGTAGCCCGGGGGCTCCTCGAGGGTCTTGAGGAAGGAGTTGAAGGCCGCGTTCGACAGCATGTGCACCTCGTCGATGATAAACACGCGGTAGCGACCCTGCGTGGGGGGCACCGATACCTGCTCGATAAGGGCGCGGATGTCGTCTACGCCGTTGTTGCTGGCGGCGTCGAGCTCGATGATGTTGAGGCTGCGGTTTTCGTTGAATTGCCGACACGAATCACACTCGTTGCACGCTTCGCCGGCGGCTGTGCGGTTGGTGCAGTTGATAGTTTTGGCAAAAATACGCGCACACGACGTCTTGCCGACCCCTCGCGAACCGCAGAAGAGGTAGGCATGAGCCAGTCGGCCGCTTGCGATGGCATTTTTGAGTGTCCCGGCCAGTGCCTGCTGGCCTACGACGCTGTCAAATGTCGTCGGGCGGTATTTTCGTGCCGATACGATATATTGTTCCATGTCGAGTGCAAAGATAATAAAAAGTTGCCGATAATTATTATAGGTCAAAAGTTAAAGTTTCAGGTATAATGACTCAGGCTGATTGGAAAAAACATAAAGACACAAAATCAAAAAGGACAAAAGGGCAAGAGGGTGAAGCCATAGAATGTATAGCCATCTCTCGTAGGGAGGTGGCATGATGCAATGTCGCTAACTTAAGGCCAAAATGCCAACCATACTGGTGGATGGTTTGAGAAAATGATTTATCCGTTAAATCAGTGGCATTATGGCATACTACGGCCTGGTGTGAAGTGTGTTTATTATCGAACTTTTTTTGAGATGATTTCCATGAAACATTCGTTTTTTTGGCAATTTGGTAAATAATTTATAATTTAGGCAAATCAATTGATACTTAGATTAATCAAGGCGAGATTTAGAGTATTGAATAACTATAAACTAACGAGAATATTCGACCAAAATGAGATACTTGTTTGCCATATTAGCTTGTGGGCTTGGCTTGACGCTGTCGGCGCAGAGAGCCATTATACCACATCGTGGACTTGTCTTTTTATATGATGACAAGTTTGCCGAGAAATATAATTTCATCATTCAGAACAGGGATTCTACGGACTACGAATTTGAATTGATTGAAAATAGCCCATTCCGTTTTAAAGTTAATATTAAACTTAAAAATCGCACCGATGCACAAATTAGCATGGCGTGGATAGATAAGTTGAACTGCGCTGTTTATCCTTCCGCATCCCCAGACGGCCTGGTAAGCCTATATACAGCTCATGATATAAACTCGGACTTTAAAACCTTGCACGCAACTGTCGTTGATAAAAGCACTGCTTACGTTAAAGATTTCTTTGGAAACGAATGGTTATACGTGGTTGTGGTTAAAGATGGTGAAGTTATAGGCGAGGGTTGGATAAACAATTATTCAATTGATTAAACCAATGGAAAGATGAAAACTATAGCATATATATTATTACCCAGCCTATTGCTGTTCTGCCATGACGTGACTGAGGCTCACCAGGTGGCTCTAAATACAGAAAGTCCTGTGATGCTCTACAATGATGCGTACGGTGCTAATATCAATTATGTGATAGTTCAGAAGTTCGACGAGGACTTGTGTGCGTTTGTAGACATACTTGAAGACGGCATTTTTCGTTTCAAGGTCAATGTCTCCATCGTTTCATCAGAAATGGAACTCCAGCAAATCACTGGATGGTTGGATAAAGTGAACTGTGTCGTGTTCTTGCGTCCTGACACGTATGAAAACGGTGATGCAATATTGCATATCCATTCAGCTCCCGATGCCAATTCCGACTACACTTCGGTCAAGATTCATGTTGGTTCAGGCGTTGGCTATGTTGTTCATTACAAGGATGATTGGTGTTGTGTCGTAACCGAGGTGGATGGCAAGCTCTATCAAGGATGGATAAAGAGATATTGCCCAAACATATATAATTCGTGTACATAATCACTGGCTCTTGAAGAGTTGATGTATAGAAATATTATAAGCCAAGATGCGCCAAGATTGAAAAGAGAATGAAAAAAGACAATATACTGACCAGGATAATATATGGCATATCAGGGTTTCTCCTGATTGTTTTGATGATGTATATTATTTGTATAGACTAAATTCATGCGACCCCAGACCACTCCATAAATTGAGGGTGTATCAAAATGAAATGTCGTCGGAGACGACGCTTTTGTCGTTAACCCCGCCATCATTGGCGGGGATTATAAGACATCTGCGATAAAATGACCTCGGAGAGGTCGCAAACGACATGTAATCAATTCCTTTGCGTCCTCTCCGAGGACTTTATTTATATTGGTTTCTATTTTTACCCCACGAATAATCGTGGGGCTAACAACAAGAGCGTCCTCTTCGAGGACTACAGCCTATATTTTTTGATACACCCCCGCTGTTTGTCTATCATTTATAGTTGTTCAGGCTTTCGAGGGCTGCGAGGGCGCGGAGGACGAGCCGGTGGCGGTAGGTGCCGAGCTTTATGTCGATGTGGTGTGGGTCGGGCGGCATGAGCAGCTCGAAGGCGCGGTTGAGGTGCATCGAGGCTGTGGCAGGGTAGCCGTTGTCGCGGGCTATTTCGCCAAGCTCTATCATGTGGCGTGCATGGCGCACGAGGCTCTCTTGCTCATGCTCGACTTCGCGGTTTAGCCACTGCAGGGTCTCGGTTGACAGGTAGCTGATGCGACCATGGCGGCAGCTCAGCACTTTGATTGCGTAATTACTCATAGTGAAACGAGATTAGGTGTTGAAAACAAGTCAATTATCTCTTGCCGGAGTATAAAACAAACCGACACACTCCGTGCTGTCCGACTATTCGTGTCGGTGTCGGTGGTGTGTCGGTTGTGACTTGTTGTCGGCCTGTCAGCCTATGTCTGTGTGGAAGTTCATGCCATATATACGCCTCGTTTCATTTTTTTCGCCTCAGATTTGGCGATAATTGACGATTGATATTCCGTTTAAATCAGGTAATTTATCGCCTGAATATATCAAGGCTTTCTGCCGGGTAAGGTCGGGAAACGTTGATTCGAAGCTTTTCAGGCCCTTGAGGAAGTCTGCATGAAATGTCGATGCAGATTTGATTTCATAGCAATCATACCCGCTGCCGTTTTTTATCAATAAATCGACCTCGTTGCCATTTGAATCGCGGTAAAAGTATAGGCCACCGTTCTTACCGTCGGTTATAAGCTTTCTTTAGAAAGTTCATTATTACTATGTTTTCAAACAGATGACCGCGCATTTTGTCGCGGTTGAGGGTCTGCGGAGAGTCGATATCAAGTAAATAGGCCG
>VSPF01000040.1 GCA_009775195.1 Muribaculaceae bacterium
CGATACGAGCCTGTACTGGTCACCGTCGAGTATGACCGGTTTGAGACGGTTGTACTCTTTGATTGACTGCTTGCAATATGCCAGTTCGTCGGCAGAGAGGTCGTGGAGGTTGAGGTCGAAGCCAAGTTTGCCCATCATAGCCACATTTGTGCGGAATTTAATCGGGGCCTTCTTGTTCCATGTCGTCACGTGGGCACACTGCACCTTGGTGGGGAACACCTGTGAGAAGCCGTACTGAATAAACAGTCGCTCGATGGGGTCGGTGTTATCACTGGGCCACATTTCGGTGAAATACTTGAGGCCTTCGTAGTCTGTGCGGCCACCGCCACCCGAGCAGAGCATCATGGGCAGGTCAGGATACTTGGCCTTAATCCGGTCGAGCACCTTATAGAGTCCGCGAACATAATCGACATAGAGCTTTTCTTGATTTTTACCTTCGAAATTAGAGTAAATATTGGTGATGGGGCTATTGCAATCCCATTTGAAATAAGCTATTTCAGGATATTTTGTCATAAGATTGTCAACGACACCGAATACGTAATCCTGAACCTTGGGGTTAGCCAGGTCGAGCACGAGCTGGTTGCGGAAATAGTATTCGTCGCGGTTGGGGAGGGTTATAACCCAGTCTTTGTGCTTCTCATAAAGCTCTGATTTTGGGTTAACCATCTCTGGCTCAATCCAAATGCCGAATTTCACGCCTTGCTTTTTGGCCTCCTCGGTGAGACGGCCTATACCGTTTGGCAACTTGTCGGCAGTCTCGTCCCAGTCGCCAAGGCCCTGGGTGTCGCTGTTGCGGGGATATTTGTTTGCAAACCAGCCATCGTCGAGAAGGAACATATCTACACCGAGTTCTTTTGCCTCGCCAATGAGTTTTACAAGCTTATCCTCGTCGAAATCAAAGTATGTGGCCTCCCAGTTGTTGAGAAGTGTCATACGGTTACCCTCGCCATCTTTAACCTGGTGACGGCGAGCCCAGTCGTGAAGGTTGCGGCTTGCCTCGCCGGTACCACGGTCGCTGAGGGTAAAGATAAACTCGGGAGTGACGAAAGTCTCGCCCTTGGCAAGCGGATATGTCGAGAAGTAAGGGTTGATGCCGCTGATTACGCGCAGGTCGCCGAGATTGTCGACCTCGAAAACATAGCGAAAGTTGCCGGTCCAGCCGAGGGTGCCGACGAGGACGTCGCCATCGGTCTCGGTAGCCTCGTCACCGAGCGACAATTGGAAGAAAGGCGACACAAACATATCGGCACGGGCACCGAGTTTGGTGTCAACGACCTTCTTGCCGTAGTGCAGTTCCTGACTCAACTTGTTTGCCTCGTTTGCCCACTCGCCGCTATACTGTGTGAGGACATATTTGGGAGCAGTAAGATGGAGCATCGAAGATGCGTATTTCTCGAGCTCGACGGGGTGTTTCTCATTATTAGTGATTTCAGTCCACGATTTAAACACATTCTCAGGGCCGAAGGCTGCAAGGTGAAGTTTCACCTCGTCGGCATATTCGGGGTCGGCGAGGGTAATAACCGTTTCTTTATATCCGTCACGGTTGAAAACCTCGTGACCCTTATATTTAAGGAGTGTCGACGAGTTTGGAGTAGCCGTGCGGTTTATATGCAATGCCGGCTCGAAATAGTCTTCCATGCCGTGGGTAAGGTATGCTTCCTTACCTTTGGGGAGGTTGGCATATTCGGCAGCATCGGCAAGCCGTTGGCCGAAATATGACTGGTAGAGACGTCCGTCATCACCGACGGTATATACCAGGGCCGTGGCATCGGTCTCTACGGGAATGATTTCCACGGCCGCACAAAAATTGGCGGAAATTGCAAGAGCCGCGAAAGTCAAAACGCTTGATTTCATGATTATTAGTTTAATTATAATTTTAAGATACGATTTTGCACCGTGGCGGCAGGAGCATTCGTAAGTCCTTACCGACACAGTGCAAAATTAGTCTATGAAGTTAAAAAAAACTATGTCAAACAAACCAAAATATGGCAATTCCGCTTCAAAAAGGCCATTTACACGTTACATGCCCTACTGCTCGTCGCCATCCTTGCCTTTCGAGCGACACTGTTTCTCGAAATCTTTTGGCGTCATGCCGAATTGTTTGAAGAAAAGTTTACTGAAATACGACGGGGTGGCTATGCCTACCATATAGCAAACATCGCCTATGCGGTAACGGCCGTCCTGTATTAGCTCGGCCGCCTTTTTGAGCTTTATTGTGCGTATGACCTCGATGGGCGACAGGCCGAAGAGCGACTTAATTCTCCTAAGCAGGGCCGAACGGCTCATGTTGAGTTCGTCGCAGAGGCTGTCGACACTGAAATTCTCGTCAGAGATATGCTCCTCAATCAGTGCGCGCACCTTCTCCATAAATTCCCGGTCAGCCTCGCCTACCTGGGCATTCTCGGATGTATAGAACGGATTCTTGGCAAATGCCTCGCGTTCGCGGCGGCGGTTGTCGAGGATAGAGTTGATGAGGTTTCTGAGATACTTGATAGAGAAAGGTTTCTCAACATAAGCCTCGGCACCATACTGCAGACCTTGTATTTTACTCTCGAGGTCGTTTTTGGCTGTTATAAATACCAGCGGTATATGGCTGAGGTTCATATCCAACTTGACGGCATTACACAATTCGAGGCCGTCCATTTCGGGCATCATTATGTCGGTCAGGATAAGGTCGGGCTGGTTGGTCTTTAGCTTTTCGAGGGCTTCGACACCATTACGCGCTGTTGTGACCACAAACGAGGTAGACAACTGCTCGGCCAGGAAATTGAGGATGTTTTCGTTATCCTCGACCAGGAGAATATTGAACACGTCAGACCTTGGTTTGGCCTGGTTCGACTCGGCAGCAAGCATATAGGCACCGATTTCGGGGTCGTGAGCAGGTTCCTCGGCAACAGGTTCTATTACCGGCAGTCTGAGTACGAACACGTTACAATCATCGCCAGGATTATTCTCGAGTTCGAGGTTGCCGCCGAGCAGAGCTGCCAGCGACCGCGACAAAGGCAGACCTATGCCGACACCGTTCTTGACCTTGGCTGCGGCATCAGTCTGGTAGAACACTCGGAAGATGCTCTCGCGGTCCTCGTCTTTGATTTTCTGGCCATCGCTGGCTACCTTTACCACAAAGTCGTCGCCGTCGCGGGTCAGACTGAGCCGCACTACCGACTGCCCGTATTTGCGGGCGTTGTTGAGCAGGTTGCTCACAATCTTGGTCAGAGCCTCGCGGTCGGTCGTAACGACCAGTGGCTCGGGGTCGATTTCGCGCACGAGTGTTTTGCCGTCGAGGTGAAGCGGGGTTTCGAAACGGTCTGCAATATCGTTGAGCAGGGCCGTGACATTGACATTCTCTCTTTTGAGGGTAAGACGGCTCGAATCGATTTTTTCAAAATCGAGCAACTGGCCTGTCAGTTCGAGCAAGCGGTGTGTGTTCTTTCGCGTTACCGACAGATACTTTCTAAACTGGGGGTCGTCAATCTTCAAATCTTCCATCGCCTCGAGCGGCAGGTCAATCAGCGACAGCGGAGTGCGTATTTCGTGCGCGATTTCAGTAAAGAAGTTAACCTTGCTGCGATATAGTTCTTTATCTTTTGCATCTATCAAAGCCTGCTCGTGTGTGCGCAACTGCTTTTCCTTGCGATTGCGATACCATAGGAACCACAAAGTGGCAATGACCACGATGAGCAATATGTATATACCGTATGCCCATGCCGACTTCCACCATGGCGGCAATATGGTGATTTCGAGCTGCCGAGTGGCACTGCCGGGGCCGTTTTCGGCGCGGATTTCGAGATTATATTTCCCCGGCGCGAGATTGGCAAACGATATCTCGTTGTCCTTCATCGCAATCCACTCGTCGCTGACAGGCATCAGGCGGTAACTGAGCGAAATCTGGCCGAGGTGTCTGAATTCGGGCGAGGCTATCGACAATGAAAAAGTCGACTCGTCGTGGGCCAGTTTGATATTGTCGGCAAAGATGATATTTTCCTTCAGAGTTTTATCCCTGCCCGGGCGCACCTCTTCGTTGAGTACGTTAAGGCCGGTAAAATAAATCGGCAGCGCGGCATTGATTTCTTTATAGTCATCGGGCTTGAACGACACGAAGCCGTTGATGCCGCCCATATATACGGTGCCGTCGGGAGTCGTTACCGCCGATTTATAGTTGAACTGGTCGAAGGGTAGTCCGTCGCTGCGCGTAAAGACCCTCACACCGGCGTTCGAAGGCGTGAAACGCACCAGGCCTTTGTTGGTACCGAACCACAAATTCTTGCCCCTGTCCTCGACAGCGCTATAGACCACGTTGTCGGGCAAGCCGTCGGCTATGCCGTATGTCACAAAGGAATCAGAGTCTTTGTCGTACATGCTCAATCCGCCCCTGTCGGTCGAGAACCATACGCGCCCGCCGGTATCCTCCATAATCGAGTTTATCGAGTTCGAAAGCAGCCCGTTGGGATTTGCCGAGTTCTGGTCGTAGGTATATGCTCTAAAGGAGCCGTTGGCCTTGTTGTACTTCCAGATGCCGTTGCCCATGGTACCGAGCCACAAGGTTCCGTCGGTAGCCTCGTACATACAGAAAATCCAGTCGTAACTGGTCTCGGTCATGTGTTCGAACTTGCTCTCGCCCCTGCGGCGACGATAGAGGGCGAACGAAAGCCCTACCCATTCGTTGCCCTCACTGTCGATGATATACGAGTAGACATTGTTGTCGATTTCGTCGTTGAGCGGAAAGACCTTTGTCACAGCCCCGGCATCGGGCGAGAAACGGTAGAGGCCCGAGCGAGAAAACGAAGAATATATCTCGCCGTCGTACGAGGTCATCGACAACACTATTTTATCTGATTTATTTACGTAATCGGGCACGTACAGCTTGTGTCCCGAAGGGTCGAGGACATTTATGCCCGCAGTCTCGGTGCCGACCCAAATCTGTCCTCGGCGGTCGCGCGACATGCCCAGGACAAGACGGCCCGAAATGCCGTCTTTGAGCCCGTAGTTGGTAAATGCGAATTTGCGGCGCGGCATATAGCTGGCACCGCCGAACATCGACCCTATCCAGGCACCCCCGTCATTGTCGCGGTATATGGTATAGACTGTATTGTCGGACAAAGAGAATGGGTCGAGGGGGTCTTCGTAGATAAAGTCCTCGTGCCCGCTCACCAGGTCGTAGACATACAGCCCCGAGTGCGTGCCAATCCATAATTCATCGTCGAAACACATCAGGTCGCGCAGATATATGTTGCCGCTGCCGCTGAATGGCAGCTTGCGGATTGTGCCTAAGCCGGGGTCGTATTCATACAGGTTGCCACGTATTGTACCTACGATAATATTGCCTGTCGGCGCGGCACAAAGCGTCAGGAAGTCGCAATCTGTGACTACCGACCCATTGCTGGCCTTTACACGGACGAAGTCGTCGGAGTCGGCATTATACCGGTAAATAGCCTCGCCCGAAACCACCACCCACACGTTGCCGTCTTCGCTGACACAAATATCGGACGGGAACACCTTCTTAAAGCTGCTCTCGGCGGCAAATGTATAGTGCTTTATGGCTCCGTCGCGGTATAGATACACGCCTTCGTCGGGCAACAGGGCCCACACGCTGCCACGCCGGTCGCCGGTGATGGTCTGCACCCAATTATCGGGCATCTGACCGTCTGTGGGGGTGAGGCCGACAAAGTGTATGCGGTCGCCATGAGGGTCGTACTGATAGATGCCACGGTCGGTACCTATCCAGAGTATGGAATTTTCGTCTTCGTAGAGAGAACCGATATTATTGTTTCCGCACTGTAGGTCTTGGTCATAGCACTCGTAAACTCGCATGGTACTACCGTCGTAACGATTGAGACCGTTCTTGGTGCCGAACCACATAAAGCCCAGCCTGTCGTGCGCAATACACTTTACATTGTTGGCCGACAGGCCGTCGCTGCTGTCGATGTGGCGGAAATTGTATTGGGGCGCCGCATGTGCGCCTGTCAGCGGCAGGGCGGTGAACATGAGCACGGCTGTCAATAAATAGCAGAGATATAGACGAGAACGGTTCTTCATGGTTAACAAACTTTCATAAATCGAAATGGAGATGCCATCCTGGGCCCCTCATGACGATAGAGCTTCGCTTATTTCAATATTACCTTTTCAGAGCAAGTGTAGCCCGAGCGCAGCCTTACCGACACAATGGCAATGCCGGTGACACTGCCTGTCGATACGACGGCATCGGTAACTCCCTCGTTACAAGTATTTAAAGAATTGATGGCTGAGCCATCAATTCCATAAATATTTATAGCCGAGATAGGTTCGGTGGCCACGGCACTTACATTGCCGCCGCCGGCCTTCAGCGTCACGGACTTATCGTTGTCGACCGCCACACCGTCGACACCCGAGAAATTGCGGCGCTCGAAGCGGTAGATGCGTACGTCCTTTGCAGGGATAGATACCTTCACGTCGGCCGGCGCACAGCTTGTGCCGTTCCAAAGCTCCTTGACGTTGACAAAATCAGCCTTGTCGATGCCAAGACGCTCGAAATCTACGGATTTGTCGAGCGGATTTCCCTTGTCGAAGTTGAACACGACGTAATAGAAAGCCCCTGGAGTATCGAGTATAAACTCGTTGTCGGTTGCAATATCGTCGGTGCCATAAAGAGAAGTGAGGTGAAGGAACGTGCCTTCGACAGGACGGAAAGAACGGCCTAGCCGGCCAACCTCGGTGAGGTCTTTGTTGCTTGCAAATTTCACTACTCGCGCACGCTCGGCATCGGTGCCGACAATCTTCACATTCTGGTTATTATACTTCATTGTCGCACCTTCGTATGCGTATGTGCCGCCAAGGAGTGTCATGCCGGTGATGAGGCCGCAGGTATAGCGTATGCGTGCCTCGTTTTCGTCGGGCGAACCTTTGCCTGTAAAGACCTTGTTGAGGCACATGTGGTCGGGGTCGTTGAATGCATAGCACTGGTCGAGCCACCACGAACCGTTGATACAGTTGAGCGTGTACATAGAGTTGTTGAGTTCGCCCCAGGCATCGCAACCGATACGGCGCACATGGGCCTTGGCGGGGAAAACGGGCGCAATCGAGAAGTCGAGAACCATATCGCCGGCCATTTCGAGTATATAGTCCATGCCATAGTTATATGCCATCATGCCGGTGGTGACATCGGGGTTGTACCAGTGGTCGGCTTCCTGCGAACCGTTGTTCATAAAGTCGATTTTAACGAACTCGAAGCCGTCGTCTTTAAACTCCTGGAAACGCTTGCGGTTAGCCTCTTTCACGGCAGGGTGCGTGGGGTCGAGGGAATAAGCCGAAATCTTGCGGGGTTTGCCATTGGCGGTGAGCACCACGTCTTTACGCGAATAGGTCTTGCCATCGACAGTCTCATAGGGGTAATCCGAAACCTCGTTGTCGCTACCGAGCCATAGCGAGAACGGTGTGTGATAGATACCGGGGCGATATCCCATTTCTTTGCATCGCTGGGCAAACTGGCGGCGCTCCATGCGGCTCATGTTGTCCCAGAACGAGTCGAGAACCATCCAGCACACGCCGTCCTCACCGGCAAAACCGGTTGGTTTGATTTCTTTTTCGAAGAAATCGAGAACCGACATCGTCGAGGTGTAGTTGAGCTGTGCCTCCTGTCCGCCCCAGCTCTGCCATCCGAAGAGGGCTTTGTCGCCGGTCTTCATCTCGAGTTTGGGGCAAAGGACTGTGTTGGCCTTACCATAGGTTTCGAGGCCCTGGCGCCAGTCGCCAAAAAAGCCGACCATAAATTTAGGCGATACCACGCGGGCACCCTTCACGGCACCGTGCTTGTCGATGGGCGAGTTGTTGCCGAAGCTGCCATTGTCCCATGTGCGCGGACTTACATAACCGGCATTAGCCACCAGACGGCGCACGCGGTTAGTAGAGTTCGGAGTGACGGTGACAGACGATTTCCACACCGAATGGTCGACCGAGCCGATTACAATTCCCTCGCGAGAAGCGACATTGAAAAGGGCTGTAGCCTCGCACGAGGTGACAGGCTGGCCGGTAGACCAACGCACAGTAGCAAATGTAGCCCAGTTGTCGTTGGCAAAAGGCATGTTGTAGACCCGGTTTTCAGACGTGGGCAACGGCAGGGTGTTTGTCGTCGTGACAACAATAGGGTTAATCTGACGCGACGAGGTAGTTCCCGACTGAGCCACAACCGCCCCCTCGAAAAGGGCATAGGGGAGCTCGAGGTAAACCGTTACTATTTGCTCGAGGTCGGGACTGCCAGCCTTGGTAAAGGTCCATGTGAAACGACGGCCTTGTCCGAAAGCATCGTTGACGTCTTCCTCCTTCTTTGTGACAGAAGAATATTTATCTGACTGCAACTCGACGTCGTTCTGGTCGAGGGCTATCATGGTCACGCCTCCGAAGAGTTTCTTCCCAGCCTGCTCTACCGTCATTTTTTTTGTGGACGACATTTCGAACTTCCAGCCGCCATACTCGGCATCGAGGTCACCGGAGGCAAAGACCGGCATGCACGATAGCCCGGCAAGGAGCAATGCCATGTATCTGACTGATTTCATATTTACTGATTTAAGGATGTGTAAAATTAGTAAATTTATCAAATTCTCGCAAATGATAAAGAAAATGAGGCCGTAAATAATTACCTGAGTAATTACCGTGCGGCCTCATCTTATAATCAGAGCCTAACTACAGTGAGGCCGATTTGGTTAGCGCACGAAAACTTTTTCGACTTTCGAGCCCTGACGACGGATATAGAGGCCGCTCCCGGGGTTTGCAACCTTGACGCCCTGGAGATTGAAGTATTCAACCGCTGCAGCGTTGTCGGCACCGATAGTTTCGATGCCGGAGAGGGCACCTACGGCAAAGGCACTTGCTGCCTTGGCACCGTCGATAGACTGTACGCCCCATTCAGCGACTTTGCTCATGGGTATATTGAGAACGACTTTGCAAGCTGTAGACGCGGCACAAACGTTACTGCTGCGGAGCTTGCCGGTTGCGGGGTCGGCCGGAACGGCAGTGATAACCTGGCCGTCTGTAGTCTTTACATAGTAATTGTAGCGAAGCGCATCAACCGGGGTGAAACCTGTGCCCTGGCTTGCTTTTTCGTCAGAACCGGCGTTCCACGAGAATTCAGTCTTGTTGCCGTTGGCAACAGCTACGAGGCCGGTAGGAGCGTTGGGGGCCTTGTTGGCAACACGCGAGCCGGCACCGTTGTAGATTTGGAAGTGACGGGGGCCGTCGCCGTCCATATAGCCCATCAAGATAATGTCGGGAACATTGTTGTTGTTCATATCGGCAGCAAGCACTGCGGCACCGCCACGGTGCTGGCCAAGTTTGTCGCTTACGGCTGTAAACTTGCCGTCGCCTTCATTAAAGGCATAGACCGAGTTCTTCAGCCCGTCGTTCTCGCCTGCATAGACAAGGTCGATGTTGCCGTCGCCGTTGAGGTCGCACCAGTCAGCACCACTGCACTGAAAACCAGGCAGGCCGGCATCAATCATGGTAAATGTGTCGTCACCGTTGTTCTTGTACACGTATGCGGCAAGTTCCCAGTTGTTGGGGCATGAGGTACCTGTGATAAACACATCAAGCAGCCCGTTGCCGGTAAGGTCGGCAAAAATAACCTGTCCTTTCTCTGTTCCGGATGTGTTGCCTACGATTACTTCGGTGAATTTGCCAGTACCGTCGTTCTTCCAGATGCGGCAGCAGTCGTTGCCGAAGTCGTCGGCCCAACCCGAAACAAGTATGTCGGCGAAACCGTCGCGGTTGTAGTCGCCCACACAAAGTGTGCCGCCGCGCTGTGGCTTGATGCCGGTGTTTTCATCCTTGATAAATTTGCCGGAGCCGTTGTCGTTGAAAAATACCACAGGAGTGCCCTGGTCTTCACGAGGGTTCCCGCAGAAGGTGACGATATCCTGATAGCCGTCGCCGTTGAAGTCGGCCACAACGAGAGTGCCGGCATACCATTTTTCAGCATCACCGCCGTCTATGCTCATTTCGCCGTCGAGAGAAAAGTCATCTACCATTTGGAAGGTGCCGTCGCCATTGCCTTTCATGAGTTTAGCGTTCCATGAAGAAGCATAAATGAGGTCGACGTTACCGTCGTTATTATAGTCGATAGTGTAGATGATGCGTTCCCACATGCAACCGTCGGGGTCGGGAAGGTCGACCGAGGCAGTAAATGTCGACCCGGCTTCATCGAGGTGGAGCGCCTTCAATGTGTTTGCCCAGCCGGCATTGAGGTCGCGACCTTTGGCGATAAGTTCCATCATGCCGTCATTGTCAATATCTGCAAGAACGGTGTTACCGTGGAAAAGGCCGTTCGACACCAGTGAAGTCAGATTTGTAAGTTCCGAGTAGTTTGTCTGGCGTGCGGCACCCATGCCCGTCAGAGCGACTGCAGATGCAGCCAAAGTAATGAGTAAAGATTTCATATAGAGTTAGTTGATGTTTTTATTTCGTGTAAAAAAAGGCAACAGTTACAGCCGTGCAGCCTTTAGAGCCACGCCCGGGCATGAGGACAGACACCAAAATGCCTGACCAATGCGATAATACCTAATCTTGTCCGTGGCGCGACTCGGAGGTCACACGGCTGTCGCTGTTGTCGTGGGGGATATGATTACAAAACGAGATTGCGAACCTATTACATATAACCCTCGTTCTGGTCAGAGAAGTCGATATCGAGGTTCTGCTCGATTTCCGACATGGGTATGGGCCATACCACGTGCCAAGGCTGGATTGTGCCCGAACGTTTCGCCCATTTGTTACGCTCTTTCACGTACTCATAGAACTTGCCTGTACGGGCCAGGTCGAACTTGCGCCAGCGCTCACCAAAGAGCTCTCGTACGCGCTCAGTCATTAGCTGTTCGCGGAACTCGTCCTTCGACATATTGGCTTTCCAGAGCATTTCGTCGGGGATATCGAACTCCCAGGCACGAGAGCGAACATCGTTGACCCAGTCAACGGCCTCGGAGGTACGGCCAAGCTCGTTGAGGCACTCGGCATAGAGCAGATATGCGTTGCCAAGGCGCAGCCAGGGTATGTTCTTGCCGGCATTCCACATATTGTTGATACCCATACCCGAGTAGCGGTCGGTACGGTAGTCTTCGTATTTCTTGATATGGGGTTTACATTCGTCCTGGTCTTCGGGCGAGAGACCTTCCCATTCGAGGCCGGGTATGTAGTCTTCGGCATTCTTGCCGCCCCACTCGAAGTCGTAGCGGATAGACTCTTCCTTGCGGACGTCGCCTTCCTCCCATATACCTCCGTCCTCTACGTCGGAGTATGCCCATTCGGTAGGCACTGCGTGGTCGTAACCGGCGAAATAGCAGGCATCGCCACCCATCGACGCTGCTGCGCGCGAACCAACCATAAACTGGTTGCCGTGGTTGTCGGGCCATGTTGTAGAGAACTGGAACTCAAAGATAGCCTCGGAAGTGTTGGGGGTATTGTAATCAAACAAATCATAATAGGGTACCAGGCTAAAGGGGCCTTCTACAACCTGTTTGAGACACTGCTCGGCCTTGGCGAAGTCGCGCAAGCCGGTCTCTTCGGGGGCAGCCATATATGCATAACCGAGGAGCATCAGGCCGGCATATTTCGATATGCGTCCCGGGTCGTTCTTTTCGGGCGCGTTGTTGGCGGCATTTGTAAGGTCGTTGATGACATAAGTCCACACAGTGGTCAAGTCCTGACGACGGGTACCCAGCTCGGCGATACGGCCGAGGTCGATGATTGGAATTCTGCCATAAATCATGGTCATATCCATCAGTAGCGAACCACGGATAAACGAAGCCTCGGCCCATACCTGCCTGGCCTTATCATCTTCGCTGACTTTGGGCTCGAGGGCGTTGATAAGTTTCGCAGCCTCAGAAATCTTGGGCCAACGCCAGTTCCAGCAGTTGGTCACATACTCCTGGTCGGATGTCAGCAGAGCGTCGAAACGGTCAATCGCGCCGTTCTTGCCACCACCCTCTTTAAGAGCCTGGAAAGCACCGTTCTGTATTTCGTCGGTACCGTCGGAGAGGTAGTAGTAGTTGTGTCCGGCCCAGAGGTCGCGCCAGTTCTTGTAGAGGGCGAGAAGCGAAGTCTCGGCAGTCTCAACATTGCCGTAGATTTTTTCTTCGGGCAACTGGGTGCGGCTCGGCTCATCGAGGAAATCGCTGCATGATGCCATCGAGAGAGTGGCAACGGCGGCTACACCCATTGTTATGATTTTATTATGGAATTTCATGTCGATAGATTTGTAATGTTAGAAGATGCTGAACGAAAGGCCGAGTGTATAGCTGCGCTCGTTGGGATATAGGTTGTCGCCGAACTCGGGGTCGAAACCTTTGTCCTTTGTGGCAGTGAACACATTAGAGGCTGTGAAATATACACGCAGGTTGTTCACACGTATTCTATTTGTAATCTTTGCCGGTACGATATAGCTCAGTGTGAGGGTCGACAGGCGCAGATACGAGGTGTTCTGTATATAGCGGTCGGTATCACCGGCACCGAAGGGGGTATAGCCGGTAGCATTTGTAATCTTGCGGGGGAAGTATGCGCCGGTGTTTTCGGGCGTCCAGTAGTTACCTATGAGTTCGGGGCTGCCATGGCTAAGGCCTACCGAAGATATAAGGCCCTCGTAGTAACCGCTCAGGCGATGGCCACCAATGCTGTATGTAAAGATTGCGTTGAGGGTAAGGCCCTTCCAAGAGAGGTCGGTGTTGAAGCCGCCATAGAGTTTGGGGTCTTTATAAGCAGTGATAGTGCGGTCGTAGTTGTCAATCACGCCGTCGGGCTTGCCGTCGGGACCCGAGAGGTCGAGGGGGAACACGTCGCCGAGACCGACCGTGCGGCCACGATAGTCAATGCCTTCCCAGAGTTCGCGGTTGTCCTCGTTGGCGATGCCGCCGAATTTGTAGCAGTAGATATTGTGGAGAGCTTCGCCTACGAAGAGGTTGCCTTCGCGGTCGGGAACCGAACTTTCGGTGGGCACGTTGAGCAGTCGGGTCACGCCGCCGTAGAGGCGTTTGATTTTGTTCTTATCGTGCGACATGTTGAGACCGATATTCCATGTGAAGTCACGGGTGGCGACAGGGGTGGCGTTGATTGAAACTTCGACACCACGGTTGTCGAGGTCGCCTACATTCTCGGTAGTCGACGAGTAGCCTGTAGAGGTTGCCAGCGAGTGGCTCATGAGAAGGTCTTTGTTACGGGTAAAGAAGACATCGGCGGTGACAGAGAGGCGACGGTTGAAGAAGGCGAGGTCTACACCGATATTGGTCTGTTTTTGTTTTTCCCATGTAAGGTTGGGAGTGCCACGATGGCCGTTGGTATAGAAGCCGGCGGTACCGTTAGAAGACGACGGGTAATACATGGTGGCGTAGAGGTAGTTGCTGATATTCTGGTTACCTACCGAACCGTAACCGCCACGAAGTTTGATTTGGTCAATCCATGTAGTTTTGGGGAAGAAAGCCTCGTTTGTGATATCCCATGCGAGAGAGAACGAGGGGAAGTAACCCCACTGGTGGCCATTGCCGAATTTCGAAGAACCATCCCAGCGGCTGGTGAATGTGGCGAAGTAGCGATACTTGTAGTTATAGTTGGCACGGGCCACATACGACATGAGCGATGTAACCTGATGGTCGCTTTCGGGGCGCGAATTTTCCCAGTCGGCGGCACTGCCGAGCTGGTCCCAGCCAAGGTCGTTAGAAGCGAAACGACGGCCGTTGGCCTTGATTACGTTGTAGATATTGCGCGAGGCAGAGGTGCCGAAGAACACATCCATGTGGTGAGCGTGGTTGAAATCGCGGATATACTGTATTGTGTTATCCCACTGCCACTGGGTGTTGCCGAAACGCTGCTGTGTGGCATAGGCGTCGCCGCCACGGTAGCGGATTGACTCCTGTATGCCCGTGGGCTGGAACTGGTTCCAGCTCTGCTCGGCACGGTTGATAGCGAATGTCGAACGTATGTTGAGTCCGTCGATGGGGTTGATATTGATATAGTTCGACGAGGTGAAGTGGTAGCGCGAACGCTCGGTCTTGATTTCGAGAGTGTTGTAGGGGTTGAAGTTATTATTCTTCTCGGTATTGGGGCTCTGCCACCAAGTGCAGAGGTAGTCGGTTTCATGACGAGTCTCGTCGCTCATGAAAGGAGCATTGTCGACAAGGGGGTCGCAATAATATGCCTTATAGTACACATTGTCGTCGGTCATATTGTCGTGTGTGTAGCTGTAAGTGGTATTGGTGCCCACGCGCAGCCAGGGGGTGATATTGGCCGAAGCGTTGACACGGCCGTTATAGCGCTGCTGGTCGGTACCCTTTACCATGCCACGGAGGTCTTTGAGACCGAGAGAGATATACACGTTGGTCTTGTCGGTAGCCTGAGAGAACGACAGGTTGTGGTTGGTGGTGACACCGGTACGGAGCACGGGCTCAACCCAGTCGTACGAACGTCCGTTGAGATACGTTTCAAGCTCTTCGGCAGCAAACGCCTTGTCGGGAGCCATGACGAAGTTGTCGATGTGGTTTTGCAAGTCTTCGGCGGTAGCATCGGGATTTTCGAAGAGGAAACCGTTGATATAAGCCTGCTTGCGGAGGTCGCCAAGCTGGGTGGCATTCATACGCTCGGGGCGATGACCCATCTTCTGCCACGATACCCAACCGTCGTAGCTCACCTGGCCGTTGCCCTGCTTGCCCTTCTTGGTGGTAACGATGATTACACCGTTGGCACCGCGAGAACCGTAGAGAGCTGTCGCAGAAGCATCTTTGAGCACCTGTATGCTCTCGATATCGTTGATATTAAGAGAATTGTAGAAACCGAACTCATTGCCCATCACCAAACCGTCGACAACGTAGATAGGGTCGGAACCGGCATTGATGGTATTGGTACCACGGATTTTGATGCCCGAGTCGGCGGAGGGCTTTGAAGAACGAGTAACGGCCACACCGGTAACACGGCCCTGAAGAGCCTCGTTGAGACTGGTAACAGGTTTTTGGGTAAGCACGTCAGAATCGATGTGAGAAACGGCGCCCGTAAGGTCGCTTTTTTTCATAGAAACACCTACGACGACAACTTCGTCGAGAAGGTCTGAAGATTCCTTAAGGACAATCTGCATTTTACCGTTAGCGGGAACCTTGACTTCGGTCGACTGGTATCCGACATAGGAGACCTGGAGTATGTCGCCCACTTTGGCAGACACGGTGAACTGGCCGTCAACATTGGTAGCCACTCCCCTGCTCTCGCCCTTTACAACAACAGATGCTCCCGGCAGAGGTTCATGACTTTCGTCAATCACCGTGCCTGTAACGTTGGTCTGTGCCACTGCTGTGAGGCAGAAGGCGACCACGAGCATCAAAGCACTGAGGAATTTTTTCATGATTTAGGTTGTTTGATTTTTATGGTTTATGATTAGGTTTACTGATGCAAAATTATTACAACATTTGCTTCAATAGGTAGAATAAACACACCAAAAAATAGAAATTTTGGCGCGTTTATTCATTTTGGGCATTATACCGTACTTCCTATAGAATTGATTTTTAATTGCTTAACAAATTCGTCACGAGAAATTGACGTATTTACGCGAATTTTACGCTCACACCCTGGAAGAATGTCGAAATAATTATCTGAAAAGAAATTGTCGATACCGTCGATAGAGAGGAAAACGCCGCGTGCGAAGACATCAGTACCGACAATGACATCGAATCCGTCATCGGCCGGCTCGACCTTGACGCTGAACCGAGGCTTGGCATAGTCCATATATTTCTGACGGCAGGCATAGGCAATGTTGGTGTAGGGCTCGGCATCGCCGGTGGTAAACTCGGTGGTAAAAATCACCTGGCCGCGCGTGTAGTCACCGAGAATTGGGCGTATATCCGATGCAAAGATTTTGCGCGATTCGAGTGGCCGGGCCGTGGTCTTGATATTTTTCTGCCATATCACTTTGCCGTCGAGAGTCATGGCCTTGAGGGCCAGCGTGCCGCGAACGGCAGTGCGGCGGTCAGAAACTATGTTGACGTTTAGAGTATCGCCCTTGACCAGTGGTGAGACGAGAATGTCGCGATATGCCTTGCGTGCGAAATATTGCTGCGCCTTCCATCGACCATAGTAGTCTCGACCGGCCCATGAGGCTACCGGCCAGCAATCGTTGTGCTGCCATACGAGAGTACCCATGCAGTACGGCATGTCGCGGCGGTGGGCCTCCATGGCGGTCTTGATGGCATCGCCCTGCAGTATCATGCCTACATAGAGGAAGTCCTCGAAATTGTCGGGCACACGGAATTCGTCGGCCATGTATTCGCGGATGAGGTTGTTGGCATACGAACCGGCACGCTGGTGGGCCATCATGACTTCGGAGTTGATATCCCAGTCGCGCTCTTGCGGAGCGTATAGTTTTACAGATTCGAACTCGGGGAACGACTGGAAGCCATATTCCGAGAAAAAGCGTGCGCGTTTCACGTTGTAATGACCTATCGAGTCGCGTCCGTGCCATACGCCCCAGTAATGGTCGTCGCCGTTGATGCCGTCGCTCGGGGTATCTTCGAAAGCGAATGGCGACGAGGGGCGATAGGCCGTGCCTCCACCGTATTCTTTTACAACTTCGGGCAGGGTCTTGAAATACATGGCCTTGAACTGAGATTCGAGCAGGGGCAGCACACCTTTTTCCTCATAATATTTCTTACGGTTGCCCCAACCGTAGAATACATCCTGACACTCGTTGTTTCCGCACCACAGTGCTATGCACGCATGATTGCGCAGACGGCGCACGTTGTCGACGGCCTCGTGGCGGATGCTGGTCAGGAACTTCTCGTCGGCAGGATATGTAGAGCAGGCAAACATAAAGTCCTGCCAAACCAGCATACCGTTGCGGTCGCAAAGCTGATAGAAATAATCATCTTCGTAAACACCGCCGCCCCATACACGTATCATGTTCATGTTTACGTTTTTGGCATCGAGCACGTGCTTTTCGTATTTCTCACGTGTAATACGCGGCAAGAAGTTGTCGAGTGGCACCATGTCGACACCTTTCATAAACACAGGTTTGCCATTTACCTCGAAATAGAGGTTGTGACCATACTGGTCTTTGTCGTTATGCAGTTTGATAGAGCGCAGACCTATTTCCTGCGAGTTGTTGTCAGAGCCTGCGGCGGCAGTAACGGTAGTGGTAAAGTCGTAGAGATAAGGCTCACCGAGGCCGTTGGGCCACCACAGGCGGGGTTTCTTGACCTGGGCAGCTACTTCGATGCGGTTTAGACCTTTTTTGAGAGCCACTTCTTTGCTTGCCAGGGACTTGCCGTCGGCCTTAAACTCGATTTTGGCATTGTCGTCGCTGTCCGACAATACCTCGGCAATCAGCGTAAGGTCGGCTTTGGCACCGTTGACCTCGTTTTGGATTACCTGCACATCGTCGATTTTGGGGCCGTTCCATGTTTCGAGCACGACCGGACGCCAGATACCCGACGTAACGAGACGCGGCCCCCAGTCCCAACCATAATGATAACCGGCCTTGCGGGCAAATATGCTTACGAGTTTGTCGAAAATACCGCCGTTTTGCGACTGGTCGGGGCCGGTATTGAAGCCATAGTCATAGAGGTCGCATTTGGGAAGGTCGATTTTTATGGGCGAATGGAAATATACCTCGAGTTTGTTTTCGCCGGGCTTCAATTTGTCCTTGATATTGACACGCCATGTGCGGTGCATATTGTCGGCATTGAGGATGGGGCTGCCGTTGAGGTAGACATCAGCGTATGTGTCGAGGCCGTAGAATACCAAATCCTGGTTTTGTGCCGACAGCTCGTCGGCGGTCGGGGTCAGGATGGTCTCGTACATCCAGTCTTCCTTGTCGACCCACTGCACGGCACGCTCATTGAGCCGGAAAAACGGGTCTTCGATTATCTCGTTGGCCATTAGGTCGGTATGTACGGTACCGGGTACTGTTGCCGGATACCATATTTCGCCACGACCTTGACGAAAACGCCAACCGTCGTTT
>VSPF01000041.1 GCA_009775195.1 Muribaculaceae bacterium
CCGCAGCATAGACTGCTTGTGCTGCCCGACGACGATACCGGACTGACCACGGGCAAACTCATAAAGCTCATAGGCAAGGAGTTGCCCGACCGCGTCGGCAAATTACCCGACGAGAACAGCATATATCTCGCGCTAAAAGTCCGCCTCGACAAAATAAAGAACGACGACCTAAGGCAAATCGAAGAAGCATTGGCCACCAAGAACGCCGTATTGTTCAAAATCCAGCGCATCAGCCCCGACCTCGCTGTAAGCACCTTCGACGGCCAACGAACCATAAGCAGCATCGACGACATACTCGACCGTGACCCGCTCGAAACCCTTGCCGAGGCATTCGTCATACGGCACGACGCCGAAATGTCGGAACACCAGGCCGACATGCTGCGCTCTATAATAGAAGACATCAAGAAAAATCAATGAAGTTATTACGCCTCGAGCTACTCAACCTCGCCTCACTCGACAAAGCCGGTGGCGAAATCATCGATTTTGAAAACGGCCCCCTCGGCGAGAGCAACATATTCAGCATCGTCGGCCCCACCGGCAGCGGCAAATCAACCATACTCGACGCCATCTGCCTCGCACTTTTCAACCGGGCGCCGAGATATCCCAAAAAGAAAAACGACCGCAACCAGAGCATCGAAATCTACGGCAAAAAGAACGAGGACGAAAGCAACCGCTTAGCCCCGTCAGACCCTCGAAACATACTTACACACGGCAAAAAATATGGCCACAGCAAGCTGACCTTCCTGGCCAACAACGGCAACCTATACCGCGCCGAATGGTCGGTCTGCTTCAAGCGAACACGCTACGACAACGCTGTCACATCGCTCTATATCCTCAAGAACGAAGACGGCAAAATCACCGAGGCTGAAGCCGACTGGAACGAGCTGCCACGCATCATCGGCCTCGATTACGAACAATTCCTGCGCACGGTGCTCATCGCCCAGGGTTCGTTTGCCAACTTCCTAACTGCCAAGGAAGACGAACGTTACGAACTACTCGAAAAGCTCATAGGCTGCGAAGACCTCTACTCGCGCATCGCCGCCGAAATCGCCCTGCGCCGCAAAGAGGCTTCAGACAGCTACAACGAAATACGAGCCGGCATAAACGTATACGCCAACGACGACCTCGCGCCCGACGAGCTCGAAAAGCTGACTGCCGAAATCGCGAGTCTCGAGAAAGAAAAACAAGCCAACGCCGATACGCTCGAAACGGTCAAGAAAAGCCTTGACTGGTACGACACAGATGAAAAACTATGCTCCGACATCGCAAAAGCGGAAACGGCAGTAAATGATGCCAAGAATTCCCTTCTGGCATTATCCGACTTACAGCAGCGTCTCAACCTCCACGACACCACAAGCGAAGGAGTTGCAACATATCGCGAGCAGACAGCATTGACAAGCTCGATAAATGAAACCCGGACGGCAATCGACAACTACGCCAACGAGACAGACAAACTAAACAAGGAGATTGCCGAATTAAAAACGCAACTACAAGACCTACAGGCCAAGGCAAAACAGGCAGCCGACAGCTACGACGAGAAGAAGCCGCACATAAACCGCGCCCGCGAGATAAAGGGAGAAATCGAATCCCTGCAGCAGCAAGTCGACGAGAAAACCTCAACCTTGCAACAGTCACAAACCGCTGTCGACAACGCGACAAAGGCTGTAAACGATAATGCCGATGCCATAAGGACAGCAGATGAGGCGTTGCGAAAAGCGAACGCCGACTATGCCAAAACCGAAAACGAAGCGGCACAAAACCTTGCTACGCATACAAATAACGTAGCTGCCGCGCGCGAGAAATTTGACAACTTCGCCAAACAACTACAGGCTCAAGACCTCGCATCATTACAGAAATCCAAGGCCGAGGCTGACAAGGCCCTCACCGATATACGCGATGCCATAAGGCTCACAAGCTCGCTGACTAAAAAGAAAACCGACGCAGCAGCCAACAGCAGCGAACGCGACAAATTGCTCACACGCAACAAAGAAATCACAGCAACCCGAGCCGGCATAAATATCAGGCAGCTTAGCGACGAACTGACAACCCTGCGCAAAGCCCACACATTGATGACAAGTGAAAACCTGGCATTGCTGCGCGGCGACCTTGCCGACGGAGAGCCTTGCCCCCTATGCGGAGCCACGCACCACCCATACGCCGACAGCGGCGAACTATCTAATATAACGAGCGAAATGCAAGGGCTAATCGTTGCCAAAGAGAAAGAGCTTATCGAATTGCAAGACCGCGACTTTGTGCTTGCTCAAGAAAAATCTCAAAACGAGGGCTTTCTTATCAAACTTGAAACGACAGCCAATGAATTATCAGATGAGATAGAAAGCCTCGGCACCGAGCTTGAGATTATATTTGTCCGACATAGTGAATGGCCGGCCGATATCACGCAACTCGAAGAATTGAATGTTTCACTTAGCACACAAGCCGGAATTGCCGACACCGCCCTAAGCAACTATAACGACATGTCAAACAAGGCCGAACACGCCCGGCAAGCACTCGACAAAACGACAGAAGGACTCGACAACTATCGTAAGCTGGCAGACCGGCGACTAAAAGAAGCAGACCAGCGTCGACACGACGCACAGGTCGCACTGACATCGCATCAGGCCCAATCGGCCACACTATCGACGCAACTCGAAGAAAAACGTCAGACAGCGCAAGCAGCAGCATCGAAACTTGCAGAAACAAATGAACTCCTCACTCAAAAGCAACAGCAACTCAAGGACGAAATCGGCGACAACGAACCCGACCAACTCGACCGTACCCTCACCACGGCAAAAGAGAATGCCGAAAAGCTCGTCAAAGAAAAGGCTGAAGCCATAGCCGACGCTGGCTTAAAAATGCAGGAACTCAAGGGCAGGACCGAAATCGCCGTTCAAAATCTCGGCAACTACCAAAAACGTCACCGAGAGTTAAGTTCTCAATTAAATCTCTGGCTCGAGAAGTTCAACATAGATAGAGACAAACCTCTGACAATCGCCAACCTCGCGGAGATTAGCACCTACAAAGACGACTGGGAAGGCATACGCGCATCAATCAAGGGGAAATCTGATACGCTGACAGCCGCATCTGCCACGGCACAAAACATAATTGAACGCCGGACAGCACACTTGACAATAAGACCCGAAGCAGACAGGGAAACGCTGAGTGCACAAAGAGAAAAGCTCGAGGCATGGAAAAGCGAGGCTTTAGATACCGCCAGGGCGAGACTACAGGCATACCATCGCGCCAAAGAAAAAATGGGCGAACTACATGAAAAATACCAGGAGGCACGTCACACCCTCGACGAGTGGGAGCAGATATGCCAGGCCATAGGCGGCGATGGCAAAACACTCCGCAAAATCGCCCAGTGCTACACGCTGCGTTTCCTCATAGCCCACGCCAACGCAGAAATCCGCCGCTTCAACACGCGCTACGAACTCACGCAGGTTGCCAACTCGCTCGGCATACGTGTCATAGACCACGACCGTGCCGACGACATACGCGACACCACGTCGCTATCGGGCGGCGAGACCTTTATCGTCAGCCTCGGGCTGGCCCTGGGGCTGTCGTCGCTGTCGTCGAGAAACATATCATTCGACAACCTCTTTATCGACGAGGGCTTCGGCACGCTCGACCCCGACACGCTTGCCACAGTCATCGACTCGCTTGCGTCGCTGCAGTCATCGCGCGGTAAAAAGGTGGGAGTCATCAGCCATACCGACGTGATGAGCGAACGCATAAGCACACAGGTACGGATTATCAAAAACGGCAACTCGGGCAGCAGCCATATTGAAATCCACACGGCATAACCAGTAGAGAGTTTTTAACGAATTTTTTCCGTAATAATATATCGTGATATAAGGATAATTGTTAACTTTGTATCGGCGTTAGCCTCTTAGAAACGAATATTAACTTATATCATACATAAACACACTCTATGAAGATTATCTTCAACATCGGATACCGAACCAACTGGGGAGAATCGGTATACATAGTGGGCGACATCGAGGCCCTTGGCAAGGGCGACTATGCCAAGGCGTTAAAACTGCACCTCGACGGCAACGACCACTGGTCTATTTCAATCGACACGCCGGCAGACGGCCGAGGCTTTAACTACCATTATTTCGTGCGCAACGACGACGGAGCCGTAAAAAACGAATGGGGACACGGCAACTGCTTCACAGCCACCGACGAGGGCACATACCGCATCTATGACCGATGGCAAGACCAGCCGTTCGACAAACCGTTCTATTCCTCGCTATTTACCGAGTGTGTTTATCGCCAGACATACCAATACGGCAAGGTGTCGCCGACACGCGGCTTCGTGCTATTCGAAGTGGCCGCACCCATGGTCGGGGGCGACAACGTACTGGCCATCAGCGGCAACAGCGAATCGCTTGGCGAATGGGACCCTCAGCGGGCCATACGCCTGTCAAACGCAGACTACCCCTTGTGGAAAGGCAACATACCGGCCGAAGGTCTCGACCCTGCTACGGAATTTAAATTCCTCATTATCAACCGCACCAACGGCGAAGTCGTGGCATGGGAAGGCGGCTCCAACCGCCGCGTGGGCGTATCGGCCAATGTCACCGACGCAACGGTCTTAGCCGGTATGCGCTTTATAAACAGCATGGACTTGTGGAAAGGCGCAGGCACGGCAATACCCGTATTCTCGCTCCGCAGCTACGACGACATGGGCGTCGGCGACTTCTACGACCTCAAGGGCATGATTGACTGGGCTGCCTCCACACACCAGCGCATACTGCAGCTTCTGCCTATCAACGATACGACCATGACACACACATGGACTGACTCGTATCCCTACAACGCCAACTCGACCTTCGCCCTGCACCCGATGTTTATGCGCGTCACCGAACTCGGCGAACTCGCCGATGCCGGGCGCATGGATTATTACAAATCGCTTGCCGACGAGCTCAACGCCCTCCCGACAGTCGACTACGAGCGTGTCAACGAGGCCAAGACCTCGTATATGCGCGAAATATACGCCCAGTCAGGTGCCGCGACCCTTGCGTCGGAAGACTATAAGAATTTTGTAAGCCGCAACTCGGGCTGGCTTCTGCCTTACGCGGCCTTCTGCGCCCTGCGCGACCAATTCGGCACACCCGATTTCACAAAATGGGGCGAATATGCCACATATAGCCCGAAGGTTCTTGACAAAGCGCGTGCCGCCCACGCCGCCGAGATTGATTTTGTATGCTACATTCAGTACCATCTCGACCGCCAGATGAGGCACGTCCACGACTATGCGGCAAGCAAAGGCGTAGCCCTCAAGGGCGACATACCTATCGGCATATCGCGCACAAGTGCCGACGCATGGACCGACACCAGGCTCTTCAACATGGACTGCCAGGCCGGGGCACCGCCGGATGATTTCTCAGTCCTTGGTCAGAACTGGGGCTTCCCGACATATAACTGGGAAGAAATGAACAAAGACGGTTTTGCATGGTGGAAAGCACGCTTCCGCAAGATGTCGGAGTATTTCGACGCCTACCGTATCGACCACGTGCTGGGCTTCTTCCGCATCTGGCAAATACCCATGGATGCCGTCCACGGTCTGCTCGGTTACTTCAATCCGGCCCTTCCGTTCAGCGTCGACGAGATGCGCTATAACTACGACTTCTGGATTGACGTCAACACGCAGACCAAGCCATATATCATGGATTACTTTGTAGAAGACTTCTTCGGCCCGTACACCTCGGAAGCGACAAAGAAATTCATGAACAAAGAGAAAGGCGGCCGCTATTCGCTCAAGAGCGAATACGACACACAGCGCAAGATTGCAGACTACTTTGCCACCCAGGACAAGAACGAAAAGAATACCCGCATCTGCAACGGACTTCTCGGCCTTGTCGACGAAGTGCTGTTTATCGAAGACCCCATAGAGAAAGGCAAATACCACCCACGGATTTCGGCACAATACACCTATGTCTACAGGTCGCTTAACGACTACGAGCGCTGGTGCTTCAATCGACTCTATAACGACTTCTTCTATCACCGCCACAACGACTTCTGGTACGGCAAGGCGATGTGGAAACTCCCACCGCTAATCGAGTCGACAAATATGCTGTGCTGCGCCGAAGACCTGGGCATGATACCGGCCTGTGTGCCGGCAGTGATGCAACAGCTCGAAATCCTGTCGCTCGAAATCCAGCGTATGCCCAAAGACCCCAATCAGAAATTCGGCAACACGTGGAGCTATCCCTACTACTCAGTGTGCACCACCTCGACCCACGACATGGGCGGCATACGCCAATGGTGGGAAGAAGACCGCGAAAATACCCAGAGATACTTCAACGAAGTGCTCCACGAATCAGGCTCGGCACCATTCTATGCCGAACCCTGGATTTGCGACCGCATCGTCGACATGCACCTCAAATCACCCTCGATGCTGTGCATACTGCCCTTGCAGGACTGGCTGTCAATCGACGGAGCCATACGCCGCGAAGACCCACGCGAAGAGCAAATCAATGTGCCGGCAAATCCGCGCCACTATTGGCGATACCGTATGCACCTGCCAATCGAAGACCTGATTGCCCACACCGATTTCAACAATTACGTAAAAGATAAAATCGACAATTCTAATCGATAAAAAAACAATGTAGGAGCCTATAGCGCGACATTCAGCAACATGAATTCGCGCTATAGGTTTCACAATACAGGCCGCTCCCTACCACCCAAAGGAAATGCGCTTATTCTGGAAAATATTTCGGGCTATAGTTTCCGTGTTGCTGCTGATGGCTGTATTGCTACCGGCAGCAATTTACGTGTTACTGTCGCTCGACCCAGTGCAGCGCATGGTTCGCGATACCGCCGCCGAACAGCTCACCGACCTCCTTGGTGCAGACGTGGACGTGGGCAGCGTGACCATATATCCCTTTAACCGAGCCACCGTCGAAGATATATCGCTGAGCATCGGCACCGACACAATCGCCAAGGTCGCTACCGTGTCGGCCGGCTTCGAGCTTTTCCCACTGCTGAGCCGTGGCGAGGTCGTGGTCGACTATGCGCTGCTCGACGGTGTAGACGTGCATATCAGCCGCCCGACACCGGAAGGGAGCCTAAACATACAGCCGATTATCGACAGGCTTAAGTCTGACCGTCCGTCACAAAAGAAAAAATTCCGGGTAGAAATTAGTACCGTAGTCGTGCGCCGTGCGTCGGCAAGCTACGACGTAGTGTCGTGCGCCGCGCCCGACTCGGCATTGTTTGACCCACACCACATCGCCATACGCGACCTCGCAGTCAACGCATTCATACCCCAGATAAGCGACGAAGGTTTCAGTATGCACCTCGACCACCTGTCGTTTATCGAGCGTAGTGGTTTCATTCTCGACAAACTCACGGCCCAGTGCGACATCGCCCCGGATAGGCTCTCGGTCGAAAACCTGTCGGTAAGCCTGCCCAACACTCACCTTGCCTTCGCGCCACTGACGATACACGGCGGCAGCAACGGGTCGCTGCAACAGGCCCTGCAACACAGCCCGACGCGCATAGCCATCGACGGGGCATCGGTCATATATCCACCCGACCTTGAGGCGTTCGTGCCAATACTGTCGAATATGACACGGAGATTCGAGTTACAGCTCGACGCGCTGGCATGCCTCACGGCCGTAGACCTGCAACACCTCAGTCTGCGCGACAGCGACGGCGACGCCATCGACATGACCCTCGAGGCATACGCCACCGGGCTCGACTCGATTGGCGACATGAGCTACAAACTGACCCGTGGCCTAATAGACATCAACGGTGCGCAGGTTGCATCGATATTGTCGCCCATATTAAAGCCCGATGTACGGCAGACACTCGTGCGCCTGCCCGATATCCGATTCAACATGAAAGGCGAGGGGTCGATAGACCGGGGCTCCATAAATCTATCCTCCGACGGCACGGCCGGCAAGATAAATATCGAGGCCAATTACGCCAAACGCGGCAGGCTGACACTGGTCGACGGCGACGTAAGACTTGCCGACCTCGATGCCGGGCTGTTGGCACGACAGGCAAAACTCGGCACCGTAGATGCAGCCGCCTCCTTCACGGCATCATTCGGCCGCAAATTCCATTCAGGCTCGGGCGAACTCACCGTCGACAGGCTTGAGTATAACGGTTATACCTACACCGGCATACATGCCGAGGCCGATTTCAGAAGCCCGCACAAGGGCGAGATAAACGTCACAATATCCGACCCGGCGGCTCGTGTCAAGGCATACGCCCTCTACGATGGCGAAAGTACTGTAAAGACCTTCGACGCCATCGCCACCGTCGCCGACCTCGACCTCGACATCATGGGCTTGTCGCACTCACACCCCGGCTACAGACTGTCGGGCAAACTCTTTGCCGACCTCGACAATATAGACCTGCGCCACCTCGACGGCAATGTAGACATCTCTGATTTCCGCTGGGTCGACGACAAGGGCAACGGCCTCGTTTTCGACCGTTTACGCGCTACAGCCGAGCCGGACGAACATCATGCCGAACTGAAAATAGAATCGCCATATATCGAGGGGTCGTTGACAGGACACTACGACTTCGCGGCACTTGTACCTGAGTTGAAATCAATGCTCTATCATTTCATGCCGGCCCTGACTCCGCAGCACCACGGGCACGGAACCGGCAAGACGACAGAAGGCTACAATGACTTCTCATTCGACTTCACCATACACCAAAGCCGCGAACTGAGCGACTTCTTCCGCCTGCCCCTGCAAAACCTGCACGATGCGTCGCTGACAGGAAAGGTAGACAGCCGTGGCGGATATGCCAATTTCGACCTCGAAGTGCCATATCTCTATAATGGCAAGGTGATAGAAAACACCGATATCTTCGGTCAATTCGACCTACCGGCAGGCAACGCCATGCTCTATGCGACCACCATGATGCCCACCAAGAAAGGCGACATGACTGTTGCCGCCACAGTGCGCGGTGCCGACAACAAGATTGACACCCACATTGACTGGGATATAGCACGCCGCATACCGCTCAACGGCACAATAGACTTCAGTGCCGAGCTGTTGTCGGCCTCGGCCCCGGCAGGGTCGCCGTTCCCCGTCGAGGCTATCCTCGACATGCGGCCGGGCACTATCAATTTCGGCGACGACACATGGCAGATTGACGCATCAAGATTACATCTCACGCCCCAGGTGCTCAACGTCGACGGTTTCGCACTCGACACCGGCCGTCAGCGCATCGAAATCGACGGCAACGTGAGCAAAAATCCCGACGACAGCCTCGCCGTGCTTCTCGACGATGTGCGGCTTCTGCCCATCTTCGAAACGCTCGAAATTGACAAAGCCATGATAGGCGGACGCGCCACAGGGCGCATCACGGCCTCAGAACTGCTCAGCGGGGCCCCGAGGCTCTACTGCCCTGCCCTGCATGTCGACTCTATCGGCTACAACCGCTGCCCCATCGGCAATGCCGACATTACAGCCAACTGGGACAACGAACGCAAAGGCGTGTACCTCGACGCATCTATCACAGGCTTCGAGGGACGGCATTCGCGGATTGACGGTTACATATTCCCTATGGCCGAAGCCCTCGACATAAACTTTGCCGCCGACAGCGTGCCGGTATCGTTCCTCAAACCATTTATGGAAGCCTTTGCCAGCGATATCACAGGCCGTGCCTCGGGCCACTGCCGACTTTTCGGTACGTTTAAGGAAATAGACCTCGAGGGCGACATTTACGCCGACAACGTGGGGCTGAAAATCGACTTTACCAACACCATGTACCACGCCAGCGACAGTGTGCACCTGCGCCCGGGCCGGATAGAGCTTGACAATATAGTCATCCGCGACCCCGAGGGCAACACGGCCCGTCTGACAGGCACGGTAGGACATACATTCTTCAAGGCGCCGACATTTAAGTTTGACATCACCAACGCCCACAACTTCCTGAGCTACAATGTGACCTCGAAGCAAAACCCCGACTGGTACGGCACCATATACGGCAACGGCGGAGCATCGGTAACAGGCTGGCCCGGAGTGGTGAATATCAACGTAGACATGTCTACCGCCCCACGGTCGACATTTACATTCGTGCTATCCGACCGCCTCGATGCCGAGGATTACTCGTTCCTGACCTTCCGCGACGTCACCCCCGACTCGCTCAAGACAAACACCAAGGGCGGCGACGACACCCCGCTTATTGTAAAGACCCTCAAAGAGGCCATAGCATCGAATATCGCCGACGAACCGTCGCAATATAATATGGATATCGCCGTAAACGTAACCCCGGATGCCCGAATCACCCTTGTCATGGACCCGGCCGGCGGCGACGAAATCAAGGCCGTAGGTGCCGGCAACCTGCACATGGCATATCACTCGGCCAACAACGACCTCAACATGTGGGGCAAATATACCGTGCAGTCCGGTAGTTACCGTTTCACGCTGCAAGACATTATAATAAAGGATTTTACCATAAAGGAAGGCAGCGAAATCCAGTTCGACGGCGACCCATACGGGGTGAAGACCAAACTGTCGGCCTACTATGCCACCAATGCCAACCTGAGCGACCTCGACGAGTCGTTCTTGCAGGACAAGGAAGTGGCCCGCACCAACGTGCCAGTACATGCCTTGATGCTCGTAAACGGAGATATTCGACAGCCGGTAATTTCATTCGACCTCGAATTCCCGACCCTCACGCAGGACACCTACCGCAAGGTCCGCAGTATCGTCAGCACCGAGGATATGATGAACCGCCAGATTATCTACCTCCTCGCCCTCAACAGGTTCTACACGCCCGACTATATGGCATCGACGACAAAGGGCAACGAGCTCTTCTCGGTGGCCTCGTCGACCATATCGAGCCAGTTGGGCAATATGCTCGGCAAACTCAGCGAGAACTGGAGCATAGCCCCGAACCTGCGCAGCGACCGTGGCGACTTCTCAGATGTCGAGGTAGACCTGGCGCTATCGAGCCGGTTGCTCAACAACAGGCTGATTTTCAACGGCAACTTCGGTTATCGCGACAAATCGCTCAACAGCAACCAGTTTATCGGCGACTTCGATATAGAATACTTGCTCAACAAACGAGGCACTTGGCGTCTGAAAGCATATAACCGCTACAACGACCGCAACTTCTACGTGCGGTCGGCGCAAACAACCCAGGGCGTAGGTATCATGTTCCGTCGCGACTTCGACAAACTCTTCAACTTCCTGCGGCCCAAGAAAAAGGCACAGTCCGACACCACACAAACCGACAGCATCAATGGAATCAATCCGCCAACTCTATAAAATAGGCCACGGCCCCAGCAGTTCGCACACCATGGGTCCGCGCCACGCAGCAATCGCATTTGCCGAGCGCAGCCGCGACAAGGCAAGCCGCTATGTAGTGACTCTCTATGGCGCCCTTGCGGCCACCGGTCGCGGCCACCTCACCGACCAGGCCATACTATCAGTGCTGACACCTGTCGCACCCACCGAGATTGTGTGGCAACCCGAGGTCGTATTGCCCTTTCATACCAACGGCATGAAATTCGACGCCTTCGATTCAGAGGGGCATCTTGCCGACTCTTGGACGGTCTACTCGGTCGGCGGCGGTGATATCGTAGAAGAAGGACAGGAGCGCGCCAGCGGAGAGTCTATCTACCCCCTGACCAAAATAAAAGACATACAGGCCGAGTGTGAAAAAAACGGCACAAGTTATTGGGAATATGTCGATAAATACGAGGGTGCCGGCATATGGGACTACCTCCGCCAGGTATGGAATGTGATGAAGGCCGCCGTCGAACGCGGCATCGAGGCCGAGGGTGTACTGCCCGGCGGCCTGGGAGTGAGGCGCAAGGCCGTGAGCTACTATGTGCACGCCGAGGGCTACAGCCAGTCGCTCAAGAGCCGGGGACTCGTTTATGCCTATGCCCTGGCCGTAAGCGAGGAAAACGCATCGGGCGGCGAGATTGTCACAGCGCCCACATGTGGTTCGTGCGGCATCGTTCCGGCCGTGCTCTACCATCTGCACAAATCGAAAGGCTTCTCCGAGCAGCGCATACTCCGTGCCCTCGCTACCGCCGGCCTCTTTGGCAACGTGGTCAAGCACAACGCATCTGTATCGGGAGCAGAGGTGGGCTGTCAGGGCGAAGTAGGCGTAGCTTGCGCCATGGCCGCTGCCGCTGCCTCGCAGCTTTTCGGAGGCACGGTGGCCCAAATAGAATATTCAGCCGAGATGGGTCTCGAACACCACCTCGGCCTGACATGCGACCCAGTGTGCGGCCTCGTGCAAATCCCGTGTATCGAGCGTAACGCCTATGCAGCAGCCCGCGCCCTTGATGCCAACCTATATGCCGCCTTTAGCGACGGCCGGCACAGTGTAGACTTCGACCGTATAGTCGAGGTGATGAAGCAGACAGGTCACGATATACCGTCACTATATAAGGAGACCGCCAAGGGCGGCCTCGCTGCAATACCATGACGGCAAGCGTCAGGGCGTATGCCGGCTTATCAGCCCGACTATCCACAGCAGCACAATCGCACCGATAACCGAGGTTATCAATTCGCCAATAATGCTGCTCGTGTGTATGCCCAGCAGGCTGAAGAGCCATCCGCCCAATACGCCGCCGATTATACCGACGACCAGGTTGACAACAAGTCCGAACCCGCCGCCGCGCATCAGCTTACCGGCCACAAAACCAGAAACAATACCAATCAAGATAAACCATATAAAATCCATAATGCAGAGTTTATTTTGTTATACTTGATTAAAACACAGCCAGGCAACATATTGTTTGACCCGGCACGCGATACTATATAATGAAATCCAACGCGACTTAGATGATATCTAAAAACTGAGACAAAGAAATCAAGGGCTGCCTTCTATTGCGAAAGCAGCCCTTGCTGTTTGATTAAGTCTCGCTTTTAGAGCGCGACTTTATTTACTTTTGTGCCCTGGAGGCGGATATAGATGCCGTGGGCCGGGTTGTCGACACGTATGCCTTGAAGGTTATAATAAACCGACTCGGCATCTACACTACCTTCAATTTCTACAATCGATGTGGCACCGGGCAAACGGAGCGTCATGGCACGACCGTAGAGCGGGGCCGGACTGCCGTTGGCACTTACGCCTACTACGTTGTCGTCGGCCGTACCGTCACCAAACGAGATGACACCGTCCCTAAGTTTTCCCCAAAGATGCGCTGGCACACTGGCGGCATCGTAGCCCTCTTCGAGATACGTTGCGGCTTCTGAGAAATGCTTGATTTCGTATGACCCGAGGTAATAACCGCAATGCTGGGTCGGGATATATACACGCTCGGGGTCACAGGCATTGACTATCATGCTATAGTTGCTCTTCTTGTCGAGTTTGAGATTGGTCAGCTCGACATCCCACAGCGGAGCCGTGGCTCCATAGGGATTGATGATGCGGTAGAGGCCGGGGGTCTCGGTCGACTCCTCGACCTTAACACTATAAGTCCATGCTTCATCAGGCAGCCTGATACCGAGATTGTTGACAAGGTCGCCCTGCACGAAAACCGACATAAACGGGTCGGTAAACAAGCCATCGCCGAGCATGGTCCAATTCGGGTCGTAATGCAGTGCGGCCGAGCCCATCTGATACGGAGTCATGTCGGCCTTATATGTCAGGTAGACAAGCGTGTAGTCGCCCTCCCCGCCGTCGAATGGTATGGTTGCCGTACCGTCGGAAGTGACTGTCGTACACGGGAGGGAGCCTTTATCCATAGCGTTTGCTATGTCGCGGACATTGACCGAAGTACCGCGCTGCACGGTCATCTTTATCTGCCCGAGGTCGTTGAGGCAGACATCGGTCATATATGCCGGCGAACCGCCGACTTTCTCAAAACGGCCGTTGCTAAACTCGGCTGTATAATTCTTAAACTCGGCACCGTTGAGCGTAAGTGTCTCCTCGCCGTGGGCGCGGTCTTCATAAAAGGCATCGAGGAAAGGCACTGTGCCATCTTCGTAGTGATACATGGCATATATCACGAATGTGCCTGTCTCGGGGCGATAATACGACGAGTTGACATACTGCATCTGCTCTGCAGGGTCAGACGACGGGTATTTGTCGTAATACGAATATGCGTCGCACACCCATATTTCAGTCTTCTTGCCATTTATATCATACGACTCTATGTATTGGTCATCAACCCATATATACACGTCTTCCCCCTTGGGCCCACCCTCTTCGGCAAAATTAGCATTGATAATCAGGTCGATGGGTGGGTATCCGGGTGTGTCGCCATACATGCCGCACACCTTATACTGCACACGGTCGCTATTCGACTTATCGGTGCGCCGCTCTACACGCAGGTCTTTCATCGGCTTCTTGTACCACCAATGCGCGTCAAACGTACCGGTGGTATATTCTTCCCATTCACCCCAGTTATCGGCCTTGACACCGAGAGAGGCAAGCACAAGGACAAGCAAAGTAAGGTAAAGCTTTTTCATATTTTTCACAAAGTTTTAGTTCGGTGCAAAGATATAGAAATAATCTAATATTATCATTATATTATTAGAATAAGTTTTGCATCTTCCGAATAATTTTAGCACAACAGGTTTGAAGAAATAAAATTGGCCATGTTATTGCCCATGTCGGCATAATTGTTTAACTTTATGCCCTCAAAACGGCATCAAGTAATGAACAATACCATCACACTATCGCAACTCATAACACGCCTGGCCACAGTGACAGGCGTCGACAATAATACCGCGCGCCGCTTTTTGCGCACACTCTTTGCCACGGTCGAGGACGCCCTTGCCGAAGGGCATAGCGTCACTATCAAAGGCGTGGGCACTTTCCGGCCCGTCAACGACGAGTTCAGGGGCACGGGCATCACCGTAGCATTTACTCCCGACAAAGAAATCGCAGCCGAACTCAACAAGCCGTTCGAAATGTTTACCGCTGTCGAGCTTGCCGACGGCCTGACATTCGACGACGAGACACCGATTGAAAAAACACCCGAAGCCACCCCTGTAGAAACAGTTTCTGAAGAGACACCCACTATAGAGACAGTCATTGAAGAAACGCCCGACGAACCCGAGTCCCCCGAAATCGTCGTGTCGGCAATGCCGGAAACGGTTGTAACTGAAACTCCCGAAATACCGGCAGAGCCGCAGCCGGAACCACGCACCCTGCGATGGCCCGAAGAAGAGGAAGAGCAGCCGACCCCACAAACGCCGACACACGTCGCCGAACCCGCGCCGGCCGCAGAAACACGCGAAGATGAAGAGGAGACACAACCACGCCGCCGCAACCTGCTGTGGCTCTGGATATCGCTCATTCTTCTGGCAGTATGTATAGGTGCCTATCTCGTGGCAGTCTACACCACCCCTGTCGGCCCGCGAATCGAAACCGACGACCAGGAAGAAATCGACATAGCCGCAGCCGACAGCATGATAGAAGAAATACCCGTTGAAAATGTAGCAACGGCCACCCACGAGCCGCAGGCAAAAGCCGAAGCAAGCCCGGCCCCGGCCACCGCACCCGAACCTGCGGCCGCACCGGCACAGGTGCAGGCCAAGGCCCCCGTATACGACACCGTAGATGTAAGCCTCATTCGGCTGGCAAAAAAACACTACGGCGAATCAAGCTACTGGGTATTTATCTACGAAGCCAATACCGACATAATCAGCAACCCCAACCGCATACGCCCCGGCCAGCGGGTAGTCATACCCGACCGCTCTACCCTCCCCGGCGCGTCGACAGCCGAAACCCGCGCCATAGCTAAACAAAAACAAACCGAACTGCTAAATCGCTTTAAATAATGATTAGCAACAAGTTATCGCCACTCACTTGACTTGTATAAAAAAATTATATTAAAAAAGTTGCTCAAAAATTTGCACAGTCAAAAAAAAGTGCCTAACTTTGCAGCGCAAAAGGGCAAAAGCCCGGCCGCAAAGATGGTGTTATAGCTCAGTTGGTAGAGCAAAGGACTGAAAATCCTTGTGTCCCCGGTTCGATTCCTGGTAACACCACCCACAAAATCGCTAAGTAATTGGTTTTCAATTTCTTAGCGATTTTTCTTTCACTCAAATTTTGCCGAGTTCCCTATAAAGTTACCTATGACACACCCGTTTGAACGGTGCTGAAACGTGGTTGATGCAACTGAATGAACGAAAAATAAATCTTTTCACATTTTTTAATAAACATCGGCGAGTGAACCATTCAATCGAATTGAGGGTTTTGTAAATTGCGGGGTAATTAAGTCCCGCCGTTTACATCACATAATTAATGAAAATAGAACCCCGTACAATAACGCACGAACAATTCAAGTCGCTTATAAAGGAATGGCTTGACACCCACCGCGAGGAATACTGCGCTTTTGCCGATGAAGTGAGCAAGCGCGACCGTTCAGGTTTTCAACAGATTTTTCTGTATGCCCAATCTATCGCCCCCGCTTATGCCAATGCCGTCAAATCTCGTATGGCAGACAATAGGGATGAAGGATTTGACGATCTTGAGAAGTTATTGGAGGATGCTGACATAGGCAGAACGATACTTAGAGATTTTCAGTCAGAAAATCCGGATACAATTGCTCCGGCAATGCTTGCATGGCTGTACTTCGGCAACAGTTGGGAGCTGATGGTTTCTTATAATGAAGAAATCATACAGGATAAAGAATCCGGGTTCTTCAATCGTCTTATGGCTCGCACCATGATTTATTTCATCATTCGTAGAAGTATCCAGAATGAACACCGTACTCGACAAGATTGGGATAATTTCCGTAAGATTCAGAAGTCGATGGGTAGTGTCGTGCCCGTTACCGATTCGGCAATCGCCGAATTTGACGAGGAGGAATCAGCAGCCACAGCGGACAGCACCGATGCTGAAACGACCGATGAAAAGAAAGAACCGAGGAAGCGCGGCAGGAAGAAAGTCCGTGAAACACTCGACAACCTCATACCCGACAACACCGACCGCATCAAGGGTAAAATAACGGAGTTCCTGAAATTCCGGTCGAGCGGCAATGACCTCGCCATGCTGTATATCTATCTTCACGAGGATTCGCACATACGCAGTTGCGACATCTCTACATTCCACGATGCCCTGTCGGAACATTATCCCGAACACAAGTTTGTCGGATTGCGCGGAGTGCAGAAAGCCCATCAGCAGCTCACCACACCTATGATGGGAGGCAAGCGCATGATTGATATGGGGCAGGATAAAAAGAATCTCGACAATATTAGAAATCATTTTGAGGCGGCATAACGCCGAAATTTTATCGTACTGAAGCCATCTGACCGCTTGCGGCCGGGTGGCTTTTTCCGTTTATATCCACTTTGATTTTTCTCTATTCAGTTCGTTTAATTCGTTTAATTGCGTCAACGAAATTAAACGAATTTATTTGGCTGATACAGTGCGTTATAGCTATTGCAAAGCGGGCGGTTGTCCATTATCTTTGCATCGCCGTTTCGGACGGAACGGCGGCTAAACGGTTTCTAACGTCGCCAAAATCGTTCAGCCCTTAACAATCCGGCGACATGGCATTTGCCTATGACAAATCTATTAGAGTTAATCAACAGTGGCGTGACCGGCGTTATGCTTAATGTCAAACTTGAAGACCTCGTTGAGCTGGTAAGACAGACAATCGAGGCCGCAAAGACGGAGCTGCTTCCGGCTATGGTCAGCGCGGCACAGGAGGTCTTGCTCACCAAGAAGGAGGTGATGGAGAAATTCGGAGTGTGCCACACCACCCTCTGGAACTGGAACCGCAACAATATCCTCATCCCTGTAAAAGTCGGGAAGAAGGTGTGCTACCGCCAAAGCGATGTGGAGCGTCTCATTCTTGAACAGGCGAGACAATGATGGATGCGCAGGAATTGAAT
>VSPF01000042.1 GCA_009775195.1 Muribaculaceae bacterium
GGCTAAAAACATGCATTTGACATTTTTTAACGCGAAAATTTGCATAATTTTCTTGCATTACCGAGAGTAAACGGGGCAAGCCATTTTCGACCCAAGCAGAAATAGCGGTGCGTAATTCAAAATATCAAAAAAGAGGGTTCCTATAATAGCGCCTTTTGACCTTGGCGGCACTCCTGTGAGGGCAAGGTCGTCGACCTTGGTACGCTATTTCTGCCTTCAAACCCCGGCTAACTTCGTAAAGCCGGGGTTTCGCAAATGAACTGTCTTCGACAGTCATATAGGAGTTCGAACCTCCGGGACGAGCCATAGGCCAGCCGTTGCATTTATAATCAAAACCACTTGGTGCCCTGATTTTTATTTTCGGCGCAGGCGGATGGTGGTGTCGAGAAGTGGGAAGTTGAGGCGGAGGATGGAGCCGTCGAGAAGCAGGTCTGCACTCGTGTCGCTCTTGTGGGGATAGCCCGACATATCGACCCACTCGAGGTCGTAGTGATTTTCAAAACCCGTAGGGACGAGGCGTCCCTTTATGTCGCCTTTGTGCCAATTGCCGGCGTCGGCTCCCTGATAGACTATCTTATACGTGCCGTCGGCATCGGCGACGATGGCTATGTCGTAGTCTATTCCCCCGACTACTTTCTCCGGGTCGCTGTCGCGGTCGAGATAACACCACAGACCCGACAGCTTGTCGTCGGCAGTTGCGTCGACTTCGCCCGTATATTTTTGTCGTGGCTCGGCGCTTCGGGTAAGCAGTGTGTGGGTAATCAGGGCTGCCCGGCGGTCGCTTTTAAAGCCAAGGGCCGTAGGGGTAGATAAGTCAAACGGTATAGATGTCCCGGCCACTGTGTGCCTGTCGCCGAACGCGAGTCGTGCGCCGCCACTGTCGGCTGTAAGCACCAACGAAAACGCGGCATCGCGGCCTCGACTATATGTCACCACGTCGGAGTACGAGCCAGGCAAAGTCTCACCCGAGGCTGTCGTGCGATAGAGGCGGCAGTCTACCGGGGCTGCATCTGTATTGTCGACGGCGGTGACTGCCGGGATAGAGATGTCGGCGCGACAATAGTTCGAGCTGTCGGCGTAATTCCAATACAGTGACAGGTTTATATCATCGTATCTGTCGGGACTGATGCGCAGGTGGTAGACCATGTCGCGCAATGGCCGGTCGAGAGCGACTCGATAGAGACTGTCGGGCTCGATAGTCTCAGCCGAAGCGGTTAATACCGTGGCAACAAGCGCGATATGTGGCAACCATGGTCTCAGCATAAGGCCCTTACTCGGTCTACAAACTCGTCGTCGGGCAAGTCGTAGGGTAGCCAGTTGATATTAAAACCCCGCCTTTCCATGCCTCGGAACCATGTCATCTGCCGCTTGGCAAACTGATGTATGGCCGTCTCGAGACCAGTCTCCATCTCGCGTCGGTCAATCTGCCCGATGAGATATAGGGTGAGGTATTTATATTCGAGGCCGTAATAAATCAAATCGTCGGGTGCAATGCCGCTGTCAATCAGCGATTTCACCTCGTCTAACATGCCTTCTTCCTCGAAACGCCTGTGCAGGCGTTCCGATATGAGTCGGCGGCGGTCGTGGCGCGGTATATCTACCCCTACTATCACGGCATCAACCGGTCGCGGGTTGCGCGCCAAATCGGCAGCTTCGGGGTGAGCGAGGTAGTACTCTTCAATCTCGATAGCCCTTATGGCCCTTTGTGCGGTGTCGATGTCGGTAACGTTGTGTAGGGTCTTCATGCCCCGTAGGATTTCGGCAAGTTTCTCGAGCGATAGCCCTGCAAGGCTGTCGCGCAGCGGCCTGTTCTCGGGCACCTCGGGGAGTATTATTCCTTTGAGCAGTGACTCGACATAGAGGCCGGTGCCACCGACGATTACCACGCGCTTTCCGCGCCCCTCGATATCGGCAATGGCGTTGCGTGCGTCGCGCAGATACTCGTATAGGTTATATCTATATCCGGCCGGGGCAACGTCAATCAGGTGGTATCTGAGCCCTTGCGGATAGTCGGCGAGGTCTTTGCCTGTGCCGACATCCATGCCGCTATATACCTGGCGCGAATCAGCACTGACAATCTCGCCATCAAGGGCGCCGGCAATCGCGACACCCCGGCGGGTCTTGCCACAGGCCGTAGGCCCCACGACGGCTATCGGTCTCATAGTCACACGTTTGCTTTATGGCTGAATACATTGGTGATGCGGTCCCAGAAACTGCGCAGCTTGTAGAAACGCCTGTCTTCGTTGTTGTGAGCCACGTCGAACCATGTCTCGTCGTCGTAGTCGACTGTCCAGTCGCGCAGGTCGCGCAGTCTGAACGTTGGTTTGTAATGGCGTATGGGATAGAGTCGGCGACCATTGCGGTCGTATGTCTTCCAGGCCATGGTGATGGTGTGGATGCGAAAAAGCTCGTTGGCGAGGATGGGCGAGAGCGAGCTTGTCGACAGGGCGCTGTCGAGCATATATGAGTTAAACCACACATCGTCGTGGGTAAAGAGGTCCTTTTGTTCCGGGTCGATGAAAACGGCATAGTGTATCATGTTCGAGCCGGTGGCGAAACCGTCGTTGGTAAAGCAGTAACGCATCGACGGAGCCGGGTGGCCCGAAACTTCATTGAACAACAGTTCGGCCCTGGGCATGCCGAGCGAGGCCGTGCGTCCGACAGTCACTTCGGCCGGGGTGTCCCACGACTCGTTGGCACCGAGATGCAAGAGCAACTCGTCGGCGCAGAATATGAGGAAACGCACCACTGTGCGGTTGCGGTGGCTGTCGTGCTGGCTCTGGATAGTCTGATAGAGTGCTTTCATGCTCGTGTAGCGGCCACCTATAAAAATCAGCGACAGCACGTACATGATTACCGGTATATAGTTGAAAAAGAAGCGGTCGGGGTTGTTGAGGTCAGAATTGATATAGCGGGCAAAGTAATACCAATACTCCACTGCGCCGATTACGAGCGAGAGGATGAGCATGATTGTCATCTGGTAGCGCGTCTCGCGATAATAGAGCGTGGCAACGATACTGTCGCCGGCGTAGTAGCCTTTTCGTCGCTGACAACGCTGGCAGAAGCTGTCGGCCAGGCCTCCGTAAAGCCAGATGAGGCACATGACTGCCAATATGGGGAATATGACCAGGCAGGTGATAAAGGGGATTTCGCTGTTATAGAGTTGCAGGTGTATGACCGTGGGCACCATCCAGTCTGTGCAGAGTATGGCTATACAGAACATAGCCAGGGCCGACAGGGCCAAAGTCCTCGATACTACCCACATCACCAACGAGCACGTACTCGACATCGAGGCATCTGAAGCCTTGCCAAATGCGATTAATGCCCATGCCTCGACAAGGCATACGACCGGTATCCACAGGCGCGGTATAAACAGAGAGAGCAGTAGTGGCAGCGTAATGGCGCCAAAAGATATGGCCCAGTTGCGCCACAATGTGCCGAGCACCTGGTCGGCCGTATTGTTTTCTTGATTATCGTCGGACATATTATTTCAGATTCCGGTTGAAATAATCGAGCATACGGGCCCATACGACCTGGCGGGCATTACAACCGTTGATTGAGTGGTTCATGTTGGGGAAGACAAACATGTCGCACATGATGCCGAGGCTCTGTAGCGTCGACACGAACTGTAGACTGTTGACAGGGTGTACATTGTCGTCGGCTGTGCCATACATCACCAGTGTGGGGCAGCCCAGGTGCAGGGCGCGGCGAAGCACCGACGAGTTGTTGTAGCCGGTCTCGTTCTGCTGCGGCGTTAGCATGTAGCGCTCGGTGTACACAGTGTCGTAGTAGCGCCAGTCGGTTACAGGCGCGACGGCCACGGCGGCGGCATAGGGGCAGTTGTCGGCGGTGGCGCACATCAGACTCTGGTAGCCGCCATAGCTCCAGCCGTAGATGCCTATGCGCGAGGGGTCGACATATGGTAGTGATGCAGCATATCGGGCGGCCGCCAGCTGGTCGGCAGTCTCAAGTTCGCCAAGCCGGCGGTAGACAGCCGTGCGGAAGGCATAGCCGCGACCACCTGTGCCACGGCCGTCGACACATATTATCACATAACCTTTAGATGCGAAATAAGCCTCCCAGTCGAGACTCCAGCGGTCGAGCACCTGTTGTGACCCCGGGCCGCTATACTGGCTCATGATGACCGGGTAGCGCGTCGATGAATTGAAGTCCTTGGGCTTTACGACATATCCGCACAGCTCGGAGCCGTCGTCGGCACGCATGGTAAAGAACTCCTTGTCGGCAAGGCGCGTGACGGCGCGGTCGGCATATGCCTTGTTGTCTTCAATTACGCGGATTTGTTTGCCATCGGCCCGGCACAGGCTGCTGACGGGCGGGGTGGTGATATTGCTGTAGGTCAGCACAACGGCGGCGCATCCGGGCGAAAAGACGGCGTCGGTCGTGCCGTTGTCTTTACCCAGCGGTTCTAATATGCCTTTGCGTGTCAGGCGGTAAACAGTGCGGTCTTTGGGGGTCGGAGCGGCAGCACGGAAATATCGGTTGCCTGCAGCGTCGCTGCCGTAGTAGTCTGTGGCATCGGCATCGTCTATGCCGATGCTTGCAAGCTTGGCCCCGGCGTAAGAATATTCATAAAAACGTGTATAGCCCTCGCCCGACGAGGCTACTGTAAACGAATTAGGGCCGTAGTGCAATTGCTCGTATGTCACAGGCTCTATCCATGCCTTGGCCTCGTCGGTATAGACCGAGCGTGCCACGGTCGACTTGGGGTTGACCGAGAAAAGCTCGAAACGGTTTTGGTCGCGGTTGAGGGTTGCGACCATCAGGCGCGATGGGTCGGGGCCGTATTTCAGACAGGGTATATAATAAGGTGTACCGCCCGGAAAATCTATCTGCTTGGTCTTGCGTGTCTCTACATCATAGCTGTGTACCGACACGGCTGAGTTTGGCTCGCCGGCGACAGGATATTTATAGCTCAACGAGCCGGGGTAGAGACGGTATTGGTCTTTGGGCTCACAAGTGCCCTGGTAGAGGGGCAGGCTGTACATGGGCACGGCAGACTCGTCGAAACGCACGTAGCACAGGGTGAGATTGTCGGGTGCCCAGGTCATGAGCGAGGTCACGCCGAACTCTTCCTCGTAGGTCCAGTCGGTCGCACCATTAATCACGCTGTCGCGAACGCCGTCGGTGGTCACAGGCACCTCGGTCTGGTAGTCGAGTTTGGCTGCATATATATTATTGTCTGCCACAAATGCTACCATGCGCGAGTCGGGCGAGAAGAGAGGGTCGCGCTGGCGGTCATGCTCCTTCGACAGCGGGCGCAACAGCCGCGAACGCACTTCGTAGACATAGTAACGTGCCGTGGTCGAGCGGCGGTAGACATGCTCTGACTCGCGCCACACCATCACCTTGCTTGCATCGGGGCTGACGATGAAGCCTTCGAAATCGGTCAGTTCGGTTTCGCGAGTATGCGTGACATCGAAAAGCACCGATAATTCTTTGCCGGTGTTTATGTCCTTGACGAGCAGACGCTTGCCGTCGTCGGAACGCTCGACATACGAGGTGCCGTCGGGCATGAATACAATATCGTGTGATGCCGGTCGCGAGGCCGGTGCGCAATAGGCGGCCAGTTCGCCCACCGCCGCGCTACGCTGCGTTATTGCAGCTTGGGCTGAAATGCCGGCAACAAGTATCCCTGCCGCCAATATGTATCTAAGATTCATAGAATTATTTCTTGTTATTGTGGCTCTTGCTCATTTAGTACAACAACAATTCCGGGCCAACAATGTTTGAGGATTGCAAAATTAAGCAAATTATTCAACTTTCGCAAACTAAATGTCAAATGTCAAAGAGCATCATAGGTGAGACAATATCCGATATAGATAGTGTCTTTATGTAATATGGTTAAAAATTCCTTTAAAGCTAATTTTTCGGGCGAAATAGCAAAAATTTTACGATTTTAAGTTATCAAATGAAAAAAAAGTGTTAACTTAGCACCCTGAAAACTGTAGAACGTAATATAACATTCATCAATAATTAGCTAAACGATATGAAAAAAGCTACTATCATCGCATGCGCATGTGCCCTTTTTATGGGTCTCGCAGCCGATGCCCAGGAGGCTACCCAGGAGCTGCAATATCAGCCCGACCCCTCTCAGGGCGTTCTGCTTAACCGCATGAAAGACAACTGGTTCATCACTTTGGAAGGTGGTGCAAGCTTTTATGTTGCCAAGAATGGCGTTCACCGCGCTGTTGCTGACCGTTTCATGCCGGCCGCATCAATTTACGCTGGCAAATGGTTCTCGCCCGTCTTTGGTGGCCGTATTGGTTTCAACTACCTCGGTCTCAAAGGTCTTTCGTCAGAATCTTATGCTTGCGGCGCAATGCCCGAAATGGTCAACGGTTACTACAAGACCAAATATGCAGAAATCGGCCCAGTTGCCGACCTTATGATTAACCTTACCAACTGGTGGTGTGGTTACAAGCCCGGTCGTATTTACAATGCTACCCTTTATGGTGGTGCCGGTGTGTACTACACTCTTACACGCCACTATGACGCCAATGGTAAGAGCGAAGGTTTCAAAGGCGCACACAACGACATTATCAACATGCGTCTCGGCCTTATCAACTCGTTCCGCATCAGCGAGCAGATGCAGCTCTCTCTTGACCTTCGTGCCACAGGTCTGAGCGACCTTCAGGCACTCGACGGCAACCGCAAGAGCCTCGCACTCCAGGCTTATCTCGGCTTTACCTACAACTTCAAGAAACGCGACTGGGTTGCCCCCGTTGTGCCCATCATCCCCGAACCCGAGAACTGCGACGCCCTCCGTGCCCGTCTTGCCGCAGCTGACGCACGCATCGCCGACCTCGAGCAGCAGCTCAAGGACTGCCTCAACCGTCCCGTCGAGACTGTCGTAGAGAACAACGGCCCCCTCGCTACTGTTTACTATCCTATCGGCGTGTCTCGCCTGAGCCGCGAGAACCAGCGCGTAGTCAAAGCTATCGCCAACGTCATGACCCAGAACAGCGGTAAGAAATACACCGTTACTGGCTGGGCCGACAATTACACCGGCACCGACAACATCAACATGCGCCTGCGTAAAAACCGCGCCGAAGGTGTTGCCAAACTTCTCAAACGCAACGGCGTGCCCGAAAGCCAGATTACCGTTACCACCAACAACGGCAACCTCAACGACCTCGGTGAGAAATGCGTAGCCCTCGACCGCGCAGTAACAATCGAAGAGAACAAATAATCAACGACTTACCACATAAAAGCCCGGCGCCACCGCGCCGGGCTTTTTTTATACACTGTGTTGATGAGAGAAGGAAACAAAAAGTCAAAAAGACGGCTAAAGCCGATACTTCGGAGCATATTTGGTTGTGTAAAGACATTTTCTTTTTCATCTTGTTGCAAATTTGACGAATGTCGTTGACGCACTATTGCAAAATTGGTTTTAATTGACTACCTTTGTCGCGGAAGCCGTAAATGGTTTAAAAACTATCAATTAACCCTAAACCATTAAGTGGGTCTGCAAAACTTAAATCAAGTAAAACAATTCTCAAAACTTATTCTATGAAAAAGCAATGCCTCGCTATGCTGGCGCTCTTTGCGATACCGGCGGCGCCCCTGAGCACAACAGCGGCCGACCTTGGCGGCATACCCTCTATGCGCGGTCTCGCCGTGTCGGGTTCGGGCAGCACTTACGAGGGTCCGGGAGTATATGTCCTGCCCGGTAAAACCAATCCCGACGTAAAGGCTGTAAAGACCGACGAAGCCCTTAAAGGTTCGGCAGGTGCCGTGGTCAGCGGCGACCGGCTGTTTGTCGCCGTACCGCAGGGCAGCTTCTTTGTCAGCGGCATGACATATAATCTTTGGAATACCGCTACCTGGGAAATCGAAAAGACATCTGACGGCGATACCGAGTTCAAGGCAAATGCCATGGCTGCGCACCCAGCGACAGGTGCAGTATTAGGTTGCTTTGGCGAGAGCTACTCGTCGACCCTGACACCCTTCGACATCAATACTTTCGGCCTTGACGAATTCGAAGAAAAAAGTATCAACTCAACGCTTTACGCCATGGCATATACCGCTGCCGGCGACCTCTACGGCGTTGACGGCAACGGCACGCTCTATAAATATAACCCGTCGAGCATGTTCTCACCTCTCAACGAGGTTGGCGATACCGGCATACGCTGCGACGAAGGGGCTACCGCCGTCATCGACCCGGCCGATGGCAGCATGTATCTTGCCCAATACCGCGACGACACATCGACAATGTGGCGCATTGACCTGTCTACGGCCTCGGCTTCGAAACTCTACGAAGTGCCGGGCGCGATGAAGATAGCCTGCCTGTGGCTCGCGCCGGCCGACCAGCCGCAACCTGGCCCGGAGCCTGTAACTCCGCCATATAGTGAGACTTTCACCGGGACCGAGATGCCCCAGGGATATATCAATATCAACAATAACAACGACTATTCGAAGTGGACCTTTGTGCCCGGCACAGGCGGGCGCCCGGGCTATATAGTATATGACTATAATGGTGCCCAGGCGGCCGACGACTATATCGTGTTGCCGCCTATGCGCCTCGAGGCCGCCCGGGCCTACACCTTTGCCTTCGATGCCCGTAGCGAGGATGCTGCCCATATCGAGCGTGCAGCCGTATATGTCGGAACGGCCCCAGAGGTCGCTGCCCTCACTACCGAGGTCATGGCCCCGACCGACATCGAGGCCGTAGATAGCTACGCAAGCTACGACGGCGTGTTCGTACCGGCTATAGACGGGGTGTATTACTTCGCTGTAAAGGCATGCTCCGACGCGGCAAAGTTTAACCTCTATGTCTCCAACTTCCGCGTATCGGCCCCCGGCGCGTCAGATATACCTGTTGCAGTGCAGTCGCTGGCGGCTATCCCGGCCGAATATGGCGAACTGATGGTCACGTTGTCGTTTACCGCGCCTGTAACCGACGTGGCCGGAAAACCCTTGACCGCGCTCAAACACATCGAGGTGAAATGCGGCGACAAAGTACTCGAGGAAATCACGGCCGCCCCCGGTGCCAAGATTAGCCGCGACTATACGGTTGACAAGGCCGGCACTCACACATTCACAGTTACGGCCTACACGCAGTCGGGTGCGGGACGCCCGGCGGCTACATCGTGCTATGTCGGTTTCGACGTGCCCGTCTCCCCGGCCTATGTCTCGGCAATCGAGGGCGATAACGAAGGCCAGCTCATAGTTAGCTGGGCTCCAGTCGACCGCGACGTAAGGGGCATGAAGATGCGTGGCGACCAGGTGACCTATACCCTGAGCCGCATCACATCGGGTGGTAGCACAGTAGTCGCCAGTGGGCTTAAGACGCCCTTCTATACCGACCAGGCCATAGCCAAGGACGGTCGCCAGACCTTCCTGCGCTATTCGGTTGTTGCTGTCAACAATATAGGCTCGAGCGCACAGGCCGTGTCTGAGCAGCTTGTTGCCGGTAAACCCTACACGCTGCCTTTTGCCGAAAGCTTTGCCAACGGCTATACCTCGTACACATTTGCCATCGAGGTCGACGGTACCGACGAAGACACTCGCTGGGATACTCCTACCACCGCACAGCTCCACGACCCCGAGGCCCAGGACGGCGACAACGGCCTGCTGCGTTTTATCGGCTCTGACGGCGATAAGGGCACGCTGACAACGGGCCGCATCAACCTTGCCGGTACTACATGTCCTACACTGTCGTTCTACTACTATACCTCGTTCGGCTCTGACAACACAAATACCATCGAGGTACAGGCCAGCACAGGCGGCGATTTTACTTCGCTGCGCAAGCTCACCCTCGCCGGTAACCGCACATGGGATAAGGCTGTCGTCGACCTGAGCCGCTATATAGGCCGCACGGTACAAATCAGGTTTATTGCCCGCACCGACTACACGCGCTATGTGCTGCTCGACAATATCCGCATCGCCGACCTGTTCGACTGCAATCTTGCCGCCGTCGCCCTGACAGGCCCGTCAAAGGTAATGCGCGGACGGGCATCAACATTCGCACTCGAAATCGCCAACGAGGGCGCCCTCGCTGCCAATGGCTATGAAGTGATATTGAAGCGCGACGGCGTAGAGGCCGACCGCGTGGCAGGCCCGGCTGTCGAGCCGGACGCAAAGGCGCGAGTAGAACTGTCTGACGTGCTTTCGCCCTTCGCTGCCGACGAAGTAGAGTATACAGCGGAAATCATCATGGAGGCCGATGCTTATGCGGCCAACAACATCTCGCAACCCCTGCCGGTGGCCGTGATGACCTCGCGCCACCCCGTGCCGTCAGACCTCAAACTACTTGCCATCGAAGGCAACAAACTTACCCTCGGGTGGTCGGCACCTGTAATCGAAGGACGCGAAGTCGACCCTGAAACCGACGGTGCGGAGGACTATACCCCGTTCTCTATCGGCCTGTCTTCGAGCGTTGTAAAAGATGACAATGTAGGGGCGTGGACTATGGTCGACGGCGATGGTAAGGCATCGTATTGCGCACGCACAAACTCGTCGCTCATACGTCTGCAATACCCCAACTCCGAGCAGCCGTCGGCCTTCCAAATCTTTACTCCCGGCGTCCTCGACAATATCGAGCCGGGCTTCCAGACCCATTCAGGCCAACAAATGTGGGTGTGCTTCAACGCCAAGGGCGGCAAGACCGACGACTGGCTCATCTCGCCCCAGCTCTCGGGTACGGCCCAGACTATCAGTTTCTTTGCCAAGTCGACAAAGCCCAACTATGGCAACGAGTCGTTCGAGGTGCTTGCCTCGTCTAAGGGCAAGGAGACCGCCGACTTTGTACTTGTGAAGGCCGTAGAAAGTGTTCCAGGCGAATGGACTAAATATGAGGCCGAGCTTCCTGCCGGCACGAGCTACATGGCTATCCGCTGCACCTCTAACGATATCTTTGCCCTCGCCATCGACGATATCACACTGCTGACTGCCGAAGTTGCCGGTACCAACCTTCGACTTACCGGCTACCGCGTCTATCGCAACGGCGAGGCCCTTGGCGATGTCGAAGCCACTGTCAATACCTACGCTGCCACGTTCGACCCCGAAGGTTCGAAACACACATACCATGTGACAGCCCTCTACAACGAAGGCGAGAGTCATACGTCGGAAGGTCTCGAGTTCGACCCGGCCCAGTCGGGCATATCGAATGTCGGTGTTGACTCTTGCGGCCCCCGCGTGCTCTACAACCTGCAGGGCATACGTGTCGACGAGGCCGATGCAACACCGGGAGTATATATCGAATACCGCGACGGCAAAGCCCGCAAGGTAGTGCTCTGATACAGCGATTGCATGTTCTAAAGAGTCCTCGGAGAGGACGATAACATAGTTAACCCCACGATTTTTCGTGGGGTAGTCAAGGAATCAATACAAAAATAATCCTCGGAGAGGATGCAAACGGCTTGAAACTTGTCGTTTGCGACCTCTCCGAGGTCATTTTTTTTCTTAGGGTATTGTGGTTTCCCCACCAATGATGGTGGGGTTAACCACAATAGCGTCGTCTCCGACGACTTCTCGTTTAACCAGGTGGTAGTTTGGACTTTATTTCAGGGGGTGATATTCGCGGCTGTAGCGGAGCATCTGCTCGGGATAGGTTTCGGTATAGTCAACCTTGACATCGATAATCTTGCCCGAAGCATCGCGGACGGCGGTGTAGACGGGGTTGACGAAGCCCTTGTAAGGAGCGATGTTGAGCTTGGCGTAACGGTCGAGAACCTGCTGGTGGAGGGCCGGGTCGACCTTGACGGCGTATTTCTCTACGAGTTCGCAAGCGGCGGTATAGTCGCCGGTCGAGCGTATGCGCTGTATTTCGGCAAGGAGTTCGCCAAAGAGTCCGCGCAGTGCCTCGTAGTCGTTGATTTTCACAAATGTCTTGCCATCTACGTCGACAAGCTCAATCACATTTGCATCTTTGCCATGCTCGTATGCCCACTCGGCGATGAGTTTGCGGTTACGCATGTGGGCCTCTTCTACATCCTTGCCCGGCTCGATGCGCATAAGCTGGGTCATCATGCCGTTGAGGATATATTTGTAATATTCGGCCTTATAAGCCTCGGGATTGTCGAGCAGGCCGATTTCGAGCAGTTTGGGGTCGGCGAGATAGTAGAGGGCGAAGAGGTCGGCACGGGCTTCCTCGATGGTAGAGCCATGCTCTTTGAGCGCGTCGGGGTCTACTCCGGGCAGCAGTTTGCCCGAGCCGTGGCCGAGACACTCGTGGAGGTCGGTGTGGAGGTTGTCGGTGATAAAGAGGTATTGGTCGAGCAGGTCGCGAGTGGGCTGGTCGATGACGAACTCCTCGTTGAAGCCGTTGCCATGGCTGGCGGCGTCGTAGGCCTGGGTGATATTCTCAAGAGTTACCGACTTCGAGCCGTGGGCGGCGCGTATCCAGTTGGCGTTGGGGAGGTTGATGCCGATAGGCGTGGCAGGGTAGGAGTCTCCGGCGAGTATGGCGGCGGTGATTACCTTGGCCGAAACGCCTTTTACCTTGTCTTTCTTAAACTCCTTGGCAACAGGCGAGTTGTCTTCAAACCACTGTGCGTTGCCCGAGAGGATTTCGGTGCGTTCGCTGGCCTCGATATTCTTGAAATTGACAATCGATTCCCACGAGCCGGTCATGCCAAGTGGGTCGCCGTAGCTTTCGATAAAGCCGTTGATAAAGTCGACCTGCGAGGCGGTGTCCTCGGCCCATTCGATTGAATAGCGGTCGAAAGTGGCGAGGTCGCCGGTGGTATAGAACTCGATAAGCGACTTGATTGTGGCGCGCTGGGCGTCGTTTTCGGCGTAAGCGGCGGCACTGTCGAGGTTGGCAACAATATGCTCGATGGCGTCGTTGTAGAGACCTCCGAGTTTGTAGGGCTCTTCTACCACCTTGCCGTTGACCTTCTTGAGGCGCGTATTGAGGCCGTAAGAAATGGGCGTGGGGTCGTTGGCTTTCTTAATCGAGTTGTAATAAGCCTCGACTTCGGCCTGGGTCAGGCCTTTCTCATAGAAGTTGCCGGCCGAGGTTGCGACCAGGTCAGCTCCCGTGGCCTGGTTGACGCGCTTGGCATCCAGGGCCGGGTTGAAGATAATCTCTACCAGTTCGTCGGCATCGGCAGGGGCTGTGCCCTCGGGCAGTTTGGCGAGCTGCGAGGTCAGGAAATCGCGGCTGAAAGCGGGGACGAACTTGTCGTTCGAATAGTGGTGGTGTATACCGTTGCCAAACCATACCTGTTTCATGTATGTCTCGAAAGCCTGGTATTCGGGGTCGGCCTTGTCGCCGTCGTAGTTTGTGTAGACGGCCTCGAGCATGTCGCGGATAGGCAGGTTGTGGATATAGTTCTGGTCCCAAAGTATGTCGCGACCCCACAGGGCGGCTTCCTGGAGATAATATACGAGTATTTTCTGATTGAGACTCAGGCTGTCGAAGTTGGGCACTTTGTAGCGGAGCACCTCGATATCGGCAAAGCGGTCGACAGTGTAGTCGAAGTCGTCGGCAGGAGCCTTTTCGGCTGTACGGCTGCACGACGATGCCATGATGAGCGTTGTCATTGCTGCTGCGATAATGATTTGTTTCATTCTATTTATATATTGATGTTTCAGTTGTTTTTAGAAAATAATAAGCCATTTGTCAAATGCTCAGTCTACCCACTCCGACTTGTCGCGGCGCGAAGGGCCGTAGTCCGTTACCGTGGGGTTGGGACGGCAATATTCGCAAAATGGCACCGGCTTGTCGCGTAACTGCCTGATTTGCCGTATGCCGCTTATGTCGGCCACGTCGAGCCAGTCGCCGGGCTCGTGCTCGAATTTTGTGCCGCACGCGCCGTTGAGATGTCTCACGCAGGCACTTATAGAGCAGGGATATACCTTGTCGCCTACGACCGAAATGCAGCCACGGTTGAAACATTTGAAGTGCGACAGGCGGCCATTCTGCCGCTTTTGAGGGTCGAGAGAGAAGCGGAAAAAGGCCCCGTCGTCGCCCCGGTCGCCAAATATCTCGCAATCAACCCCTTCGGAGCGGCATAGAGCTTCGGCGGCATCGTAGTCGAACGCTACGGGATAGCGCGTGACCGCCATTACCACCTTGTTGCGACGTGCCGCCTCCCAAAATTCGGGAGCCATCTTGGGCAGCAGTATGCCATTTGTAAACAACAATATGCGCGTGTCGGGGAAGTTCTTTCGCAATATGTCCATAGCCTCGGGCAGATGGGGGTAGAGCAGTGTCTCGCCGCCGATAAGGTAGGCGCTGCCGAGGCCCTTGCCGACAGCGGCCCCGAGGTGTGCGGCATTGCGCTCGAGTTGTTCGATTGGTTCAAACACGCGCGGTGCCAATGGGCTGTAGTGGGTACAGCCTTTGCAGTTCAGGTTGCAATAATCACTGAGAATAAACTCGAGGCGCAGCGGCTCGGCCCGATGGGCACGCACCGTTGACACGAAATTGCTGATTTTTCTGAATATATTCTTCATTTGCCCACAAAATTACGAAAAAGTGCGTATATTAGCAAAGCAATGGATATGAAGAAAAACAAGACCTTATTACGCCTGGCCCTGTGCCTCGGCCTGGCCGTCGGTGCCGTGGCCGTGTCGCCGGCAGTATATGCCGACAGTTACAAATATAGCCGTGTGCGCTCGGCCGTAAACGACGGCGACCGCTATGTGACCCAGGCCAAGAGTGCCCGCAACGATGCCGAGCGTTACCAACGCGACGCCGAACGCTATCAGCGCGACGCCGCCAGCTATACGCGCCAGAAAAAATACGACCTTGCGCGTGACTACCAGCGCAAGGCCGACAATTATCTTGAAAAGGCGCGCGATGCCGTTCGCCGTGCCGAACGTGCCGACAGCTATGCTGCCGATGCCTACCGTCGTGCTGCGGCAATCGTCGAGAGCCGTTAGGCGGTGTCAGCCGGCAGATTGGACTGGCTGCGGCTCGGGCGACGACATCTGTTCGCTGCGCTGGCTCTCGTCGAGCATAAGCTCGTAAATCTGGCATGTGTCCTTGGCCGTCAGACGGTAGTAGCCGCCGATGCTCTCGCCCTTGTTGGCATGCAGGTGCTCGACCATGGTGGCGATATCGGGCTTTTCGATGCCGAGGTCTTTAAATGTTGCCGGCATACGCAGCACGGTTGTGAAGAATGCACGCAGGTGTGCCACGGTCTCGATGGCGGCTGTGCGGTCGTCTTTTTCGTCGACGGCGAAGATGCGGCGCCCGAGTTGCGCTACTTTCGAGGGCTTGTGGTGCGCCATAAAGGCCATCCATGCGGGCACGACCACGGCCAGTCCGGCTCCATGGGCCACTTCGGGGTATAGGGCCGAAATCTCATGCTCCATGAAGTGCGACACCCAGTCTTCGCGCCGGCCGCATCCGCACAGTCCGTTGTGAGCCAGCGTGCCGGCCCACTCTATATTGGCGCGGGCGTGGAAGTCGCCCGGGTCGGCAAGCACTCGCGGTGCCTCGGCCATAAGGCCCATAAGCAGGCCCTCGGCAAGGCGGTCGGTCATTTCTACACGTGTGGTGGGCGAGAAATAGCGTTCGAAGATATGTGTCATCATGTCGGTGATTCCGACAGCCGTCTGCCAGGCGTTGAGCGTAAATGTCATCTCGGGATTCATGACGGCGAAGCGCGGCTTGAGTATGCTGTCGGTGCGCAGACTCAGCTTTATCCGGCCGTCGGTGCGCGTAATCACGGCATTACCCGACCCTTCGCTGCCCGAGCCCGGGATAGTGAGCACTACTCCCACCGGCAGGGCCTCGGTGACGGTTGCCTTGCCACTGAAGAAATCCCAGAAGTCTCCCTTGTAGCCTATGCCGGCGGCAATGGCCTTGGCCGTGTCTATCACACTGCCTCCACCGACGGCTAATAGACCGTCGATATGGGCGGCACGGCCCTTCTTGATGCCTTCGTAGACAAGGGTGTCGACAGGGTTGGGCTCGACTCCGCCAAGCTCTATATAATCAATGCCTATGGTGCGCAATGAATTTTCGATACGGTCTATGAGTCCGCACTTCTTTGCATAGCTCTTTCCGTAGACAATCATTACCTTGGTTGCCCCGGTGAGGAATGTGAGCATACCAACTTTTTCTTCGGCGCCACGGCCAAATTCAAACAATGTCGGGGAATAGTAGCTGAAATTTTCCATAATGAGGTGAATATTTATCTATAAAACAACGCGACGCGCCTAATGTTCAAGTAAAAAGTCGCTGATAGAGCAGCACGTCGGTATAGTGGTTTGCCGAGCGCAGCCACGAGCGCAGGCGGCCGGCGGTAACGAAGCCGGCCGAGTCGAAAAGAGCCTTCGACGGCTCATTGTCGATAGCCACCACGGCGGCAAGCTGGTGCATGCCCAGTGCCAGCCTGGCATAGTCGCACAGCAATGTCAGGGCCTCGGTGCCGTAACCACGGCCACGCATGTTTTCGGCGACGCATATGCCGACAAATCCCCGCCGGTCGCGCGCATTGAAATCGCTTATGTCTATGGTGCCCACGGCCTTACCGTCGACATTGTCGGTGATGACCAGCCGCAGTTGTTTTTCGGCAAATATGTCGGCCTGGTAATCGTTGATATACTGCCATATCATCTGCCGGCTTGCCGGCGCGGTGGCAAAGCTGCTCTGCCTGCGCCCGGGGTCATTCTCGAGCAGGAAAAGCATGTCGAGGTCGGCGGGCTCTACGGCGCGCAGGCTCACTCGTTCGCCGCGCAAGGGCATGTTGTTGGTTTTGCGTTTCATAGTTCAAAGGGTATACGTCCGGCCAGCGAACGGGCAAGTGTTGCTTCGTCGGTATATTCGAGCTCGTTGCCTACCGACACTCCGCGTGCTATCTGAGTCACTTTCACCCCCGGGGCCTTACGCTGCAGCAGGCGGTAGATATAGAAGTTTGTCGTATCGGCCTCGACCGTGGCCCCTGTGGCGAGGATTACTTCGTCAATCCCCCCTGCTACGACACGCTCTACCAGCGAGGCTATCTGCAGCATGTCGGGGCCGACGCCGTCGATAGGCGATATGAGTCCTCCGAGCACGTGGTATAGCCCGAAGTACTGGCGTGTGTTCTCGATAATCATCACGTCTTTTACGCTCTCGACCACGCACACCAGCGAGGGCTGCCGCCGTGGCGATGCGCAGATGGGGCACACGTCGCTCTCGCTGATATTGTGGCATATAGTGCAATATCTTATACCCTTGCGCATGTCGGCAATGGCCCCGGCAATCGTCAGGGCTTCCGATTCGTCGCGGCGCAGCAGGTGCAGGGCAAAGCGTAGGGCCGTCTTACGTCCCACACCGGGCAGTCGCGACAGCGCCGACACCGCGTTTTCGAGAAGGGTTGATGAAAACTCTTGTTCCATATCGTCATGATTTATGCAACAAAAATACTCAATTCCCCCCAACCAGGCAAGTTTATATTTGCGTAGGTAGAAAATAATTCTTAACTTTGCAGCAGCTTTATAAGTCCGTTTGCCCATACTTAGGCCTTTTAATTATTTACGCATTCCCCAATCAAGACTCTAAGTCAAGGCAAAGGCACGGCAGTATCAACGTCGCGACGACAGTCGATAGCCATGCCCATAAGGCTTCTAAAGATAAGTAAGTATGATATAATCTCTATGCACATGAGTCTGTAAAGCGACTCACTTGAATCACAAAATCAGGCCCAAGCCGAAATTACAGTGCATATATAGTCGGGTCGAGTTGTGGCTAATAT
>VSPF01000043.1 GCA_009775195.1 Muribaculaceae bacterium
CGCTATGTACAAGCCGGCCTATTTCGGACGGATACGATTTACTAAAAGAATCGGGGCGAGTGTAATCGTTACATTACACCCGCCCCGATGAGTATTTTATTTGTTTTGTTATGCTTGGAATTTGCCGGCTTTGAGTTCTTTTGTCAGGCGGCGGCAGAGGGCTTCATGGCGCGATATCATGTAGATGAGTATGCCATTGAGCACTACTAATTCGAATAAGAAGTAGAGCCATGGCATCTTGCAAAGAATCGATACGAAGAGTGCGATTGAGCGCCAGTTGAATGAGAGTATGTTGGTATACTTCATCAATGGAAGACTGCCCTTGCGAAATTCAGCCCTGAATGCTTTGCTAACCGTAGCTCCTTTGAAAACACGCTGTAGTTCGGCGCGAAGTTTCTGCATTGCTGGTGACAAGGCTTCCTGATTGGCTGTATAGTTGGAGTAGAAAAATAGCACGAGTTTTGACCAGAAGTGGCCGTGCCACGGCATCTCATCGTATTTCTTACGCAGTACTACACTTGAGTCGAGTTCGCTGCCTTCTTCGCCTTTGAGGAAGTAAAGATGGAACTGGCGGTAATAGTCGGCCGTGGCTGCCTGTTTTGCATGGAATATACCTGCGGTCACAGCGAGTACCCATATAGCCCACGGATGGCTCGAAAAGAAGGGCGACGTGGCGTTCTCGCGCAAGCAAATGCACAAATATATGGTGAAGAACCAGATGTCGCCCGAAAGGCCGTCGAGTATGCGCCCGATGCGTGAATACTGCTTGGTCATGCGCGCCAACTGCCCGTCGGCGCTGTCAAAGCTGTTGGCCCAGATGAGCAGCACGATACCTATTATGTTAATCCAGATATCATTGAAGTAGAATGCAATGCCGGCACCTATGCCAAGGAATATAGAGGCAATCGTGATAGCATTGGGTGTAACACCGAGCTTGCGTGCAAGACAGGCCCAGGCATAGCCTATGGGGCGGTAAAACCACAGGTCGATATGTTCTTCTGTGTCGAGTGATTTGAGAGAGTCGCGATAGCTTGAGTTATTTGTATCTGCCATTATCTACAAATTTTAATTCGCAAATATTAGTCTGCTTAAGGCTACGACAGTCAATTTATTTGTATTTCTTCAGTTCGTAGGTCTTTTGGCGAAGGAAGGCTCCGAGTTGTTCGGCATCGGCATATTGGACCTGTACTTCGGGGCTGATTGGTTCGCCAATCGATATGTGAAGTGTCTTGCCACGCTTGCGGAATACCTCGGCCGGAAGTCTGAGCGAGCGGGCCGGCCAGCATGCATGGCCGAGGAAGTCGCACCACCAACTGTTGCGGTCGTGAAAATATATGGGTATCACGGGCACTTTGGCGCGTGCTATGATTTGGAGTACCGATAGTTGCCACGGGCGGTCCTGAATGCCGTGGAATAGGGTAGATTTGCTCATCGCCCCGGCCGGGAAGAAGCCCATGGGCTTACCGTCGCGCAATTGTTTTATGGCCTGGCGTATGCCGTTGACCGATACGGCGCGTTTGTCGGGGTCGTTGCTGGCCCACGCATCTACAGCGATGAAGTTGGGGCGCATGGCGCTGATTTTATTGAGTATCATGTTGACCATGACCTTGTACTCGGGCCTGTAGCGTGTGACCAGGTAGATGAGGGCGATACCATCGAGCGCGCCGAGTGGGTGGTTGCTGACGGTGATAAACGGCCCTTCTTTAAACCGGGCGAGGATGTCTTCGTTGTCGACGCGCAGCTTGATTTTGAAATCGTCAATCAGCATACGCTTTACAAACTCGGGGCCGGGCGTGTCGCAGCTACGGCCATGGACGGCGTTGACCTCGTCGACCGAAAGAAAGTGAAGCAGCCAATTGACGAGTTTCTCGTGCCCGTCGAGGCGCGGCACCAGTTGGCGTATGTCGTCGTAGTTCAATACGTCGGGCCTGATGTCATATTGATTGTAATCTGATGTGTCTGCCATGTTTATCGAGGTATTTCGACGTATGCGGCATAGCGGTTTACAAAGTTTGCGAACGGCCTGATACGCATCAGGCCCCATTCGAACAAAGCTGTGCCAACGAGGGCTGTGGCGATGCCGAGCATTACATCGATAATGTAGTGATGAGATGTATACACTGCCGTAAACCATATGCCGAGGGTCACGATGCCGAGAGCTATCGACCAACCCTTGGGTGCGCGGCTAAGCAGTGCGTATATAAATGCTATGAGAGTATAAGCGCTATGCAGCGACGGTATTGCAGCGAAAACATTGCTGTTACGCGCATAGAGGGCGTTGAATATTCCCAGCCCTGTCATCTGGTCGAAGCGTCCGAGGCCCGCCACATCGCCGGGTGTACCCTCTATTGCCTCGAAGCCGTGCAGTGCGACATACCATGGCGGTGCCGCCGGGTGGAGGTAATATATGCCAAATCCGAGCAGGTTGACAAAGAGGAATACTATTGCGAAATGGATATACCACCTTGTGCGACGGGTGAAATAGAGATAGAGGCCGAATATTATGGGAAGCGGTACCCAGCAGAGATAGAAACACCCTGCCAGGAAGTCCATGACGGGGCAGTTGTGTATGCCGAAGAACTCGTTTGGGGTCACGGTCCCCGTTGCCGTAGCTATGCCGAATATTGATTTCTCGGCCTGGTATAGCCCCTCTACATCGACCGGGTTGACCTTGTAGTTAGGCACGATATTCATCCAATCATACGAGATGCCGAACAGGAAAAACGGCACAAGGGCGATAACGACTCTCCGTGTAGCGCCGTTAAAGAAAAATAGTGCGAAAATCAGCAGGGCCATCACCAGGTGCTCGGGCCTGAACCCGATACACAGCGCGGTTACTGCCAACCATAGCACCAACGCGCCGGCACACCATGCCGACTCGCGCAGGGCTGGCATGTCCAATCTCATTTGCGGCCCGATTTAATCAGTTCGTTGCGGCTGTGAACGAGCCTTGCAAATGCCGTGAGGTTTGCAAAAACGGCGATAATTGTCATCGCGCATACGAGAATGAGATTGGGGTCGAAAGTCGATGCCGGGTCGTTGTACATGCCTGCTATGCCGGTTGCGATGGTAGCCACGGCTGTGACGACCACGCGCTCGGGCCGCTGCATAAAGCCAATCTTACACTCGATATCGAGCCCCTCGGCTCGTGCGCGCACATAGCTGACCATGATGCTGCCTACAAGGGCAAGGAACGTAATCACGGCGCCCCATATATTGCCGCACGCGATTAGGAAGGCCGCTATGCCGCCAAGTGTAAACAGTTCGCAGTATCGGTCGAGCACCGAGTCGTACATGGCGCCGTAGGTCGAAGCCATGTTGCCCAGACGGGCTACCTGGCCGTCGAGCATGTCGAACAGCGAAAAACCGATAATCAAGGCCCCGGCGAGAGTCACGAGGCCGTAGTCGGGCGACATGCCATACTGGCTGATTTTGATTGCGGCCCATACCATTACCGCTGCCGCCGCCATGTTGCCAAGCATGCCTATGGTTGTTACCATGTTGGGTGTCACGCCCATGCGGATAAGCAGTCTTACAAAGGGATTTATGACAGTATATATGCCTTGCTGCAGGCCGTTGCGGGCAGTCTTGGCTGTTTGTTTAATATCCATAGCCTAAGTTATTTTTCAGATTTTTTGATTCCGACAGCCTCCATCGCCCTTATTATATGGCGGTCGAGCCATATACTGCGGTAGACGAAGTAGCGCTGTAGCGCAAAATTCCAAAACCACGATACTATCAGAGAAGTGAACAGTCGGGCGGCGGCGAAGAATCCGTCGGGGCTAAAACCGATGTCCTGTAGCCATACCCAGCGGCTCAACAGGCTATAGATTACCTGGGTGCCGTAGGAGTTTAGCAACATCGACCCGAGCCATACAGCCGTGTACTTGACGATGATTGCACGCCAGTCGACGCCCGAGGCATGGAAGGTGAAGCGATAGTTGATGACGCAGTTTATGATGCCGCCGCACAGTGCGCCTATCATCGTTGCCGTAAGCGGGCTGAAGCCGAGCCACGCAAAGAATACAAAGCCGATAAGCATGTCAGACCAACTGGCACACTGTGAAGACACGATAGACCGCAGATATGTGAATAAGAGCGAGTTGCTCTTGAGTAGCTTATTGCCGATTGCTGCCCATATTGACTGTCGGGGCGGCATGTCAGACATAGTTAAAGATTTCATTTATAATCAGGATTGTAATGGCGCCGTAGATGCCGGCAAGAATATCGTCGGCCATCATGCCCCAGCCGCCGGGAAGTTTCTCGGTCTTGCGTATACCGAGTGGTTTGAAAATATCGAAGAATCGAAATAGTGCCAGGGCCAGCACTATCTCCCACCACGGGCACAGTGGTGTTACTGGCAGCAGCGTGAGCCACTGGCCTACGGTCTCGTCGATGCATGCCACCACGGGGTCTTTGCCCCAGTAGCGTTCGGCCACGTCGCTGGCCCATGTGCCGGCGATGGTAAATATCACTACTGCCGCAACCGTTACCCACAGTGTTACCGATACCGAGGCCCACAGGTAGAGCGGCAACCACAGTATTATGCCTGCCAGGGCACCCCATGTGCCCGGACAAACAGGCAGGAAACCCGCGCCGAGCGACGTGGCAATCAGTCGCGGCAGGATGGGAAAGCGCCGGGTACTGCCCTCGGGTAGTTTGGTAGACTTGCGATATGGATTTGCCATGGCTCAACTGTTGTGTTCCTTGATAGCCGTCATGACATATCTCGCGATAGCCGGTGCGGCATCCTGGCGGCAGGGGGCGAAGCTCGGCCAGTCGTTGATGTCTATGAGGCTGAGCGTTCCGTCGTCAGAAAGTATGCAATCGCCGCCATAGATTTTTACATCGAGCTCTTCGGCAGCTTTCTCGCACATGGCACGCATTCTATTTGGGTCGGCCTGGGGTCGGTCTGGGTCGGCCTGCTTGCCATGCTGCTGTCGGAAGGGGTAGAAGGTATAGAAAAACGGAGTGCCTGCGACGCCGTAGAATTTTACCAGTTCGCCGTCAAGGTGTCGGTTTATGACCGCTTTCTTGATGCCGCGCAAGAAGAACTCCTGCAGCAGTTCCTGGGCTTCCTCGGCATGGCGCGCGTAGCACACGTCTTCGTGGTGGAGCGAGTGCGACTCGCCGCGCTTAATCCAACAACGGTCGATTTTCATTTTCTTGAGTCTGTCGGCCACGGCCTCGTCGGTGTTCACGATTATGCTCTCGGGATAGGCTATGCCCGAGCCGAGCAATATGCGGGTCATACGCTCGCGTATGCAGTTCTCGATGCCGTAGCCCGAGTTTATAACGAGGCGGCCTTCGTCTTCGAGGCGTTGCAAGAGGGCAATCGACCTCATTTCTCGGCACATGTTGAGTATAACATGCTCGTCGACAGCACCTCCGATAAATTGCTCCTCGCTATATACGTTGACCTCGCATCCGCGTTTGCGCAGTTGCTCGGCAACAAAATTGAAGATGGCGGCATCATTGCCTATATGGTTTGGCGAAAACGCGCCAGCGCGCATTATCCCGGCGATTTTTATTAATGCCATAAATGATTGGTGTCAATTGCGACCCCAAAATTACGAAATTTTATCTGAAATTCAGATATAATATGGCACTTTTAACGCTGCAAAAGAGATTTTTGCTATCTTCGACTCCGTCTTAGCTCCTTCCAAAGACATAAGGCTCATAATTTTTGTGCCTTATGTCTTTTTGACTTTTTGTTTCCTCCGCTCGGCTGCTCGATGACCTCCGCATCGGCTATGAACACTGGAGTATGTCAATTAATTCAAGTTTCGCAAGTATGCAACTTGCTCACTGTTAGTGGTCTTTTGGTTATAGGTAATGGTTTGATAAATGCAAATAACAATATTATTAGTGATGACTATTAGCAAGCCAAGGCTATCACTAATCGATAAACCATTAACAGTGAGTAAGTCATAGACTTACGAAACTTAAGTCAATTGACCTTTGCGAGGAATTCCTCGGCTGCGAGGCGATCGCTCACGTGGTCGACATCAAATGCCTTGCTCATCACGAAGGGCACGACGCGAACCTTGTCGCCCACGGCCAGGATACGCTGAAAATCACTGGTCGAGGCCGGATACTGATTTTCTTGGGCAATCTCCATTATGCGGTCGGTGATGCCATAAATCCCGGCCGACACGATAGGCGTCCCCTCGAACGGTTCGCCACCATAGCGATAGTCGATTACCTCGCCTTCGTCGTCGCTCAGGCGGGCATAGAGCGGGCTCTCGTCGTCGACATAGCGCGTAAGGGCTATCACGGCTGTGCCGTCTGGCATAGCCTCGACTGCGCGGATATATTCGCGAAACTCCGAGGTGGGGAATATGGCGTCGACAGTCATGGCGATAAATTTGCCTTTTATATCGCGTGCGGCCTCGCTAAGGCTATAGAACGAGTTGTCTGCGATGATGGGGCGGAAGCTGACAGGCAGGTCGGTATTCGCACACAGGTCGGCGAGATGGTTGTTGAGGTCGACCATCGCCGGGTTTGTGACTATATGTATGCGCTCGGCCCCACAGTCTGTAAGCAGACGGATAAGACGCTCTATCATAGGCTGACCGAGTATCGAAATCATAGGTTTAGAAGCCTTCTCGCCTTCGCGAGACAAACGCGAGCCTTGCCCGGCGGCCAATATTGCGTATTCCATATCGAATATTCTAAGGTTAAGATTTTGCCACAAAAATACAAATAAGTCTAGAGCAAATCAAAATTTATTTTGAATTTGTCTTTGATTTATTTCTTCTCGCGTTCTTTGATGATGCCGTGGCGGTAGGCGTAGAGCAGCTCGGTCAGTTCGCGTATCTGGCTGAGGAGTTCGTGGCCCTTGTCGGTGTCGCGAACGCGCATACGGTGCTGGCTGAGTTCGACAAGCTGTGTGGTGCTGACGATGTCGGTACAGTTCTTGATTGCCTCCTCGGCCGAGGTGAACGGCTCGTGCTGCACCAACTGAAGGCCACGGCTGTGGAAGACGAGCGTATAACCGGCTATACCGGTCTGGTCGTGGTATGCCTTGGCAAAGCCGCCATCGATGACCATAAGTTTGCCGTTGGCGCGGATAGGCGTCTCGCCCTGGTTAATTCGCACCGGCACGTGGCCGTTGATGATATGGCGGTGTTCGCCTGTGACACCGAACTCGTCGAGAATCATATCGCAGATTTCCTCGTTGTTGCGCAGCTTGTAGTAATAGCCTTTCTCCTCTTTGTGAGTCTCGGGGTCGGCGATGAAATAGCGTTCGAAGGTGGCCATGCGCGATTTGTCGAACAGCGGCGAGTCGGGTCCGCACCATAGGTACCAGTAGTAGTCGCGCGCGAAGTCGCGTTCGTCGGCCGGGGTGTCGTCGTTGAAGGCTGCTCGCATGAGCATGCCCACGCGGTGCATCAGCTCGCGACCCTTATATTTGGTGCCGCCAAGGTCTACCTCCTTGAGGGTACCGTCGGCATTGAGGGGCATCGAGGCGTGGAAGAGGAGGTTGGAGTTGAAAATCCCGTACATGCACCCGTGCTGGAAGAGGCAGCCGATATGTTTCTTGAGTTTGTCGCTGACGGCAAACGAGTGATTTAGCTTCTCTACAAGTTCGGCTTCCTCGCGGGTAAGGGCGTAGGGGTCGGCAGGGTTGACTGTCGGGAAGTTGCAGTCTTTCATCTCATACTCCTTGCCATCGCGCACAAACACTTTGCGGTCGAAGTCGATATGTTCGAACAGCTTGCGGTCTTCCATGCCCCATTCGGGGCGGCGGTCTACCATCTGCGCCTCGAGTTTGAACTGTATTATGCTGATAGCCTTGTGCATCTGGGCTATGAGCCGGCGCGTCTTTTCGCTGTGCGTGTTGTCGCCGGCATCAAGGTGCGGCCCGAATTTGTCGCACGGGTCGTCGCCGTATGTCTCCATGGCGAATGTTGCCAGGGGCACAAGGTTGATGCCGTAGCCGTCTTCGAGCGTGGCCATATTGCCATAGCGCAGCGACAAGCGCAGCACGTTGGCTATGCAGCAGTCGTTGCCGGCGGCCGCACCCATCCACAGGGCGTCGTGGTTGCCCCACTGTATGTCGAAGTTGCCATAGGTGCAGAGGGTGTCCATGATTAGGTGGGCGCCGGGGCCTCGGTCGAATATATCACCGAGTATGTGGAGCTGGTCGATGCTGAGCCGCTGTATTACATTCGACATCGCCACGATAAACGAGTCGGCCTGCCCGGTAGAGATGATTGTCTCGATGATGCGGTTGAAGTAGGCCGTCTTGTCGTCGTCGGACGGCGACTCGTGCAGCAGCTCCTCGATGATATAGGCATATTCTTTGGGCAGGGCCTTGCGCACCTTCGACCTGGTATATTTTACCGATACAGTCTGCAGCACGCGCACCAGTTGGTGGAGCGTGATATTGTAGAAGTCGTCGAGGTTTGTCTCGGCGGCCTTGATGTATTCGAGTTTCTGCTCGGGGTAATAAATGAGTGTGCATAGTTCGCGGATTTCTTGTTCGCGCAGCGATGTGCCGAAAATCTCGCGTACCTTGCGTTTGATATTTCCCGATGCGTTTTTGAGTATGTGGCGGAAAGCCTCGCTTTCGCCGTGGAGGTCGGCAACGAAATGCTCGGTGCCCTTGGGGAGGTTGAGTATGGCCTCAAGATTTATTATTTCGGTGCTGGCCGAACTGACGGTGCCGAAGTTTTGCGACAGCAGTTCGAGCACACGCGGGTCTGTCTCGATTTTTGACATGATGTGAATGGTTTATGTCGTCGCTGCAAAGATAGTCAAATTTTATGACATAATATGGTTGCGATAGTTCCATAAATATTCATTTTTTGACCATTTCGGGCAGGGGCTTTAGCTTCGAGGCAAACAGGGCGAGGATAAATGCCACTGCGGCGACGCAGACAAAGGTTATGGCCGACGAGTGCATGATATTTCCCATACCGACGATAGGGGCGACTACGGCCGCAAAGATATACTTGATTACATTGAGGATTGCCCCGGCGGTACCGGCGTCGGCACTGCCTACATCCATGCCCAGACTGTTGGCGCTCGAAAATACCATGCCGCTGCCGGCAAGCATGGGTATGGCCATAAGCTCGTAGCACCAGAAGTGGTCGGCATGATACATGACCCATGCCTCGCCAAGGGCGAAAGCCGTCATAATCATCGTGCCCGCGACAAGGCCCTGTTTGAGCACTCGGAATTTCATGACCACGATAGACCCTACGGCTATGGCGAGGGCGTTGCCACCGAAGATTAGGCCGAACTCAAGAGCCGAAAAGCCGTAATGGTCCTGTATGATAAACGGTGCCGACGATATATATGCATAGAGCAGACCCACGCCTATGGCCTTGATAAACACGTAAATCATGAATCTGCCGTTGCGGAATAGCCCTGCATAGGCGTTTAGATATTCCTTCAGGCCCTTGGCTTTCAGCCGTCGTTGCGGGGGCAGGCTCTCGGGCATACGGCGGCTCCATATGAACATGCCCACGCCTATGGCCAGCAACAGCACGAATATGCCGCGCCAGCCGACCGAGTCGGCCATGACACCGCCGATAGTCGGTGCCAGGGCAGGGGCAACACCGTTCATCGCGCCCACGACGGCCATGACCTTGGCCAGCTCGCGACCCTGGTAATCGTCGGCGGGTATGGAGTATGACAATACCATGCCTCCGCCGGCACCGATACCCTGGAAGAGGCGGCAAACTATAAAGAAATAGATAGTCGGTGAAAAAATGGCGACAGCGGTGCTTATGCCGAAGAGTGCCAGCGATATGAGCAGCATCGGTTTACGCCCATAGCGGTCGCTGAGCGACCCCCACACCGCCGACCCTATGCCCAGCCCGAGCATGACCATCGACAGGCCGAGCTGGGTAATCGAGGGCGTGGTGTGGAACTCGCGCATCATCGACGGGATGGTGGGCAGGTACATGTCGTTGACAAGCGAACTGAATGCCCCGAGGATGGCGATGAAGACCAGGAATTCGATATAGCTGTGGCGTGGTGTTGTCGTGGTATTTGGCATGGCTTATTTCTGACGGTATTGAGGCAGCATCGGTACGGGGAACTTTGAGAAAAGGGTCGACACGGCTTCGGCTATACCCTTGAGGTTGCGGAACTGTGGGTTGCCGTTCTGCATGATGGTGGCGACCGAGGCAGAGTAGAGCGGCACCTTGCTGTCGATATTGACAAAGTCCATGGTCAGCACGCCCTCTTTGTATATGCCGGTGATTACCTGGGCGTTGGCGTAGTAGCTCGCCCAGTAGTTGGCGCGCGGATACATGAAATATGGGTAGTAGCCGTTGTAGTAAGGCCCGGAGTATGGCATGTAGCCCGGCGGCAGGGCGGGCTGGGTCTCAATCTCGCGGTGCACGGTGAGGCCGATGTTGATAAGCAGCGGCGACGAGGGGTCTTCGGTAAAGCCGCGCTCGAGCATTTGCTCGCGTATGGCGGCAGCGATGTTGTAGTATGTTACCATCTCCATGCCCGGCGGCAGGTGGCCGTCGGCGGGACTGACGATGCGGAAGGTCTTGTATTGCGCCAGGTCGGCGTTGTTGTAGGTCTCGCTATTGACGAGCGCGAAGGGGCTGCAGGCTCCCAATAGTAGCACCAGGCTTAGAAGGTAGACGATTCTTTTCATAAATAGGCAGTTTTGAAACTCGTTAAATTTAAATTATAACAAATTATGCTCTGATTATGTTGCATTTAAATTTATTTAACGGCAATTGTGTGGCGAAGTGGAATTTATTGTCTACTTTTGGCGGCGAAGATATTATGACTTCATCATCACCTCAAACCTAATGGAAGACATCACAGAATTCTTTATCTCTATAATACAGCAGTCACATAGTGCCGATATGGCCGAAGCAACATTCAGACAGGCCCTTGTCGACGACCCGGAACTGCGAAAGAGTTATCGCGAGTATTGTCGTGAACAAGGCAACAGCGAACGCCGGGGCTTCCTCGATTTCTGCAATGAATATATGGACGGCCAGGACGAGATGTGGGATACCCTCAACGATTATAACGACGAAGAATGACAGCCTCACTCCGATTTCCTGCCGAATGGGAGCCGGTAGACGCCGTGCTTGTAGCATGGCCCCACGCCGACACCGACTGGGCGCCGATGCTCGACGAAGTGCGTACTACCTACGGCCACATAATCTGTGCCCTGTCAAAGCATGTGCGCGTGATTGTAATCGGGCCCGAAGAGCCGGCGGCCAAATATCTGCCCGAGAGCACCGTATGTGAAAATATAGAATATATCAAACTGCCTACAAACGACACCTGGACGCGCGACTACGGCCCCCTGACCGTCGATGTAGACGGGGTGAAGGCCGTGGTCGATTATCAGTTCAACGGCTGGGGGCTGAAGTTTGCCGCAGACAACGACAACCTTGCCACCATGCGGCTGTGCGATGCCGGGGTAATAAAGGCTCCGCGTATCAACCGCCTCAGTTTCACTCTCGAGGGTGGCTCGGTCGAGTCGGACGGCAGCGGACTGCTGATTACCACTACCGACTGCCTGTTGTCGCCTAACCGCAACGGCGGTCTTTCGAAAACCGATATAGAGGATTGCCTTAGGGCCGACCTGGGTGTCGACACCATACTCTGGCTCGAACACGGGGCCCTCGCCGGCGATGATACCGACGGGCATATCGATACCCTTGTACGCCTGGTGCCTCCGGGCGATACGCTGCTATATGTCGGTTGTAGCGACCCCGACGACGAGCACTACGAGTCGCTTGCCGCAATGCGTGGCGACCTCGACGCCCTGCGCCGGCCCGACGGGATGCCCTTTAACCTTATCGAGCTTCCCCTGCCCGACCCGGTGTACGACCCTGACGATGGGTCGCGACTACCGGCGACGTATGCCAATTTCTTGATTGTCAACAACGTGGTGCTTGCCCCTATCTATAACCAGCCTCTCAAGGACATGCACGCACTTATGGCCATACAGGCGGCCATGCCGGACCATAAGATTATACCTATAGACTGCAACGCGCTCATACGCCAGCATGGGTCACTGCACTGTGCCACCATGCAGTTGCCTGTCGGCGTGGTGTGACTTACAGCAGGAGGTCGCGGATAACTGCGTCGGATAACATAAATGACATTTCTGGTATGGCAAAGCCCCTGCCTGTAACCACGAGTCGCTGCGACGCGACATGTGGCGCGGCAAGGGCTTTAAGCTCTTGTTGCTGCGCAGGGGTGAATTGCGACAAGTCGAGCCCCTCGGCTGTGCGCAGCGAGGTCATGATGCGGTCGTTGGCGCGGTCGGTGTCTGATTCTTCGTCGACGATGGCGGCTGTTTCGGGCGCGGTGATGTATGCCCGGATGTCGGAGGGCACATATCTCCGCGTGCCGTGAATGTCGCATGAATGTGCGCCCGGCCCGAGGCCGAGATAGGGCACTCCGTGCCAATACGACGAGTTGTGGCGCGAACGATAGCCCGGCAGTGCGAAATTGGAGATTTCGTAGTGCTCGAACCCTGCTGTCCGCGCTCGTTGGCACAGCATGTCGTACATTACGGCGATGATGTCGTCGTCGGTAGGTGCTACGCGGCCTTGCTGCAGCCAGCGCCATAGGCGAGTGCCTTCTTCATAGCTCAGACAGTAGGCCGAGAGGTGTTTGATGCCGGTCGATAACAATGTGTCGAGGCTGTATGAAAACGAGTCGGGTGTCTGCCCTGGCAATCCATAAATCAGGTCGCCGCTGATATTGTCAATCCTGTGGCTTTGAATTTTTGCAATGGCCTCGATTGCTTGCCCGGCGTTGTGTCGTCGCCCTACGGCCTGCAACTCGGCATCGACGAGCGACTGCACCCCGATGCTCACGCGGTTCACGCCGCAGTCGGCCCATGTCTCGACGTGTGCGTCGTCTATGTCGTCGGGGTTGGCTTCGATGGTAAATTCCTTTACCGGGCCGAGGTCAAAATACGATATAAGTTTTGCAAATTGGGCTGGAGAGAGCAGCGACGGTGTGCCGCCGCCGATATAGAGTGTGTTTATGGGGGCGTCTCCGGTCTCATGCCGCCGCGCACGGTATTCTTTGCCGACAGCGTCGATATAGGCATCGGCCATGTCGGGCCTGGCGACCGAGTAGAAGTCGCAATATGCACATTTTACAGTGCAAAATGGCACATGGATATATATGCCGGCCATTATGTGGTGGCTAAATTGGTGGGGACGCCCCCGGGGTTGATGTCCCCGATTAGTTGAGGATAATCAGGGGCATTGATTTGCCGGTGGCAAAGGCGCAGCGGGCGAGCTGGCATAGCTTGGCTATGGTGCTGGGGCGCGGCTGGCGTCTTACGGTGTGGAGTGATACCTCACGTGAGGTTTCGGTGGGGATAAAAAGAGTAGATGTTTTCTTCATAGGCAAAAGAGTTTGGGTGAATTTATCTTTCTATATATCTAACGCCTATGTGCTAAAAATATTGTGCAGCCGTTTGTTTAAGTTTCACAAGGCCCCGTGGCGGATATACACAGCGTCCGCCACGGGGCCTTGTGAGAGTTATGGTAAGTGCTTTATTCCACGGGTGCGAACTGGTCTTTGCCTACGCCGCAGACGGGGCATACCCAGTCGTCGGGGAGGTCGGCAAATGCTGTGCCGGGCTTGATGCCGTTGTCGGGGTCTCCTACTGCCGGGTCGTATACCCAGTCGCAGACTTCACATACATATTTCTGGTCCATAGTTCTGGTAGTTTGATAGGGGTTTCAATTAATAAGTGTAGCTATATCGTTGTCTACGGTCGATATTGTGCCGATATTAAACTTCTGCTGAAGTACTTTGAGTATATCAGGGGTAAAGAATGCCGGCAGTGTGGGGCCGGTGTGGATATTCTGCACGCCGAGATATAGAAGCGCAAGCAGCACGATTACGGCCTTCTGCTCGTACCACGCTATGTTGTAGACGATAGGCAGGTCGTTGATGCTCTCGACTTTGAAGGCATCCTTCAGAGCCATGGCTATGCGCACGAGCGAGTAGGAATCGTTGCACTGACCGGCATCCAACACGCGAGGCACGCCCTCGATGTCGCCGAGAGGCAGCTTGTTGTAGCGGTACTTGGCGCACCCGGCCGTGAGTATCACGCAATCTTCGGGCAGGGCCTTGGCAAAGTCAGTGTAGTAGCTTCGCGACGGGAAACGACCGTCGCAGCCTGCCATGACCACGAATTTGCGGATTTTGCCACGGTTGACCAGGTCGATGATCTTCGGGGCCAGCTCGATAACCTGGTGATAGGCGAAGCCACCAACAATTTCGCCGTGCTCGATTTCGGTAGGCGGCTGGCAAGTCTTGGCCTTGGCAATCACTTCGGAAAAATCATGACGGCCCGCCTCGTCGGCATCGATATGGTGCGTGCCGGGCATGTCGACCACGCCGAGAGTGAAGACACGGTCGAGATATGTGGTATTCTTACGCGGCGGCACGATACAGTTCGAGGTGAAGACAAAGCAGCCGTTGAATGTCTCGAACTCATCGACCTGCTTCCACCATGCATTGCCATAGTTGCCGGCAAAGTGGGGATACTTCTTGAAATAGGGATAGTATTGCCCCGGCAGCATCTCGGAGTGGGTATAGACATCCACGCCCGTACCGGCTGTCTGCTCGAGAAGTTCCTCGAGGTCGTGCAGGTCGTGGCCCGAGATAAGTATGCCCGGATTTTTGCGCACGCCTATATCTACCTTGGTGATTTCGGGATTGCCGTATGTGCCGGTGTTGGCAGCATCGAGCAGGGCCATGGCTTTCACGCCGCCCTCGCCCATGTAGAGCACGAGTTTTACCAGCTCGTCGACAGTGATATCGGGGCGGCTCACCTCTTTGAGTGTCTTCTCGATATAGGCATATACATCGTCGTCTTCGTAATGCAGGTTTGCTGCATGACGGGCATATGCCGACGCACCCTTTGCGCCATAAACAGCAAGCTGCCTGAGGCCTCGCTTGTCGGGGTCGGTCTCGGCAAGGACGCCGGTCACAGGTTCGAGCTTCTCGCAATCGTCGGGTTCGGCATCGAGGGCCACCTCGGGATAGTCGGGGATTTTGACACCCAAATCCTTGCACTTGGCCCTGAGCTCGCGCTTCATCTGGAAGGCACGGCGTATATAGCCGTCGAGCGAGTCGTTGTCGAAATTGGCATTGGTAATGGTTGTAAACAGGGCGTCAATCACCTGGTGGTCGGCATTGCGCTGCGGCTGCCCGTGGCCGCGCAGGGCGTCGTTGAGTATGGCGACGCCACGTGTGGCATAGAGCAGGAGGTCCATACGGGCCGAGGTCTCAGGCAATTTGCCGCAGACACCCCTCAAGGTACAGCCCGTGCCCTTGGCTGTCTCCTGGCACTGATAGCAGAACATCTTCTGGTTTGCGTCCATATCGGGTTCAGTCTTTGATTTTTACGAGCAGTACTTTGGCATCGGTCTTAGCCACCACGCTGTGGGGCACGCCCTGGCCCATGAGCATGAAGTGGTCGGTCTTGATGGTGTGGAGTTTGTCGAGCATGGTAAACTCTATCTCCCCCTCTACAACGTAGACCATCACCTCGGCGGGCGACAGGTGTGTTTCGAGCTTCTGCCCGGCCTTGAAGGCCAGCAACGACACACCGCCGCCGGTATTGGTAAAGATATTTTTGAAATGTACACGTTCTTCTCCAGCCTCGAGCTGTTTGGCAAGGTCGTGGACTTCGCCAAATTTGTATTCGGTTTCTAACATATCGGTAGTTTTTTATGAATCACGTGGCGGCACCATGCCGACACCGAAAGTAAAACACATTTTAATTGCAAGATGTTCGTGACATGAGTTTACACCAACCATTCAACTAAAATGCCGGGAGGTTGTTTTAATTATATTCAACCTTCCAACCACCTGTCATGCGCCAGATAATACAACATTTCACCGACGACGACCTATATAAGTTTACCATGTGCTGCGCGGTAATCGAAAATTATCCGCGCACACAGGTCAGATATAAGTTTAACGACCGTGCTCACACCGTCTACCCACCGGGCTTTGCCGAGGAGCTACGCGCACAGGTCAAGATGCTCGAGACCGTGGTAATCACCGACGAGGAGATAGCCTTTATGCGCAGACGGTGCAACTACATCCCGGCATGGTTCTACAGCTACCTCAAGGGCTTCCGCTACGACAGCAACTGGGTCAAAATCAATCAGGACGACGAGGGCCACCTCGACATAGTTTTCGAAGGCTCTTGGTGCGACACGATTTTTCTCGAAGTCAAGGTCCTGGCAATCGTGTCGGAACTATACTATATAATGACCGGTGAGGACAAATCGTTTGACTACGACAGGTATTACGCCAAGTCTCGCGACAAGGCACGCAGACTAATCGAGGCCGGATGCACCTTTAGCGACTTCGGCACGCGCCGTCGAGCGTCGTTCGAGGCTCAGGACACCGCCATCAGGGCGATGAAGGAGTGCCAGGAGACACTTGCCGGCCCGGGCAGATTTATCGGCACGAGCAACGTATACTTCGCCATGAAGTACGACCTGGTGCCTGTAGGCACTATGGCTCACGAACTTATCTGCGCTATTGCGGGCATGTTCGGCCCCCAGATGGCAAATTATCTCGCCATGCGCACATGGGCCGGCACTTACCGTGGCGCCTTGGGCACATTCCTCTACGACACCTACGGCTGGCGCATATTCAGCCTCAATTTCTCGGAGGACTATGCCAACATGTTCAAGGGGCTCAGGGTCGACAGCGGCGACAATTACGAAGAACTCGACCTTATCGTCGACAAGTACCGCAGCCTCAATATCGACCCGGCAAGCAAACAAATCGTATTCAGCAACGGGCTCGACGTCGACGAGGCTATCAAAATACAGCATTACGCACAAGGCAAGTGCATACCGTCGTTCGGTATCGGCACACATTTTACCAACGATTTCGACGGTGTAAAGCCGATGAATATCGTAATCAAACTTATTGCCGTCAAGATTACCGAGTCGTGGCCCTTCTACTGCAGCACCTGCAAGCTGAGCGAAGACCACGGCAAATACTCGGGCGACCCTGCTACGGTAGAGCGTTTCCTCGAAATATTACACCTAAAATGAAACAGACAATACAACTCAAACGAGCCTACGACCCGGCATCGCCCGGCGACGGCTACCGCGTCTATGTCGACCGCCTATGGCCTCGCGGCCTTTCCCACGAAACATTCCACTACGACTGGTGGGACAAAGACATCGCCCCGTCGACCGAACTGCGCGAATGGTTCCACCAAGACCCCGACGGCCGCTGGACCGAATTTGCCGAGAAATACCGCGCCGAACTATTGGCCAACCCGGCCTTCGCCACCTTAAAAGCCGCCCTCGCCGACAAACCCACCGTCACCCTCCTTTACTCCTCCCACGACCGCGAGCACAACAACGCCGTAGTGGTCAAGCAAGCACTCGGGTAAAGAGCCAAATTTATCATGCGCCAGGGCTGATGCTGTCCCGTATTTGTCCCGGCTTAAAAAATAATTGCCTGTAAGCCGGAGGCTTACAGGCAATTTGCTTTTGCTTTGTCGGGGTGACTAGACTCGAACTAGCGACCTCACGCCCCCCAGACGCGTACTCTAACCAACTGAGCTACACCCC
>VSPF01000044.1 GCA_009775195.1 Muribaculaceae bacterium
CGTCAAGCTATACGCCTGAAATTTTAACACTTCATCCTCTCGGTTTTAACAAATGCACCGTACTTTCGGCTTGACCCTTTTGAATAAGAAGGGCTAATGATAGGAGCGCCATGCACCTACCTCTGCTATGCGCCGCCACGGCTATGGCTCGCCTCGGAGAGTAGAGCTCCAATCATTAGCACCCCTACCTATCACAAAAAATTTTTTGTACTTTTTGACTTTATGTCTTTATGTTTCTTCGGTTCATAGACTGTGACCCCTTATATCGGAGCTGGCGAGATGGATAGGGGTGGTGGCACATAGAAAGCAATCTAAAAAGGGAAGTCGGATAATGCTCACGCACAATCCGACTCAAAATGGGGAATAATTTGCTATGGGGTGCCAGGTGGGATTCGAACCCACGACCTTCGGAACCACAATCCGACGCTCTAACCAGCTGAACTACTGGCACCATTTGTTTTGCGGTGCAAAGTTACGCCAAAATATCGGCCCATGCAAATTTTTCCTTAACTTTTTTTGAAAAATTTTACATTCACTTGGTTTTGAGCACTATTCCGGCCGAGGGCAGGATGGTGACAGGCACACTACCGTCGGCATTGACAGTGATTTCGCTTACCGCCGGCACGAAGTCGGTGGCAAGCGGAAGGCGCTTGTCGGCTTTCTTCATCTCCTTGCGTGCGGCAGTAGTGTACGAGTCAGAGTAGAAACTTACCTTCTTGCCGGCCAGCATGGGCAAGGCGAGGTCGAGCTTGAGAGGCTTGTCGGTAGCATTGACACCGCCGACATACCAGTCCATGCCGCGACGACGTGCAAGCACGACATATTTACCCGGATAGCCATCGACAAACACGGTCTCGTCCCAAGTGGTAGGCACGTCCTTGAGGTAATCGATACACAGCCCGGGAGCGTCGGCAAGGTTGTTGGGAGCGAGGGCAAAGTTCTGGATGCTGTTCTGATAGAGTATGGTAAGGGCAAGCTGGAAAATATCGGAAGTACGACGATAGTTTCCGCCGTCGTTGCCGCGATTCATGCGCTTGTTCATAAACGTGCCGCCATATTCCATCGAGCCCACGGCATTGCGGATAAAGGGATGCAGGGTGGCGTTGAAAGCCTCCATATCGCAGAAATGCTGCTGGAAAATCAAGTTTTCAGAAGCCAGCACGGCCTCGCTGCCTACATAATTGGGGTACATCCGTTCCCAGCCGCGAGGCAACGTGCAGCCGTGGAAGATTATCATCAGGCCGTAGTCGTTGGCATCTGACAATATGTCTTCGTAGAGCTTCATGGTCTGCTGTTTGTCGCCGCCGAAGAAGTCGACCTTGAGACCTTTAACGCCATGCTCTTTGAGCCACTTCATCTCTTTTTTACGCGCGATGGTGTTGGCCATGATGTTGACAGGGCCCTGCACGGTGTCGTTCCAGTAGCCATTGGAGTTATACCACAAGAAGAGTTCCACACCTTTCGAACGGGCATATTTGAGCAACTCCTCCATGCGCTTGTAGCCGATATTGGTATCCCAGAAGGCATCGACGAGGCAGTATTTGTAGCCCATGGCGGCGGCGAAGTCGATAAACGCCACCTGGTCATCATAGTTGGCACTATCGTCCTGCCACAAAATCCAGCTCCATGTGCTCTTGCCGGGCACATATTCGGTCGAAGCCTCGTAGAGCGGGTCAACGACGTCGAACGGGATAGTGGTCTCGACTATCGGGGCAAGGTCGGCACCGACAGTAATCGTGCGCCACGGCGTGACGCCGGGCAGGGTGATGCCAGGACTAACGGTGCCGTTGTGATTATTCTCGGCCTCCTGTGGGAAGGCGATGGTATATATGCCCTCGCTGTCGCCGTCGCTCAGGCGAGAACCGCAATACGCGCTGTTGACACCTGTCTCCGACACGAGTGCCCAGCCCTTGTCGCCGATGTGGAACAAGACCGGGAAGGTGTACCCTACCCCGTATTTCGAAGGCGTAGACAGGGCCTGGTCGGCATTATACTCTTCCTCGTAGCTCGGTTTCGACCGCTTCCAACCAATCAAAGGCGTTGACTGCGGCGAGAGGAAAGTGGTCGTGACCGAGGGGAAATTAAAGCCCGTTGCCTCTTTCTCGACCACGCAGGCCCGGTGGCCGTCGGTCTGGGGCAGTTCGTAGCGCAGGGCCACGTCGTTGTCGCTCACGCGGAATACAACGTCGAGCTGTCTTCCCTTAGCATCGGCCATGGTATAGCGCGCCTCGTTGGCGACATAGCGGTTATTGCTCGACTTGATACGGTCTTGGTGATAGACCTTGTCGATTTTCGACTCTTTGACATCTTTGATTGAAAGCCCCTTAGTATAATCGGCCAAGTCTGTCACAAGCCCTAATGGCGAGGGTTCGAGCATGGTATTGCCGTCGTATGTCACTACGTAGGTTGGCGACCCGGCGCCATTAATGTCTACGGTCACTACGAGGCGGCCGTCGGGGCTGCTGACAGTATTGCCCGCCGCACACCCCAAGGCACAAAGCAGGGTGGATAATGTGATGTGTTTTTTCATGCGGTATTCAATTTGGCTTACAAAGATAACAGATATTTAGGTTATAAAAAAGAGGCGCGGTTCTTTCGACAGGTGTGTTCTATGGATGAATCAATCATTTTGCGAGGTCATTTTGGGCATTTTGAAATATTCGAATACATATTCTATCAATTGGAATACAAAATAACCCAAAACTTTACTAACTTTGTAGTGTCAAGAAAAGCACAGCACCCCAGTGGCGGTAAGTATGCCCATACGCCATGAAAAACGGAAAAAAGCGATGGAAAATTGTCTGGTCATATCAGCCATATACGTATCGCCGACATCGGCATCGATGCCGATGTCTACAGCCCCGTCGTGAATACCAGGCAAGGAAACAAAACAATAATATAAACACAGTACAATGAGATTCAGAACATTATTCACAATCGTAATGAGTGCTGCGGCCATGGCAGCCTTTGCCGTGGAGATGCCTTTTATAGCCGGTGAGAAATTTCCCGACACCGATGGGCGGCATATCAACGCCCACGGCGGGGGTATTATGACCAAGGACGGCACATACTATTGGTATGGAGAGCACCGGGGCGACGGCACCCCAGGCAGCGGCCAAAAAGGGGTAGCCCTATACACATCTGACAACCTACGCGACTGGACAAACAGGGGCATAGTGCTTGCCATGAGCGACACAGAGGGTGACATACTCGAAAAAGGAGGTATCATCGAACGACCCAAAGTATTATATTGCCCCAATACAGGGAAATATGTAATGTGGTTCCACCACGAGCTCAAGGGCCGTGGCTATGGCGCAGCCCATAGCGCCGTCGCCATTGCCGACAGCCCCTACGGGCCATTCAGACTCATAGAGAGCAGCCGTGTCAACCCCGGCATCATGCCCGAAAACCTCGATACGGAAGCCCGTAACAAAACGTGGGCCAAAGACCTCGAATGGTGGACCCCGCAATGGCGCGAGGCCGTCGGCGAGGGCCTGTTTACTATCCGCGACCTCGAAGGCGGACAAATGGCCCGCGACCAAGGCGTATTCGTTGACGACGACGGCAAGGCATACCACATATATTCCTCGGAAGAAAACCTTACGCTCCAGATAGCCGAACTCGACCCGACCTACACGCGCCACACGGGCCGCTATGTGCGTCTCTTTCCCGGCGGCCACAACGAGGCACCGGCAATGTTCAAGCACGACGGCACCTACTGGTTAATCACGTCGGGCTGCACAGGCTGGGACCCCAACGAGGCAAGACTAATGAAGGCCAAGAACATCTTCGGCCCGTGGGAACAGCTCCCCAACCCCTGCCGTGGTGAAAAAGCCGAAAAGACATATCTCGGCCAAAGCACATTCGTGATGAACAACGACGGCCGCTACACCTTCATGGCCGACGTATGGAACCCCAAATGCCTTGCCGACTCGCGCCACCTGTGGCTGCCCATAGAGTTCGAGGCCGACGGCACGCCTTATATCAATTCGCCTTACAATAAATAATACCACATAAACCAATGAGAAAAACAATAGTAACACTGCTTGCCCTCGCCCTGAGCGTATGCTCCCTCGACGGCGCGGCCAAGCCGGTGAAAGAATCGAAAGCCGTGCGCGACATCATCGCCAAGGTCAACGACCATTGGCAGGCCACAAACGCGCCCGAGACACGCGCCTTCTGGGACAACGCCGCATACCATACCGGCAACATGGAGGCATACTTCCTGACTGGCAACGACGCCTGGCGCGAGTATTCGGAGAAATGGGCCGAACACAACCAGTGGAAAGGCGCCAAGAGCGACGACCGCAGCAAATGGAAATACAACTACGGCGAGACCGACGAGCATGTGCTCTTCGGCGACTGGCAGATTTGCTTCCAGACATATGCCGACCTCTACAAAATCCTTCCCGACGACCGCCGCATACGCCGCGCAAAAGAGGTGATGGAATATGAAATGTCGACCCCGGTCAATGATTACTGGTGGTGGTCGGACGGCCTCTACATGGTCATGCCCGTAATGACCAAGATGTACAAGATTACCGGCAACGGCAAATACCTCGACAAGCTGTACACTTACCTGACTGTCAGCGACAGCATCATGTACGACGCCGACGAGGGACTTTACTACCGCGACGCCAAGTACGTCTACCCCAAGCACAAGAGCGCCAACGGCAAGAAAGACTTCTGGGCACGCGGCGACGGCTGGGTGCTTGCCGGCCTGGCGAAGGTGCTCAAAGACCTGCCCGCAGACTACAAGCACCGCAAATTCTTCGAGGACAAATATGTAAAGATGGCCGACGCCGTCGTAGCCCTGCAGCAGCCCGAGGGCTACTGGACGCGCTCGATGGCCGACCCCGACCATGCCCCCGGCTACGAGACCAGCGGCACGGCATTCTTTACATACGGCCTTCTCTGGGGCATCAACAACGGCTACCTCAAAGACCCCAAATATCTCGACGCGGTCCAAAAGGGCTGGAACTACCTGTCGAAAATCGCCCTGCAAAAAGACGGCTCGGTAGGCTACGTGCAACCCATCGGCGAGAAAGCCATACCCGGGCAGGTAGTCGACGTAAAGTCGACCTCTAACTTCGGCACCGGCGCCTTCCTGCTTGCAGCTTGCGAGTATGTGCGCTTCCTCGAAAAAGACAGCAATGCCGACCGCGCCTACTGGGTAGACCTGGCCTATAAAATGGCCGAACCCGTGCTGAAAAACATGGCCGAGGGCAAACTGCAGGCCAATATGCAGGTCGAGGTAAGCCCCAACTGGGACGGCCGCGACAAGCGCGTGACGTACATGGAGACTTTCGGCCGCCTCTTGGCCGGCATCGCTCCCTGGCTGGCACTTCCTGACGACAATACCGCCGAGGGCGCCAAACGCAAACAACTGCGCGAGTGGGCCCTGGCAAGCTACAAGAACGCCGTCGACCCCGAGAGCCCCGACTACCTGTTGTGGCGCGGCCACGGCCAGGCACTTGTCGATGCCGCATACGTGGCCGAGTCGTTCCTCAGGGCTTACGACACACTGTGGGTGCCCCTCGACGACGTGACAAAGAAACGCTATATCGAAGAGTTCACACAGCTTCGCCGTGTCGACCCACCCTATACCAACTGGCTCCTCTTCTCGTCGACAATCGAGAGCCTTCTTGCCAAGGTAGGAGCCGAGTGCGACGAATACCGTGTCAACTCGGCCATACGCAAGACCGAGGAGTGGTACACCGGCGACGGCTGGTATGCCGACGGCCCGTCGTTTGCCTTCGACTACTATAGCAGCTACGTCTTCCACCCCATGTATCTCGAGACCCTCAAGACCATGAAAGACAGCGGCCGACGCACACGCATACACTACGGCAAGTACTACGACCGCGCCCTCAAACGCACCCAGAAATTTGCCCTCGTGCTCGAACGCCTTATCTCTCCCGAAGGCACCTTCCCGGTTTTCGGCCGTTCTATCCCCTACCGCATGGCAACCATGCAGCCCCTGGCCATGATGGCGTGGTATGAGAAACTGCCCGACGGACTCACCAACGGCCAGGTACGCGCCGCCCTGACGCAGGTGATGCACAATATGTACGACGGCAAGGAGAATTTCAACGAAGGCGGCTTCCTGACCATAGGCTTTGCCGGCCGTCAGCCCAACGTGGCCGACTGGTACACCAACAACGGCTCGCTCTATATGACCTCGCTCGCCTTCCTGCCCCTCGGCCTGCCGGCCACTCACCCCTTCTGGACCGACGCCCCCTTGGCATGGACATCGCAGAAGGCATGGGGCGGAAAACCCTTCCCCAAAGACCACCACTGGGGCGACGGACAGGCCACTCCCGACCTTTTCTAAGCCCGGCATTTCGGGACACCGGCCCGTTAAACTCATTAAAAACGCAGACGGCAACTTTGCCGTTTGCGTTTTTTTGATTAATTTTGGGGTCGAATAATATAGCTCTTATGCTTACATATACCAACAGACTCAAAAAACTCATACTGCCCGAGTATGGGCGCAACATACAAAACATGGTGGATTACTGCACCACCATCGAAGACCGCGACGAGCGCAACATCTGCGCCGCCACCATAGTCGATGCCATGCAGACCCTCTTCCCGGCCACAGGCGATGCCGACGAATACCGCCGCAAGCTGTGGGACCACCTTGCAATCATGAGCAATTTTACTCTTGATGTGGATTATCCCTACGAGCTTGTCGACAGGCGCGTCTTCGGCGACAAGCCCGACCCGGTGCCGGCCGAACGCCCCGGCTCGTTCCCCTACCGCCACTACGGGCGCCTCATCCCACGCCTTATCGACACGGCATCGGCCATGGAGCCCGGCGAGGAGCGCGACGCACTTGTGACCCTGATTGCCAACCAGATGAAAAAGACACTTATGGCCAATAACCCCGAGGGCGTCGACGACATGCGCGTGCTCAACGACCTCCGTGCCATGAGCCATGGTGTCATCGAGGCCGACCCCGAGCACATATACCTGCACGAATTCAAACACGCGCCGACACCGTCGGGCAGAAAGAAGAAAAAGAAATGAGCGGCCCCTCGCTGACAGAAGCCGGCTCGTTTGGCAAACCTCACGGCATCAAGGGCGAGATTGCAGCCGGCATCGACATTGACGGTGTGGAAATCGTGCCCGATGATTTCGTCTTTGCCAATATCGACGGTCTCGAAGTGCCATTCAGGGTGCTGTCGGTGCGCCGCAAGGGCTCGGGCTACCTGCTCACCCTCAAAGGCATCGACAATGAGAGCGAAGCTGCGATGCTGGCCAACAGGCCATTGCTCCTAGAAGGCGTAGAAAGCTCCGAAATTGACGACGACAGCGACCTCGTTTATCTTGAAGACCTCGTTGGCTTTACCCTTACCGACCAAGAACGCACTATCGGAGTGGTCGAAGATTATACCGAGCCGACCGAACACAATCCTCTCTTCGTTGTAAGGACTGTCAACGGCGACGAAATACTCGTCCCTGCCAGCGAAGACCTTATCAACGATTTAGACACAGACAACAAAACTATCGACATGAACCTACCCGAGGGCCTTGTCGATTTAAACTCCTCAAAGTGATGAAAGATTACGACGAAACCGAAGCCATAGCAGCGATGCTTGCCGTCCTCCGCCCCGACAGGCGCGACGAGGATGCCGTATACGAAATACTCGACCTCATTTACGATTATTACGAAGACAATGGCGACCTCGATATCACCCTTGATGATGACGAAGCCGAAACCGACATCGAGGCCATGGTAGCCGCAATAGCCAAACAACTGCGCCGCCGCCCGGCATCGACAAACTTCGACAATGATGAAATCAAGGCCATGATTGAGGCTGAAACCGCCTATCAGGAGAGCCTGCTGTGATGATGCGCCGACTCGTTGTAATATCGCGTTGTATCTGTCTGGCCGCCGGATTGCTGCTGTCATCGCCGCTATCTGCCGCCGCCAACGACGACGACCCCTACTCTGTAAATATCGAGCAAAACCTTGCCACGCCGGCCGTAAATGCAAAACACAGCGCCGTGGTAGCAAATGCCATGGGACTGCTGACGCGCACCCTGCGCCAAGCCGGTTTCGAGACCCAGGGCGTGCGAAAGGGCGAGGTGACGATGGTCACCATACCCTGTCGTGACTTATTCGGCCCCAACTCTATCGAGATAAAGGCAAAGGGCAAGCAATTGCTAAGCAAGCTCGTGCCGTATATCAAGCGTTCCGACAAATACAAGGTCGTAATGGCTGTGCATGCCGACGACACCGGCGACGCCATCTATGCCGAGCGCATCACCTCTGACCGCGCCAACGCAATCGACGAGTATTTTGCCTCGGCCCTCGGCGGCGAGAGCCCGGTCATACCCTACGGCCTGGGCAATGACGAGCCCGTGGCTCCGAACACCGGGGTGGCAAACCGCGAAAAGAACCGCCGTGTCGAAATCTATTTCGTACCGACAAAAGACTTTATCGACAACGCCCGCAAGAAGAAATGATGGAAACGAACAGCAACGACCGTCCCTACAAGCAACAGCGTCGACCGGGTACCGTGGCCGCCTTGCCGCCGGAAATTGCCGGGCGACTCGTTCCTCGCGCCGTCGAAATCGAAGCTGCCGTCTTAGGGGCGCTGATGCTCGAGAAGGACGCCTTTTCGCAAGTGTGCGACCTGCTGAAGCCCGAAAGCTTCTACGAGCCCAAGCACACGATTATATATCGCGCCATACAGTCGCTCGGCATAGGTGACGAACCCATCGACATAATCACCGTCACCAACCGCCTGCGCACTGACGGCGAACTCGAAAAGGTCGGGGGTGCCGGCTTTGTGGCATCGCTGACAGTCAACGTGGCCTCGGCCGCCCACATCGAGTACCATGCGCGAATAGTGGCGCAGAAATACCTCGCGCGCGAACTCATTGCCTTTGCCTCGAATGTCGAAAACGGAGCCTTCGACGAGAGCAACGACATCGACGACCTGCTTCAGGAAGCCGAGGGCAGGCTTTTTGAAATATCACAGCGCAATCTCAAGCGCGACGTCATGCAGATTGACCCACTGCTCTCGCGCGCCGTCGACCTTATGCAGATTGCAGCGCAACGCTCGTCGGGCATAAGCGGCCTCGAGACAGGCTTCCACGGCCTCGACAAGCTCACCTCGGGCTGGCAGAACTCCGACCTTATCATTATCGCGGCCCGACCGGCCATGGGCAAGACAGCATTCGTGCTGTCAATGGCCCTCAACATCGCCATGATGAACAATCCCGTGGCCGTATTCTCGCTCGAGATGAGTAACCAGCAGCTTGTCAACCGTCTTATTTCTAACGCCTGCGAAATACCCGGCGAAAAAATCAAGAGCGGCCACTTGAGCGACCTTGAGTGGAATCAGCTACTCAGCCGCCTGCAGCGTCTCAACGGCCTTCCGCTATATGTCGACGACACCTCCGGCCTGTCGATGATGGAACTCCGCACCAAGGCGCGCCGCCTTGTGCGCGAACACGGCATAAGGCTCATCATCATTGACTACCTTCAGCTAATGACCGCCGGCATAAAGCTCGGCAGCCGAGAGCAGGAGGTATCTACAATCTCTCGTTCGCTCAAGCAGTTGGCCAAGGAACTCGACATACCTGTCATAGCCCTGTCGCAGCTCAACCGTAAGCTCGAAGACCGAGGCAACAAGGACAAGCGCCCACAGCTTTCCGACCTCCGCGAATCGGGTGCCATCGAGCAAGATGCCGACATCGTATGCTTTATCCACCGCCCCGAGTACTACCTCAAGGCATCGGTCGACGAGGACGGCAACAACATACGCGGAAAGGCTGAGTTTATCGTCGCCAAGCACCGAAGCGGTTCGACCGACACAGTGCCGATGTTCTTCCGCCATGAATACGTGCGTTTTGAAAACTGGGACAACAGTGCCGACGCCCAGAACCAGGCATACGGCTCAATCTCGGCCAGCGACAACGCCGACACCGCCGTAGCAGAGGCAAACCCCGAGCAGGCCGCCGCCGATGCCGAAGCCCTCGGCCTGGGGAACGGCCAGCCACAAAATTTCGCCAAAGAAGACGAAAATCCTTTCTAAGCATAGAGTTTAAACTCATTAGCCAATATTTACAAAAATACAACCCATCTTCTTTATTCTCATAATTTTAAATAGAGCCGACATATAATGAATGAGGGTGTATCAAAATGAAAAGTCATCGGAGATGACGCTTTTATGGTTAGCCCCACCATCATTGGTGGAGGCTCACAAAAAGCTCTAAGACAAAAGACCTCGGAGAGGTCGCAAACGGCATACTTCCAATCGATTGCGTCCTCTTCGAGGACATTCTTTGGGTTGGTTTCCATTTTACCCCACGAATAATCGTGGGGCTAACCATAATATCGTCCTCTCCGAGGACTCTGCCATATATCCATTTTGATACACCCTCATTTTTTATCTCCTCCTCGCGATTTTTTTGGTATAAAAATTTGTCAGAATTAAAATTATTACTAATTTTGTAATCATTACAATTTTGTTAATAAACGACAGAACAAATGACAATAGGCAATCTTATCGGAATGTTGCGTCAAGCCGACATCAAGCCCTCGCTACACCGCTTAGCGGTACTTGGCGCGGTTTGCAACGGCACGCATCCGTCAGCCGACGAGATTTACGCCTCATTGCTCGGCGACACTCCAGGCCTATCACGCACAACCGTCTACAATGCACTGCACCTCCTGGTTGAGAAAGGCCTTCTCCGCGAGCTCGAAATCGAAAGCGGCTGTCTGCGCTACGACATAGCCCGACAGGCACCACACTGCCACTTTACATGCCGCGTTTGTCACCGCATCTTCGACATGCCGCTACCCAAACTGTCATCAAAATCAGAAATAGACCGCCGGGGCTTTCAGACCGAAAGCATGGAACTATCTTTCAAGGGTGTCTGCCCCGACTGCCAAAATAAACCAACCAATAAAAACTAACAACAACACGAGATGAAAGACATCAAAGGAACAAAGACCGAGCGCAATCTCCAGGAAGCATTTGCCGGAGAATCACAGGCACGCAACAAATACACATACTATGCCTCAAAAGCCCGCCGCGAAGGATACGAGCAGATTGCAGCCCTCTTCGAAGAGACTGCCAACAACGAAAAAGAGCATGCCAAATTATGGTTCAAACTCCTCTGCGGTGGCGAAATCGGCGACACAATGACCAATCTGCACGATGCCGCAGAAGGTGAGAACTTCGAATGGACAAACATGTACGACCGCATGGCCCGCGAAGCTGATGAGGAAGGGTTCAAAGATATTGCCGCCCGCTTCCGCGCCGTCGCAGCAATCGAGCACCACCACGAAGAGCGCTACCGCCGTCTGCTCAAAAACATCGAGGAAGGCATCGTCTTCTCTCGCGAAGGCGACACCGTGTGGATTTGCCGCAACTGTGGTCACATCGTAATCGGCAAAAAGGCTCCCGAAGTTTGCCCGGTATGCCTCCACAAAAAGAGCTTCTTCGAAATCGAAGCCCAGAATTACTAAACAACCGCACCACACAAGAAACTCCGCCCGGCTAAGCCTTGGCGGAGTTTTTTATTCTATCTAACAAAATATTTATGATTAAAAATTTTGTAATCCAAAATTAATGACTAATTTTGCACATGCACATAATCTCACATAGAAAAATCAAAGAATTCTATGAATTACCAGGAAACGGCGATTCAAGGGTAGCCTTAGAACGATGGTACGAAATTGCCCAAGAGGCCAAATGGCACAACCTTTCAGAAATTCGCGAAAATTTCCCTGCAACTGATTATGTCGGCAACCAACACTATGTTTTCAACATCAAAGGTAATAATTACCGATTAGTTGTAGTGATAAAATTCACAATTGGCAGGATTTTTATTCGCTTTGTCGGAACACATAGTGAATATGATAAAATTGATTGTTCAACTATCTAAACAAAACAATATGGACATAACCAAACAACAATATGAATATGCATTAAATCGTATCGAAGAACTATTGCCTCTCGTAACTGATGAAACACCAACCACCGATACAAGTTCTATTGAATTAACCATTGTCTCAAATATAGTTGAAGCGTACGAGAAAACCCATTATCCTATTGCCAAACCTACAATCGGCGAACTCATCAAACTTTCTATTGAAGAAAAAGGCATGACTCAACGACAACTTGCCGAAGAACTCGGAGTAAGCCCTTCGAGAGTCAGCGACTACATCTCTGGTCGTGCAGAACCGACCTTGCGTATTGCCAGAGCGATATGCTTAATTCTCGGCATTGCTCCAGCAACAATGCTCGGATTATAAAAGCACCCTTATATAGCAAAGGTGAGCCATGGGAAAGAACTCCTTGGCTCACCTTTGTATTGATTATCAGCCTTACTCTCGCGGCAGGACTTTTACATTGAGGGCGGCATAGGCGCGCTCGGCTTTTTCACGGGCGGCCTCGACGGTGTCGGCCGTAGCCAGGATTACGCCCATGCGGCGGTGTCCGCGCACCTCGGGTTTGCCGAATATGCGCATCTGCACACCGGGTTCGGCCAGGACGTTCTCGAGGTTCTCCATAACGACCTTGTCGCTGTCGCCCTCTACGACGATTGCCTTCGATGCCGACGGGCCGAGGAAACGTACCTCGGGCACCGGCAGGCCGAGCAACGCACGCGCATGAAGGGCAAACTCGCTCAGGTCTTGCGATATCATTGTCACCATGCCGGTGTCGTGCGGGCGAGGCGACACCTCGCTAAATATCACTTCGTCGCCCTTTACAAAGAGCTCTACACCGAAAATACCGTAGCCACCCAAGGCATCAGTCACAGCCTTGGCAGCAGCCTGAGCGGCCTCGAGTGCCTTGGGGCTCATGGCCTGAGGCTGCCATGATATGCGGTAGTCGCCGTCGACCTGTATATGGCCTACGGGCTGGCAGAAGACTGTGCCCGAAATGCTGCGCACGGTAAGCAGGGTGATTTCGTAGTCGAAGTCGACAAAGCCCTCGACAATCACACGACCGGCACCGGCACGGCCACCCTCCTGCGCCTCGCGCCATGCGTCGGCAAGTTTGTCGGCTGTGCGCACGGTAGACTGGCCGTGACCCGACGAACTCATCACAGGCTTAACTACAACAGGCAGACCGATTTCCTCGGCAGCGGCAACAAACTCGTCGTATGTCGAAGCAAAGCGATAGGGCGACGTCTTAAGGCCGAGAGTTTCGGCGGCAAGACGGCGTATGCCCTCGCGATTCATGGTCAGACGGGCAGCATTGGCCGTTGGGGTTACATGGTAGCCCTCACCCTCGAGTTCGACAAGCGTGGGTGTGGCGATTGCCTCGATTTCAGGGATGATATGGTCGGGCTTCTCCATCTCTACTACCTGGCGCAGTGTGGTACCGTCGAGCATGTTGAATACATAGTTGCGGTGCGAGGTCTGCATTGCCGGGGCATTGGGATATTTGTCACAGGCAACGACTTCTACGCCGAGGCGCTGTAGTTCGATTGCCACTTCTTTGCCGAGTTCGCCACTGCCGAGCAGCAGGGCTTTGCGGCCTACCTTTGTCATTACTGAACCTATAGATGCCATGTGTTCTTATTGTATGTTAGGAGTTTGTAATCTGAAAAATTTTTGAGCATTCCCTGTGGTGGCAGCGGCGACATCGTCGGGCATTACCCCGAGAGCGTCGGCAACACACCCCACTATATAGGGTATATACGAGCTCTCGTTGCGCCGCCCCCTGTAGGGAACCGGTGCAAGGTATGGAGAGTCGGTCTCGGTGAGTATGCGGTCTATGCCAATGGCCGGAAGGACGGAGGCAAGACCGCTGTTTTTAAATGTCACAATGCCGTTGATGCCGAAATAATAATCGCCGAGGCTGCGTATGCGTTCGACGTCAGCGACAGTACCGCCGAAGCTGTGAAAAACTGCCGCCACGTCGCTATGGCCCGACAGCACTTCGAGCGTCTGGTCAAGGGCCTGGCGCTGATGTATTATGACGGGGAGGCCGAGCCGTGATGCCGCGTCGAGCTGCATGTCGAAGACTTCGAGCTGCGACGACTCGAAAGTCTTGTCCCAGTAGAGGTCGATGCCCACCTCGCCGACAGCGACAAAGCCACTGCCATCGCCGAGAACCGACATGATATAAGCGAGTTCTTCGCGCCAGTTCTCCTTGACCTCGGTCGGGTGCAGACCCATCGCCAAGGCAGTGTTGCCGGGACGCAAGGCATGCAGGGCCAACATCGGCCCGACACTCGAGCGGTCGACGGCCGGCAGCACCATCATGTCTACCCCGGCAGCAATGGCACGGTCTACGGTATCGACCTGTCCCTGCATAGAGTCGTGCGCCTGATTTTCAAGCGCGAACTCGGGGCCGTAGATATGTGTATGCGTGTCTATCAAGACTTGTGTGATATATCAGTGTTTACGAGCCGAAGCCTGGTCGGCGAGATAGGCAAAAAAAGCGCGGGCCTCGACATCCATGTCTACCTTGTCGAGATACCCCTTTGCTTCAGCACTATATCTCAATGCCAGTTCCTGGCAGCGGTCACCGAGGCTATGACGTACGTATAGTGTTTTGACCTGTTCTATTGTTTCTTGCGGCTCGAGGTCTTCGGCCAGTATTGCCGGCAGCTCCTCGGGCTCGGCCTCGAGGGCGCTTATCAACAGCCACGTCTTCTTATGGTTTACGATATCTCCGCCTATTTCCTTACCGAAAATAGCAGGGTCGCCAAAGGTGTCGAGCCAGTCGTCACGTAGCTGGAATGCCATGCCGAGCGCGAAGCCGTAGTTGTACATCGCATCCGACGCCGCACTGTCGGCCCCGGCCATGATGGCTCCCAGGCGGCAAGCGCAACCGAGCAGCACCGAGGTCTTAAGCCCTATCATAAACAGGTATTCCTTGATGCTCACGTCGTCGCGGTCTTCAAACTCCATGTCGAGCTGCTGCCCCTCGTAGACCTCCATCGCCGTCTTGTTGAAACACTCCGACAACTCGGCCAGCCGGTCGCCGGCACCCTTTGCCAGTAGCTGCGACGCCATGGTAAGCATAGCATCGCCCGAAAGTATGGCCACATTCTCACCCCATTTGCGATGCACGGTCGGACGACCGCGACGTATGTCGGCTCGGTCCATCACGTCGTCGTGGAGGAGCGTGAAATTATGGAACATCTCGATAGCAAGAGCCTGGTTGATGGCTGTCGACGGCTCGGCCTTCGACAAGGCGGAATATGACGCCAGCACGAGCACCGGGCGAAGACGCTTTCCACCGCTCTCAAGAGTATAGCGCACTGGGGCGAATAGCCCGGGGGCAACTGTAGGATAAGAAAGCCCGGCAAGTGCCACCTCGACAAGGCTTGAAAAAGTATTTAGTGTAAAATCCATGACCATTGATTTGGTATGCAAAGTTAGTCACAATTACCCGAATATACAAACCCAAAACGCAAAAGGCACATCACCACCGGGGCGTAGTGGTCACACGCAGTGTGTCGGCATCGACATCAACTATGAGTGCCTCGGCCCCGGCACGATTGATTATGGCGAAGGCACTATCGGCACATCCCGAGGCCATACAGGCAGTGGCGAGGGCATCTGCAAAACCGCACGACGAGGTTTCGACGGTCACTGCCACCATCGTACTGGCAACAGGATGCCCGGTTATGGGCGACAAGGTGTGTCCGTAGCTACGCCCGAGACTGTCGAGACGGAAGTTGCGATAATTGCCCGACGAAGCCAATGCCACCCTCTCCGGCCCGAGCGATTTGACAGTAAGACGGCGATGCATCATACCGCCCTCGGGCGAATCTATCTGTATATGCCACTCTCGGCCCGACGGATTGTGCCCCCGAACGGCAACCTCGCCGCCGATTTCTATCATATAGTCAGTGATGCCGTTGCGGTCAAACATATCGGCAATCCGGTCGATGCCATAGCCCTTTGCCACCGATGAGAAATCGAAGCGCGTAGCCGGCGACTTCTTAGCGATGCGGCCGTCGATAATGCTACATTCGCCCATGCCCACGGCACCGAGGGCAACAGCTATAGCCGAGTCACTAACCTGCGGATTTTCAACCCGTCCAAAGCCCCAAAGTTCGGCTACGGGCCCTATGGTCGGGTCGTATACGCCGCCCGACAGGACCCACACCTTCTGCCCGATGTCGAACACCTCGGCAAAACGCCTGCTTACGCTGTCGGTGGCACCGTCGTTTACCGCCGACCCCAGCGAACGCGGGTTGCAGAGCGACAAGTCCTAGTCGATAGCGGCCATATCAGCCTCTATACTATCGGCAAAACTCCGGCCTGAAAAATAGGCAATATGATAGGTCGTAGCCCACGCCTCTCCATTTGTTGTAAAAAAATTTTGCCTACAGCTTGCAAATGTCAAAAATAATGCCGAAATTAGCGGCAGAATTACAAACGACCGTTTCATTTACACAAAAATTTTATTCAAAGTTACAAAAAAATCGCGAGGCGGCGAACAAAACACGCTCCTCGATTGTTATCCTAAACAAGTAAGCCCACAACTTACTCCTAATATCTATTTACCGACCCTAAAACAATCAAAGCTATGCATCGTTCGTTTATTTTTCTCGCAGAAGGATTTGAAGAAATCGAGGCTCTGACCGTTGTCGACGTACTCCGCCGAGCCGGAATGGACATCAAGACTATATCAATCGGCACCGGTAAAGAAGTCACCGGCGCACACGGCATCACCGTCAAGGCCGACCTCACTTTCAAGGAAGCCGACTTCTCTGATTCAGAATGGCTCATCCTCCCCGGCGGAATGCCCGGTGCAACCAACCTTGCAGCCGACGAGGCCCTGTGCGACTTATTGAAAGTACACAAGGGCAAGATTGCCGCAATATGCGCCTCACCAGGTGTCGTCCTCGCCCCTCTCGGACTGCTCGAAGGACGCCAGGTAACCTGCTATCCCGGCTTTGATGCCGAGTGCCGCAAACATGGTGCGATTATGCGCGACGTGCCTGTAATGGCACTCAACGACCTCATCACCGGCAACGGCCCCAGCGCCGCCCTGCGCTTCGCCTTAGCAATAGTTGCAAACTCGCTCGGAGAGAGCACAGCCCAGCAAGTCGGGGGCGCCATGCTCTTCTACCCCAAAACCATGAACTTCTACTTCTGAAATACACAATTCTAAATACAGCCCCAAACGGTCACGTAATCATTATATTACGTGGCCGTTTCTTATTATTGTCAAAGCTACGACGCAAAATTTTTTCAAAAAAAGATGCAAAAAAAATTGTCAATTAAAAAAAAGTACGTAACTTTGCATCGCAATTGAGAAAAGCACTTTCTCATCGCCTCACCGAGATTAACTCGGGCGCTTAGCTCAGCTGGTTCAGAGCGTCTGCCTTACAAGCAGAGGGTCGGGGGTTCGAATCCCTCAGCGCCCACT
>VSPF01000045.1 GCA_009775195.1 Muribaculaceae bacterium
CTTTTTCATTCCTCCAAATATTTTGCCCTAAAAATGTGTTTTTGGACATGTTTTTAACTTCCATTCACAATCACACGCCGCTTTACCCATATCTCGAAAGAGATTTTAACAATTTGCGACGCGCGATTTTGTTCACGGCTATCGTAAGAAAAAATGACGAGACAAGGCATGGAAGGAGCGATATCAATATGTGAAACGTTTGACGAGAACACGCTGTCCACCCATAGACAGCCGAACAGGGATAGTTTCGACCTCTCCGTTGACCTTGACCACCACATTCACGATACCACCATTAGGCGCATCGCTTGAGATATTGTACATCACGACCTCTACAGAATACTGACCATGCAGCGGATTAGTCCAATAAATGTTCTCGGCCGAGCCACGCCCACCGGGGATATTGTCGACATCGAGTTCGCCCCCGGTACGCCTATGCTTCATATTTCGGAACCAAAGTTCGGTTCCGTCGGGCTCGGTAACGTGCAGGTCGACATCGCCCGGGAAATCCCACAGGGCAGTCACCTTTATCTCGCCATCGTTACCGACCTGCTCGGCACGCTCTTCGGCCGTTGTATTATCATCGACAGGGTCGACAACAGTGGCTGACTGACGGTCGAGACCGTGACAGTTGCTTAAGAGCAGCAAGGCAATCAGCAACACATATACGCCGGCAAGTATGCCACGGAGCAGTCCCTTATTATTACCATTCATATTACAAACAATCAATAATGGGTGAAATAATAAGCCATGCCAAGCACCTGAAGCAACAAAAGCACAGGTATGGCGACAAGGAACAAAGTCTTGCGCGTCTTATGCGAAAAAATCACCATGCCGCACAAGGCTCCGAAGGCACTCAGCGGCACGGCAGCCAACAAGAGCACAATCTCGGGGATACGCCACTCATGATAGTGAGCCTGATGCTTGTCGTAACCATACAAAGCAAAGGCCACGACGTTGGCAAAGAAAATCCATAGATACAATTCTACACTGTCTGCAAACATGAGGTCAAGCGAAAATTAAGGGTAATTGTTCAAATATAGCATGCCAAACAGCCGACAAGGCCAAAAGGGCCGCAGCGGCAGCAATCACGGCGCAAATCTCGAGAAGCACTTTCCACCAGGGGTACGGGCCTTTGACCTCGACAAGCTCGTATTCCTTTTCATCAGCCTCGAGGGTAAAGCCAAGATTTGGGAAACTACGACGCTCGCTATAAAGGAATACCCCGACCTCTTTCCCGACTTCAAAATCGGCCGAGGCAAAATGAGTCTCGCCATTCTGGTCGAGATGGCTCAACATGCGCTTGCCATTCTGCTCGAGTATGCATGTCACTCCCGCAGCGGGCTGGCCGTTGAGTTCGATGACGCGCAGGGTGCAGTCGCCGTCATGGGGACACGTGGCATATGGCAGCTGGAACACATATTGAGGCTGCCTGGCATTGAGGGTATAGGTTTTGGAATACGCGCTGTCGCACCCGTCATAAACCGTCATCACATCACCGCCAAATACACGGCCGAGAGCGATACACCCGTTGGCATCAGTAAGGAAATCGCCGCTATTGTTGCCAATATTGACCTTTATAGGATAACCGGCAACGGGGTCATTATCCATATCGACCACGAGCAGCGTTGCATCGAACTCCTCGCGCGCCGGCGTATCGAAACAAAAATCGAAAACGACTGGACTCTCGCCCAGCTCCTCGCTCATCTGACTGTCGCGCACAGTCGCCGTGACAGGACGGAGGGTCTCGCCAAAGGACGGGGTGTCGAACATCGTGGCAGCCTCGCCGTTGGCATCGGTGGTCAACTGCAGAACCGTATCGCGATAGACAATAGTGACAGGTTCGCCCGCAATTGGAGCGCCGTCGCCATGAACACGCACTTTGACCGAGGTTCGCGGTGTGACAGGTGTCACGAAATCGAAGTTGAAACTATTTACAATATCCTTGTCGAGCTGACGTTCCTGAGTCTCGCCGCGCAGGCTCACCTTGCACACCTCGCCTTCGAGCCACGGCAGACGGCACTCGGCCACACCCTGGACAAGCGAAAGCTGGTTGACACGGCTACCGTAGACAACCGAGGCGGTTTCTCCTTCGATGGGTATGTTGTCGTGGCGACCGCATACACGGACAGTCAGATACTCGGTGACATCGACATCGATAATGGCGGTATCGTCAGCGATGGTTTCGATTCGCTCCTTTCCGGTAGCCTTGTCGCGCACCTGCACCTGCGTGCCCGGGCCGAGCATACCGAGACTATAATAGCCATCATGGTCTGTACGCATCGGGGCCCACGAGGTAGAACGCCACAAGTCAAACTCCCTGTCGGCCACACGCCTGCCATCGATACTAAAACATACCTTTACCTCACGCAGATGGTCGTCGGATGGTGTATCAATTATGCTGCCTCCATAGGCACGGTGGAAATTTGCAAAGCCCCAGCCGGTCATACGCACGTCGAGAGTGCCGTCGGGACAACGCTTTATGAACACGAAGTCATCGTTTGGCCGGGTAAAAATCTGGCTTATGCGCTGCTCCTGTGCCGGATATCTGCTCAAAGCCTTAGCACGCAGCCGCTCGATAATGGCGCGGGCCTCGCGCGAATCGGCCTCGGAAGCATCTGTAAGCAAGTTCCACCCGGCAGGGTCGGCATCAGCCCAGTAATATCCCGAATGAGTGACATATACGGGTGCGAAGTAGCGCGCATCGTCGCCCATAAGCTGGCGGATACGTATGTTCGCCTGGTCGCGGGTATGCCAGTCGGCCACCTGCCAGTGCACCTCGGTACTCAATACTTCTTTTAACTTCGGCATATTTTGAGTTTAAATATTTCTATCTTTAATATATATACGGTCAATTTGATTTTTTGCCCTCGTCAATGGTTCCGCATTGATACCTTTACTATTCAAGTAATTAATCTTCATCTCAATTTGTTTGACAAGATGCTCGGCAGCATCAACACTCAGGCTGTTACCGAATTTGCTGTTAACATTTGCGACAAATCCTCCGGCTATAATACTTACGTTATGATTTTCGCGGTTTATATACGACGTGCGGGCATCGCGTAGTTTGATTGTCAATTTGTTTGTATTAAGGGCATCACGAGTCCATGGCGACGACTCAAGTTCGACAATCTGACTACACCTCGAAGCAAGGGAAGCACACATATTGAACATAGAACGCTGATACTCATCGAAGTCTACCACCGGGTCGTGGACTAACAACAAGACATCCGGGCCAACCTTCTTTAAGCGAAGATTAAACTTACTTTTCAAGGAAAACGAACGCTTACCGAACTCATATATTTCCTTGTGCGTCTTGCGGAGTCGGTCGAGGGCGACCCAGCGTTGCGACGAACGTATTGCCGGGTAAGCGGCTGCCAGTTTGTCGAGGCCCTGGTATGCCTTGTTGAGTTTGGTCAAGGACGAAAGGTCGCCACTTGTCATGTCGCGACCATAGCAGGAACGAATCAAGGTGTCAATTTTTTCGATAAAGACACTTTGCAAGGTATTGTCGAGCTGCCTGACCTCGTTTTCGGGGAGGTCGTGCCTATGACCGGAAATCAGCACACGCGCAGCGGAGAGATAATCGTCAGACCACTCACGAGAGCCAATACTGTCACCATAGACCTTAATACGCTCGATACACATCTGCCTGAGACCGCCCTGGCCCGAGCCGTCGGTGCCTGTACCGGTTGGGCGCACGATGAGCCAGTAGGCCCCCACGAAGAGAGCCGTCACAATAGCTGCAAAGATTAAAATCTTGAAGAACCTCATTTTACCTTTAGCGAATCGGTTAGAGCCTTTAGCGAATCATTTTCGGCCTTGACTGAGTCAAGGCGCTGCGTGAACTGCCTTGTAATCTCGCTCGTAATCTTATCTCGTTCTTTCACCATTTTTACAGAATCGGCCATTAAGCTCTGAGAGTCGTCTACGGCAACAATGGCGTGATTAGTAAAGAATCCTCCGCAGAAACATATTGCCCCCAGGAGGAGGACGACACAGGCCACAGACACCGCACGCCAAATCGGCCACGAGCCTGATACAGGTTGCCATCTAAATATGCTGAAGAACCGTGCAATGCAGCCTTTAGGCTCCGACAAGTGTACTTCGTAGTCATACTTTTCGCCATCGACATGCGGGCGCCCCTTGAACAATGAAGGACGGCCAAGACGCACCTCGATGCCGGGGTTTCCGGCAAGTTCGGCAAAGGTGACCACGGAATAGTAGTCATTATCGCCCTTCTTAACCTCGGCGCATGGAAATAGCGTGGTACTCTCCACATCGCTATTGATACGCTGGGTGACAAGCACATCGATATTCTTGGGAGCCTTGCCTTTGACGTCGAAGCGGACACACATCGTCTTTTGTGCCGACGCGCCCTCAGGAGCCTTAGCCGGGGCCGGGGCAGACGATGCCACAGGGCGTGGCTCTTCCTTGGCCTTGAGCGTGAGCGATATTTCAGAGCCGTCGCGACGCACCTTCTCGATGATGAAGGCCGCGTATTTTGTAAGCGAGAAACAATCGCGCAATTGCTCGGGCGTCATGCTCTCGAAGCGCACAATATCCTCGCCGCTAAATGCGATTTTGCGATTATGCACTTTTTTCGAGTTATAGAGAAGTTGGTCGTAGATTTCGTTCTCGCGGTTGGCGACATTGCCCTTGAGGTGTATATCAAAAGCCTTTGTTCGGAATGGAGGGTCGAACTGCACGGCCACGATACCTTTTGACGGGTATAAGGTAATCTTATATCCGTCACCGTCAATATCGTAAGTATTACTTCTAAAGGCTGTAAAAATATTCTCGCGAGTGAGTTTTAAGACGATTTCTTTATAGATTTCCTTTGGATAACCGAAGTCGGCCGAATTAAGGTGCATGGGCACTGCGGTAAGTTCGCGGTTGTCGACTGCACCCGACTTGCTGTTTATCCTCACCTGTACCTCGGACTTGACTCTGAGTTCGTCGTCGGTCAGAGCCGTTGTAGACACGCTTGCACTGAAGGCACCGATTTCGACTACCGCAGCCTGCGAGAAACGCCCGATGTATGGCACGCACAGCAACTTCTGGTCGATATCGGCATCGTTGATGCCGTTGACATATACTGGCCTCGAGCCGGTCATGTCGACCATCGGGCCCCAAACGGACACTACGGCGTATGGCGCAAGCATGGCGGCATAATCGGCCTGTGCGAAAGTCGGCACCCGACGGCCACGGTATTCGTAGGTGTCCTCGAACGATTTCATATTCTCGCCCATGACCTTGGCGAGTATGGGGCGGAGCACGACTGCCGGGCTGACTATCGAACCGGTCGAACGCTCGACTATTGCACATCCCACGGGTATGCGTATGGCTACCTGGAATGCCGAATGGCGAAGGTCGATGCCCACGAACTTGCAAATCACGGCCTCGTAGGTCTGGTAGTCGCTGTCAATACGGACGAAATACGCGACGGGGGCAACATAATATTCCTCGCGCGGCATAAAGTCGGCAAGATTCTTACCGGGCCAATTGATGCTCAGCAAAGAGTCAAAGCCGGTTTCGGCACACCCGGCAAACTGAAGTCCTATTGTCTTTTCCATAATTGTCATATAAGCGGTTGGGTAAAAAATCTGCGTACTTTTCGACCGGGCGTTACAGCCTTCTCAGCCGCCACGTAATCGCTAATCACATTGAGTATAATTTCAGAGTCGTGCTGCGAGCCGGAATAGATATTGCCCGGATGGAACTTGCCGAGGCTGAAGCAGAACACCCTGGGGCGACCATCGAGCTGTTTCTTGTTCGACGAATTGATGCTCAGGTCGCGACAAAAGTTAGTCAACTTTGTACGCGAAGCCTCGTTGAGAATTTTATGCACAGCGGCACGGGCACTCTCGAGGCGGTTGCCCGACAGGGTGTCGGCCTTGGTGACAACGAAATGCAGACCACGCACCCGGCCCATGATTGAACGGTTGACAGGATTTTCGAACAGGCCGATGAGAGTACGAATGGCATCTTTCTGGATAACATCGCGGCTACCCGTGGCCGTCGGGTCAATCAGCACGAAGAAGACCTTGTCGTGATTGTTGGCAAGGATTTCGGGAGCGCCCTGCCCCATAGAGTCAAACGATATTGTGGCATTGTCGAGGTCGTCGATATGCACAATCTGATTTTGGAAATCCTCACCGGCCATATCGACAAGGTTAAAAGGCACTTTGAGTTCCTTATCCTTCAACGTTTTATATATTTCGCATTTTACCACAGCGACAAAATGTGTCTGAGTACGCGGCGGCGCTATCATAGCCTCGCCATAGCTCTTAAGGGCCGCGGCATAACGACCATTCCAGTCCGAAGAGTCGGGAGTGAGACGCTGGCTTGCAAAAAGACCGGTGAGCACACAGGTCTTGCCGCTCGAAGGCATACCGAAAAAGACAATGTCGGTCTGGCCCGAACCTCCGCGTTCGAAAGTCTGTTCTTTAGGGTCGGGTATATGTGTGAGGCCGTCGCGCGTGGCCTCGAGGTTCATAATCCTGTCGTAGACCTCGCGGCTACCGCCCACGGCGTCGACAAGCTCGTCGACCGAACATGTCCCCGAGGTGCTGAGTTTGCGGAAATGGTCATCGCGATAACCGCTCGGTTCACGGCGCATACGCTCGAGCTCGTCGGGCTTCAGCTCCTTCAACAGCCTCTCGGCCTCGGCCTTGAAGGCCGATTGCGGGTGGTCTTCCACATACTTGATAACCTCGAATATATAGGTACGGTCAACGGCAAGCCACTCGTTGCGCTGCGCCTGCAGGCCGGCAATCTCGGGCGAATGTTTGCCCATGCGATGATAATACTCGTTATACTCGGCAGCGGCGGCAAGCACGTCGGGCTGCGCCAAAACCCACGACCAATAGATGTCGTCGATACGGCTGCTATATTCGGTGTCGCCGGCGTAGAGCTGTGCAAATTCCTTGAGGGCGGCAATGCTGCGCAGCTTGTCCTCGGAGTCGAACAGGGCCTTCCAGTCTCTGTCGACTTTTTCTTTACGGGCTTTCGTCACCTCCCGGCACCAGTCCTCTACCTGATTTAGATGCTCGTCGCTGGCAACGGGTTTGCCGTTCCATTTGTTGAGATACATCTGCAAGGCCTGAGCCACTTCGACCGAAGGCACCACGCCGCCCTGGCGATAAGCATCCAAGTCGGCGGGGACACGGCTACCGAGCTGGTCAAACTCTCGCGCCTCAGATACAATATCAAGCAACGTCTGAGCCTGTGCCACGCGCTCGGCGGCAGCACCGTTAGTCGACCACTTGCCCACGTAGGCAGACAGGAGATTAGCGAGTTCTTCGGCATCTGCACCGGCATCGCGTCTGGCCACGATGGCGTTGTACTCCTCTTGTTCGCGAGGATTGGGCATGGCCTCAATCTGCTGCTGCACAAGGGCGAACTTGGTTGCAAATATCGGCTTACGACGAGCCAGGTCTCCGAGGTCGTCGAGTGTGATTTGACCGTTTAAAACGGCCATTGCCAGACGGTCGGCACTTTGTTGCAACGCCCAGCGTTCTATATGTTCGTTTATTGGCATGGTATCGTAACTATAGTGGTATTCCGTCCTTATCCGAGATTTTTGGGCCGGCACCGACCGGCACTCGCAGACTACGGAACTCGAGGATATAATCAAGTATAAAAAGCAAAGCCAAGGCACCAAACAGCGCAACCGAGCCTGCCCTGGGGCTAAACATGGCGGCATATTCGTTGCCGAAATCAACGGCACGGTCGGCATAGACATAAGGCTCGGACGGGGTAAAGGCATACTCACCCGAGTGGTCAAAACCGATATTACCGAAGCTGAAATTTCGCGACAAAGCCGTCAGGTTGGCCCCCACGGAGTCAGACAGGGCGGTCAGCCGTGATGCCATTGTGGGGAAATTGGCGAAGTCGAAACCCGACAACTGGTCAGCCAACTGCGACAATTCATTGTCGTATTTGCCAAACAGTTCTTCTTGCAGGCTGCCGTGTTCGATTAGATATGATTTTTCGCTGACAAAGTCGTTGAGAATAAACTGGTTTAAACTCCCTGCCTGGCCGTGCATGACATCATATCTGATAAAATTTCCAAGCGACGAAGATACTTGCGACGGCTTGAAAGCAAGATAATTCTCAAGGCCCTCGCGGGTAATGTTGAGGCGGTCGGCCTCCTGAGACTTGAAGCGCGACATCATGCCGCTGACAAGCTCTATGTCACGGTCGCCGGCATCGCGAAGACTGCGGTTAGAAAACACAAAATTTGCCGCGTAGATGGTAGGTTGCGCGGCAAAGGCTATTGCCGCCACACACATCGCGAGACCAAGGTATTCGAATTTGCGCCATTTAGCAAATTCATTTTCCACCGTCTTGGCCTTTACCGCGAGATAGAGACCGAGCGAACCTACGATAAGCACCCCTGCGCCGAGGGCGAGGGCCTCGGCCATGGGGCGGCCGTCGAGCAAGAGGCCCATGGCCGTGCAGAAGGTAAGCCCGAGAATACCTATGATACTGAGCATCACAGCGATTGACAATCCTTTCTTCTTTTCCATTTATATTGAGATGAAGGGTAGATGATAAGCTCTAAACTTTTTTGATATACGGCGTGTATGTTTCAGGGATTGACTCCGACTCGATGCGCTCAATCAAGCTCTTGCCACGGCTGTCGGCACCGACAGTAAACGTAGCCGGCAGGAATGGAGCTTCATCGCCACCACGTTTCGCAGCCTCGCGGGACTGCTTGATAATCACTTTGTCGCCATCTGCCGAATATGTGATATCGCCAACCCATGGATTCTCCGGGTCGATGTTCGAGGTGTAATAGACACGTCCGCGCCCGTTATTCTTGAATACGAACGAAAGCTGCACCAGCGGCGGCAATACCGTTGAATCGGCATCGGCCTGGAGGCGGAGAGGACGCATGAGTGTCGTTGCGTAGCGGATACTGTCGCCTGGAACGTGGTTGAGGACATCCTTAAAGGTGGCAAAGGGGAGGAAATTGTCTATTACCTTGTCGAGAGCCGGACGCAACTGTATGACCGGGCCGATTGTGCTGCGCGTGGCGACAACGCGGCCCGTGCTACGCAGAATGTCGGCAATCTCCTCGGTGCTCAGCGATATGTCGAGACTCTTAATCAAGCCCACGGCACCTGCAACTATGGGTGCCGAGAAACTCGTACCGTCTACAGCAGCAGCGCCGCCGCCGGGGAGTTCGCCATATACCTTGGCACCGGGAGCAGAAACTGTAGACTCGTAGATACGGCGCTCGGGGAAGTTGCCGAAGTTGCTGAATGACGACTTTGAGAAATTGCTGTCTACCGACGAAACCTTGATAGTGTTCTGCCCACGCTTCGAGGCATCGAGGGCGGTAAATATATTCTCGTTACCGGCGGCCCATACGATGGTCACACGGTATTTGTCGCACATGTCGAAGACATATTTCCACACGTCTTCCTGGGCGAGAAGTTCGCGACGCGCCATCTCAATCTGACGGTCGACGGGCCACGAGGCCACCTCGTCGGCAAAGCTCATACCGGCTGAGATATTGACGACCTGTGCACCGTGGTTGACAGCGAACAGCAGCCCTTGCAGCATGGCCAGACAGCCAAAACGAGCCCCGAGGCTTACCGGCATGAATGTACACTCGGGCGCGATGCCAGCTATGCCGTGGTCATTATCCATGCCGCCGAGAGCCAGGTTGGCAACCATTGTGCCGTGACAAAGCACGGGGTCGGGGTTGCCGGGGTCATACGTATCGGGCACGGCGACATTGTCGCTACCGTCCCACACATTGTATGGGTGTACGATTGTAGTGGCCGCAAACTCGGGGTTCGACAAGTCGAAATAGCTGTCGACAACCGCCACTACCACCTTGTCGCTGCCCTTGGTGAGGTCCCAGGCATCATAGGCCTTGACAGCGTCGAGATGCCACGACTTGGCCGCATCGCTAATGTCGGTGTCAGAGGGCCGGTAGCCCATATCCATCACGCCCTCCTCGAATACCAGGAAGGGTATGTCGGGGATTTGCCGGGGCAGCTCGGTAATAAGCTCGCGACGACGCTCCGGTGGCACCTGTATAGACATCAGCTTGGTATTTATGTCGCAGAAGAGTACCTGGTACTCGTCGCCGGGATAGAGTTCCTTGAAACGCTCGGTCCAACGGTTTATATCGCGTTCGCCGACTTCGGCCTGGAAAAGCACGTTCAAACGATTTGAAACAATCTGACGGCCGTCGTCCTCGATTATATCGTCGTCGTTGATAGGCGGCAACTGCCCCTGCACAGGCTCCTCGACCACGACAGTGTCGACGTAGCCATCGTCGGAAGTTCCACTATCGGAAGAGCAGCGTCTGAACTGGCTCAGAAGCAACATGAAGATGAAGAACAATATAAGGAAGAGCAACAGACGGCCAAGACATCCCAGGCACCCCCAAGGTTTCCAAAACGGGTAGTGCCACCATACCCGGCCATTTCCGTCGAAATGTATTCGTCTCATAGTCAAAACGCTATAATCTTAGAAAGAAATTTGTTGAATTAAGTTGCCGAGGGCGGCGTTGACCTCGGGGGGTAACTGGCTACGCTTGAGATGCACTACAAAGGCTATGGTCATATATTCGAGCCATTCGTTGTAGTTGTTGTCGAAAGAATCTGTCAGGGCCGTACCACGGTCGAAGGCAGCCTCGAACATATCGGCAAGCTCGTCGTGGGTATAGCTCGACTGACGCTCCTTGCCGATATACTCGTACACCGGTAGGAAATTGTCGTTTGCAATCTCGCGTGCCTTGTCGCGAAGCTCCTGCGACAACATAGAGTAGCCGAAGTCGTCGACAAAAGCATTGAGGGTCGAGGCCATAATGTCGGCCACGAGGCTTTCTTTAATCTGCGACACATTTGCCACGTTGACCTCGCTGCGTATACGCTCGGCAATGACATCGGCCAGGCCGAGGCGGTCGGCAGATTCGAGCAGGGTATTGACGAGGTCTTTCATCAGGCCGGGATTGAATCCGTCGTCCGACGAGGTGAATGTATTCATCAGTTTGTCGGAACATACCTTACGACGCCACAGGTCGAGTATGTGGTCGGCAATGAAGGTCTGGTTTGTCTTGGGGCGCATACGCGGCCTGAAAAGCACCGTTGGGTCGATATTGCGCCTCGACAACTGGGCCTTGGCTTCGTCTACGCTGCGCCAGCCGTATGCCTTGAGCAGGCGTGCCCAGCGTTCGTCATCGTCCTTGCAACCCTCAAAGCCACGACAACGATTGATAATAAGCTGGTAATCACGCAGATTATTGAGGTCGTTGTTGATAGCCGTGCCGTGTACAAGCTCATGAACCACACTCAAGCACTCGGCCTCTGTAACCTGGAGGGCCTGCAACAAATGGCCAAAATAATAGCTGTCGGCCGAGCACGAGGTGTCGAATTCCCAGCGTATATTGCTGGCTGTCTCGATATTATGCAGCAACTTGTCGTTGTCATTATCGCTGTCGTACTCTTTGTCGAGTATGTTGCGCACGGTGGTCATGATGTCGTCGCGTTTGCGCTTCATCTGTTCGCTGCGGATTTGCGACGAGGCGACAGCCACACGGTTCATACGCTCGATGATATAGAGCGAGCCGTCGTTGTTGAGGGTCGACACCACGTCCCAGGCCAGGGCCGGGTCGAAAAAGAGTTCGCGCACGCTGGCATTGTTCTCAAAAGTTGTGCGGAGCAGGCGGTAGTAGTCATGATTCATCTCGAGTCGCTGCTCGGGCGACGAAGTGGCCACGTCGTAGCCGCTAAACATCTGGTTGCCCGTAGGCGTGCACGAGCAGTACTCATAACTACGCAACAAATATGTATCCTTAAACGACACCCCGGGGGCGGACCAGTTACGGAACCAGTCGACATTACTCCAGTTTAGCACGGCATCGAGGAGGACGGTGCGGAATCGGTCTTCCCAGCGCGTATTGAGTGCCGTTGCATTATTGTGCGAGTCATAATTCTTGGGCGTCATGTCGATATTAATCTTCGTGGCGACAAGGAAGAGAGGCGATATACCGCCGGTACGCGCCAAGGTGGCGACGCGCTCCTCTACATTGTTGCCCACGTTGCGGCGCACCCACTGGTCGAGGAGTATGTGCAGGTTCTTGACCTCGCTCTGCTTGTGATGGTGGCAGAAGAGCAGCACCTTCATCATGTGGCTCTCGCTGTAGTGATTGAAGAGGTAGGCGATTTTGCCGCGAAGGAAGAGCTTGACAATCACCGACTGGCCCGACTTGTCACGCGCACCCTCGGTGCAGAAAGCCTCGTCTTGCTGCTCGGGGCTACGCGCGCCGGGGAAGTCGAGCAGGTCGGTATCGCGCAGCAGCTCCTTGCTCACATGGTCGGCAAGTTTGGCCCGACTTGCACGCGACAGGTAGCCGGGCTGCCCGGCCTTAGCATCGTCGTAAAAATATTCGCGTGTCTCATCGAGGTATTCTGGCTCGATTTTAAATATCACCTCGGCACTGACGGCACAAAGGTCGCACGTGGGCACGTCGGCCTCGCGACGCAGGTGCGTACGGTCGCCGCCTTCGGGCACGAATACATCGGTGTGTATATCCCAATTCACCTCGTCGAGGCCGTTGAGGCAGGCCACCGACATGATGGTCTTGCGGTTTTCGCCGCCATGCACCACGGCTTCGATGGGCACGTAGACCTCGTGGGCGAAGTCCATACGCTGCAAGGCCCCGGTGAGCCGTTCGAAGAGGCGCGTTATCACCTCGTTTTCGTGCCAGAGGTATTTGAGCACAGCCGACCATTCGGCCGACGGCACGCGGCGTATGATGCGTGCAAGGGTCTCAAAATAATTCGAGCGGTTGAGTTCCTGCGTGGCAGCTTTCTGATAGGTGGCGAGGTACGACTTTATGTCGAGTATGTCGTCTTCGGTCAACACCGAGCTGCCGGTCTCGCTACGCGAGCCGTAGCGCTCGGTCAGCAGGTCGGAAATCTGGCGCAGCTCATCCTGCGAATAGGTAGTGTAGTCACGTATGTTTGAGTAGTATCCCGACGAGAGTATGGTTGCGAGTCGCCCGACGCTGAGTAGTTTAACTATCACGGGGTAGTCGCGGTTGTAGCGACCGGGGTCTTTGGCAAAGCTGGTCATGCGCGTCACCACGCCCGTAGCCTCGCGGTCATCGCCTATGGGGTTGATTTTGTCAACAAAGCCGATGCCCTCGGGGTGTTGGGGCGACTTGATTACAAACGCCTTGTCATGGCGGTTGAGCAAGGTATTTATTTGGTATGACTTGCCGGTCTGGCTCTCGCCAAAGGCTCCGATGGCCGGGTTCTCGGTCAGGGCCTCGAGCTGGCGCCGAAGCCTGCGCCGCCCGTCGAGCATCTGGAAAAATGACTGCTCATACTGCTCGGGCTTGTTGGCCTTGAGCCACGCAAGGCCCTCGTTAATTATGCGGATATCGTCGTGTATTGCCATAGTATTGAGAAGAGGGAAATTCAATTTATTTTAAGTTCGAACTCGCCTTTGTCGAGCCAGTGCTGGCCGTCGTTGATAATCGACTGACATAAAAATTCCACCTGGTCGCGCGGCACCTGGTCGCCATTCTGGTCACAGACATCCTCGATAGTCAACTTCTCGGGGTCGTCCATGAAATCGCGGCTGATTGTCACGCGCAACGCGCGCCGCCCGCTGTTGTTGTAGAGGGCATAGACGGGGCGACCGTCGTAGTGGGGGGTGTCGAACTGTTTGCAGCCGAAGAAGGCCGGGAATATGGTCAGGTTCAGGGTCTCGCTGCCTTTCTTGGGCGTGAGCAAGGTCGTGGCCATGCGGTCGCCCTTGTAGAGGCTTATATAGTTTGCCGTGGAGCAAAAATGCTTGGCCATGTCGTCGAACTGGATTACCATGCCGTTGAAGCCCAGCGTCGAGGCAAGGTGACCTACCATCGCGCCCACGGCGACCACGGCCTTCTGGTCGTAGAAATATCCCTGGGGGTCGGCAAGGGGGAACCACTGGCCCACGCGGTACTCGTTGAGGCGCACAAGCCGGTCGGGGGTAACGGGCATATATTTGACAAACAGCTCGGTAATGGCATCGATACTGGTAGGACGGCCCGACAGCACAACGATATCGCAGTGATGGGCGTAGAGCATTACCGAAATCTGCTTCATCAGCTTCTCCATGGTCGATTTGACGATATCGGCAACGCGCACGGGGTCGAAACGCCACTTGAGCTCCTCGAAACGGAAACCGAAATGCGCGGCAAAATAGTCGAGCAGGTAGCTCGACGGCTTCACGTCGGGGAAAATCTCGTCGAATGTATAGACCCTCGACGGACGGTGCAGGCGTAGCTGCTCCATGAAGAACTGAGCCATGGGGTGCGACACCTGCGTGTTGAAGTCAACGCGGCAGCGGCGGTCACGGTCTTCCATCATATTGGAGTCGACGCCAAAGAAATCGCGCAACAACGACGTGGCAAGTCGTTGCTTGATAGCTGCCGTCTCGGCCTCGCCCGACGACGAACGCAAATCGCCCATGAGGGTGCGATAATACACGTGTTCGGTCATGGTGGGTATAGCGGCTATCTCGTCGTTGCCCATAGAGTCGAGGCGCGTTATCAGGGCCGAATAGATGCTGCCCATGTCGGGATAGCTCTCGCCACGGTCTTCGATTATGACATTCTGTATGATATTGCGCAGTATATCGTCGCCGGCGACATAGAAGCTGTCCCAGAAAATGGGCCGTGGCGTGAGTGTGCCGTCGTCGTTGCCCGAGCACATATACGTGCATACCATCACGTCGGTAGTGCCGGCGCCTATGTCGACCGAGGCTATGGTGACAGCCTTGTCGCGGTAGCCCTCGGCCTCGAGCTCGGGACGCTCGTGGCCCTTGAGGTCGAAAAATTCACGGGCACGTCCACGATAACGCTCGGCAATCTCGGCATAGAGATAGACGAGCTGGCACGAAGTGGCCTCGTCGAAAGTCCACGATGCTTTTTCGTCGGCCATGGCATCGTCGTTGTCGGCAGCGAGGCTGTCGACCGAGGGATAGACCTTGATGTCGGGCAGTTCGCCCTCGGGATAAACCAGTTTGAGGGCATCGAAGGCATCGAGGGCGCACTGGCGCAGCTTGATTTGCTCCTTGCGCGGCATGGCCGTGGGGCATGTGAGTATGAGGCTGCGAAGAACTCGCTTGCAGTTGATTTGGCCGTGGCGGCGACGGAACTCGGGGCTGTTGATTTGCATCAGGGCCTGCTGCAAAATCTCGATAAGCACGAAGGTCATCAGCGACGAACGCGAGTAATGGGTGTGCCCGTCGGTGTTCTCGAGCATGTTGAAAGGGTCGCGGACAAACTCGCCGGCCGCATCGAAGAGGTCTGACAGGCCGGGCACATACACGTTCTCGGCCTCGCGAATATACAGAGGGTCGCTATCAGTGGTCAGGAACTCCCATTTTTGCTTGAAGAGCTTGTTGTCCCACAGGTAGCGCTTGGGGCTTGAGTAGTTGGTGGTGCTTGCCCACAGGCCCTCGCTCTCGACCGAGCGGTACACGAGCTTGCGCGCCTCGTCGCCAACCCGGACAAGCGACGAGTAGCGGAACATGTCCTCTTCCTCTATCACAATGTCGCCACCGAAGTCGGCCTGACGGAAAACAAGACGCATGTCGAAGGGATGCTCATAACTCTTCGACGGGTCGCTGATATCGCGCAGGGCAAGCATGGCAGCACGGGTAAAGTCGCCGTCTTCGAATAACAATCCGCATGTTCGCGAGTTACCGATATCGAGCACCAAATCGACGGGTATATCGCGCTCGGGCGGACAGCGGTAGAGCGTAACCTCGGGAGCAGCCCCGATAAAGCGGATAAAGTTGATAAGGTAGATATAGAACCCTATATATTTATACCCTCCGGCGGCGGGGTCGAGGCCCAGGAGTTGTGCTATATAGTGGCTGAAAACCGTAAACGACCCGTTGGGCGACATAAAGGGTATGAGGTTCGACACACGGTTGCATAGGCCGAACTCGAGTTTGTCGATACCCTCGATGGGGAATGTTGGGCGATAGAGGGCCATCGGGTCGCGGCTCGACCGCGTGTCAAAAGCCCAAATGAAACGGTAAGTTGCCTTGCCGTCCTCCCTGACATCGCCGACACGTTCGATTTTGACGCGGCACCATGCGTAAGGCACGTCGGTGGTCACGCCGTGCTGCATCTCGAACATCGGCATAGGCAGCCAGTGGCCGAGCAAGAGGTCGAAAGCCGGAACGCGCTCGTGTACGCGCTCGGGGTTGGGTGTCATATAGCTAAGCAGCGAGTTGAAAGTGTACATCTCGCCATTACCCGACCCGGCATCAAGCTGCGTGTACAAGGCCGGCGAGACATCGCTGCGCATGATTTCGACACCGCTGTCATCGAGCTTGGCGCGGCCATCGGCAAGCAGTTCTATCGTTCCTTCATTGACAAGTTCGTTGACAGGGATATATTTGCCTATACCGCTGTGATAGGAAACCAGGTCGAAAACGCGCTCGCCAGTCTGTTGGTTGACAATATTGCAGAAACTATATTTCAGAGGGCGCCCTGTAGGCAGCGACAGTTGCTGCCCGGCGTCAAACTCTACCTCTGTCGTATGGAATTGTATGCCTGTATCGGCAATTAGATGTAGCATAACGAATGTAATGGTTTTATTAAGTTTACTGCAAAATCGTGTTTTTTCGTGATGATATCAGATTTTTTATATCTCAAACTACAAAATTACGATTTTTTATGAAAACCACAACATCCAATTCGCCGAAAAAATCATCGCCGTACCCGAGATTGCCCCGAATGTCGGCGATGATTTATAATTTACTGAGAACTTGATTGAGAAAACCTATCAAGCATCTTTACGCAATGACATTATTTCCGCTTCGGTAAGACCGGTAGATTTGCTTATTATGTCAGTTGGCACGCCGTTAGAAAGCAGGCTTAGAGCCAAATCACGCATCGCCTGGGCACGCCCACGGGCGAGACCTTCTGCGAGACCTTCTTGCCGACCCTCGGCGCGGCCCTCGGCCAAACCTTCTGCACGACCTTCTTCGCGACCTTCCTGATGGCCCTCGGTCCAGGCCGTGTCGAGGACGTCGTTCTGCACCCTGATGGTGTCGAGGTGCTCGTCGTAGGCGCGGCGCTCCCTGGCAGTCATCGACAGGTAGCGAAGCTTCTCCTTGACTTCCTGAAGGCCCGGGGTGCGCGTGTCCTCCCTGACCTTGCCCGTCTTGAGGTAGGTCATCCACTCGTCGAGCGGCGTCTCGGGCAGCTTGTCGTAGACGTTGACGCGGAC
>VSPF01000046.1 GCA_009775195.1 Muribaculaceae bacterium
TCTTGGGGGCGTAGTGGTGTATAAGTGACTGGTTACACCGTCGTGTGCAACACCGAGCATCCTCTTGTCAAATCAATAGCCGAAAAGGCAGGTGCCGCCCTCGACGCCGCCGTCGAGCCCCTGCTCAAGACCATCGACGAGTCTAACGCCAAGGCAGAGGAGACCCGCAAGGCCGCCGGCAGCAACGAGCTCGGTGCCGACGCACGCGCCACTATCGATGCCGCCGAAAAGACAGTGACCGACAGCCGCAAGGCCATGGACGACGCCATCGACGCATACGCCCCCTCGGCACCACAGGTAAGCCAGCTCGTCGACCTCGCCCTGCTTGGCAACGGCCTGCTGCGCGGCGAAGCCCTCAGCTCATTCATCGCCCTCTCGGTCGAACTTATGAAATAAGCCGCCATAGACATACTTACGAGAACTCAGGCTGTGGAATAAGTGTATTTCCACGGCCTGTGTTCTTTATATTTTACCCAAATCAACGGTTGGCAGATTGTGTGTTTACGGCTTTTTTGCTAATTTTGCAGTCTCAAACATTGACAGACATGAACACCACATTCGACATGGTAGCCAAGACCTTCCAGGGCCTTGAGGAGGTAATGGCAGGCGAACTCCGGGCCTTAGGGGCCGACGAGGTGACGCCGGGTAAGCGCATGGTCGCTTTCAAGGGCAATCTCGAAACTTTGTACAGGGCAAATTTCTGCTGCCGCACGGCGCTGCGCATCCTCAAACCCTTCTACTCCTTCGACGCCTCGGATGCCGACAGCCTCTATGCCGGCGCAAAGCTCTTTGACTGGAGCAGCATCATGAATGTGAACCAGACGTTTGCAATCGACACCGTGGTGTTTAGCGACGAGTTCCGCAACAGCCAATATGTTACATACCGCATCAAGGATGCCGTGGTCGACTGGTTCCGCGACCACAGCGACAACGAGCAGCGCCCCAGCGTGCGCCTCGACGGTGCCGACATCATGGTCAATGTGCATATCGCCGGCACACGTGTCACCCTGTCGCTCGACTCGTCGGGCGAGTCGCTCCACAAACGCGGCTGGCGCGTGGCCCAGACCGAAGCCCCCATCAACGAGGTACTTGCCGCCGGCATAATACTTATGACCGGGTGGGACGGCGACAAACCCTTTGTCGACCCCATGTGCGGCTCGGGCACCTTTGCCATCGAGGCTGCGATGATTGCCGCCGGAATTTACCCGGGCATATACCGCAAGCACTATGCCTTCGAGAACTGGGCCAACTTCGATGCCGACCTTCTCGAAAAAATATATAACGACGACAGCGCCGAGCGCGAGGTCACGGTGCCCATCATAGCCTGTGACATCGACAAACGCGCACTCGAGATTGCCAAAAACAATGCCAAGAGTGCCGGCGTGGAGCGATATATCACCTTCGAACGCCGCTCGATAGCCTTCGACGCCCCCGAGGAAATCGTGCCGAAGTGGAAAGAAGCCGGAGTACCGGCCGGTGTGATTGTCACCAACCCACCCTACGGCAAACGCATCTCGGTCGACGACATGAACGCCCTCTACAAATCTATCGGTGCCACGCTCAAACACGTGTTCACTGACTGGGACGTATGGATTATAGGCTATACCGACGAGTTTTTCAACGAAATAGGCCTCGCCCCGTCGAAGAAGCTGCAGCTCTACAACGGCGGTCTGGAGTGCGAACTGCGCGAATATATGATATTTGCAGGCAAGAAAAAAGAATTCCGCCAGGGCGGCGGCCGCATCAAAGACGAACGCCCCGAGGCACCACGCAAAGAGAAAGACCGTGGCCCACGCGACCGCAAGTTTGGCAAAGACTCGGGCGACCGCAGACCGCGCAAGTTCGACCGCGACGACAAAGGCCCCAGAGGCTCACGTGAAGGCCGCGAAGGAAGAGAAGGCCACGAGAAGCGCGACTTCCGCAGCCCCAAGGCTCCGGGACAGCAGCGCACCGAAGGCCGCAGGCCCTTATCCTTAGGCCGACAGCCCTCTATTTCGGCCGACAAGGAAATCGTGGTAAACCGCCCCGTATGGCGCACTCGCAAGAAACATAACAACGACAATACCGAAACCGACAAAACCAACGAATAATGTCCGAAAAAATCAACGTATTACTTCTCGGCAGTGGTGGCCGTGAAGCTGCAATAGCCTGGAAATTAAGCCAAAGCCCCCTGCTTGGCAATCTCTATATCGCCCCCGGCAACGCCGGCACATCGGCCTGCGGCACCAATATCGCCCTCAAGCCCACCGACTTCGAGGCCGTGGCCAAGGCTGTAAAAGACAACGACATCGACCTGGTAATCGCCGGTAACGAAGACCCCCTCGTGGGCGGTCTGCGCGAGGCCCTGGCTGTGTCGTGCCCCGGCGTGCCGATGGTAGGCCCCGGTGCCGACGGCGCGGCCCTCGAGGGTTCTAAAGACTTCGCCAAAGACTTTATGGGTCGTCACAACATACCCACGGCGCGTCACTTCACAGCCACCAAGGCAAATATCGACGAGGCCCGCGCCTTCCTGCGCAGCCTCAAAGCCCCCTATGTGCTCAAGGCCGACGGACTCGCCGCTGGCAAAGGCGTGCTGATTATCGACGACCTCGACCAGGCCGTAAAGTCGCTCGACGAGATGCTCGACGGCCAGTTTGGCGCCGCCTCGGCAAAGGTCGTGATTGAGGAGTTCCTCAAAGGCATCGAATGTTCGGTATTCGTCCTTACCGACGGCACCGGCGCTTACCGCATACTGCCCGTGGCCAAAGACTACAAGCGCGTGGGCGAGGGCGACACCGGCCTCAACACCGGCGGCATGGGCTCGGTTTCACCCGTGCCCTTTGCCGACGACTCATTCATGGCCAAGGTCGAGGAGCGCATCGTGCGCCCCACCGTCAACGGCCTACGTGCCGAAGGCATTGATTATCGCGGTTTTATCTTCCTTGGTCTTATCAATGTCGAGAGCGAGCCGATGGTAATCGAGTACAACGTCCGCATGGGTGACCCCGAGACCGAGGTGGTGATGCCGCGCATAGCCAGCGACCTGCTGCCGGCTCTCGTGGCTATAGCCAACGGCAATCTCGGCGACACCGTCATCGAGCACGACCCACGCACTGCCGTAGCCGTCATGGCCGTATCGGGCGGTTACCCGGGCTCTTACGCCAAAGGAAAAGTAATTGAGGGCCTCGACAAGGTCGACGGCATCGTCTTCCACGCCGGCACTGCACTCGACGACAAGGGCCGTGTCGTAACCTCGGGTGGCCGCGTGCTTGCCACCGTGGCCTTTAGCGACGACATACCCGGCGCTGCCGCGAAATCATACGAAATGCTCGACAAAATCACATTCGAGGGCAAATATAACCGTCGCGACATAGGCCGTGACCTCGTATAGTGAATAACACCCTAATTACGCGCATGGCCCACTCGAGGGGCTTCGGTCTGGCTGTCGCTTTCGTGGCGGCGGCCATGGCCTGCGTGTATTTCTTCGGGGGCCATACAATCCTTCTCAGCGGCTACAAAGGTCTCGGACTGCCGTCGGCCAACGAATGGTTTGCCTACAGCCCCCTGCTCAACTTCATTCTGGCACTCGTAGCCAACGGGGCAACAGTGGTTATAATGCTGCTGCTCAATAAGATTTTCAACGTCTTCAGGTCTATGACCTCGCTGTTTATCGCCTTCTTCGCGATGATGCAGGTGGCCACGCCCGACCTTATGACGCAGTTTTATACCGGCAACCTACTTGCGGTGGTCGTGCCGCTGTGCATGCTGCTGCTGTTCAGTTGCTACCGCCAGCCCGAGGCCACCAGGCGCGTGTTCCTCATCGCCTTGCTGCTGTCGGCATTCACTGCCACGCAATACAGTTATTCCTTCTACCTGGTGGCATTTCTAATCGGCTGCGGCCAGATGTCAATCTTCAACCGCCGCACCCTCGCCGCAGCCTTTATGGGCATAGTGACGCCGTGGATACTCTATATAGGCTTCGGCATCATCGACCCTGCGCAGCTACAGTGGCCGCGTTTTGCCAACATATTCTCCGAGATAGATATCGACGATACGCTGATGCTGGTCGTGACGGTGGGTCTGACGGCCTTTCTGACGCTTTTGAGCTTCGTTCTCAACGTTCTTAAGACAATTGCCTACAATGCCCGCGCAAGGGCCGTAAACGGCGCATTTACGGTCGTTATGCTCATCACGCTCATAGCCCTCTGCATCGACTACCGCAACATCATCAGCTACATACCCATCCTCAACTATTGCGCGGCCATGGAGGTCACCCATTATTTCTCGACCCACAGGCACGACAAATCATATATAGCAATCTTCACAATATTAGCCGTCTACGCGGTAATCTTTGTATGCCAAACAGTAATATAAGGCTCATCATCGAGCGCAACATACCCTACGTCGCCGGACTCCTCGACGACTATGCCACCGTGCGTTATCTCGCACCCGAGGAAATAACCCCCAAGGCTGTCCGCGATACCGACGGGATTATGATTCGCACACGCACTCGGTGCAACGCCGAACTGTTGGCTAAATCTGATGTCAAGTTAATAGCCACGGCCACGATTGGCACCGACCATATCGACCTTGACTACTGCCGCGACCACTCGATTACGGTTGTCAATGCCCCTGGCTGCAACGCCCCGGCAGTGGCGCAATACGTCTTCGCTACCCTGCTCAATGTCATCAACCGTCCGCTACAGTCCTACACCCTTGGGATTGTGGGCGTTGGCCATGTAGGCTCAATTGTAGAGCGTTGGGCAAAGGCCCTCGACATGAAGGTGCTTCGCTGCGACCCGCCGCGCCAGCAGGCCGAGGGCGGCGACAACTGGGTAGACCTCGACACCATAGCACGCGAGGCCGACATCATCACCTTCCACACTCCCCTCACCCGTGACGGCGAACATCCGACCTACCATATTGCTAATGAGGCGTTTTTCAACTCACTGCGACGCGCTCCAATCATCATCAACAGTGCCCGAGGCGAGATTGTCGACACCCCGGCCCTCATTGCCGCCCGCGACACCGGCAAGGTCGGCGCCATGATTATCGACTGCTGGGAACACGAGCCCGACATCGACCGAGAGTTGCTGTGCCGCGCCAACATTGCCACGCCCCATATCGCCGGCTATTCGCAAGAAGGCAAAATCAGGGCTTCGCAAGTAGCTCTCGATGCGCTCACGACCTTCTTTATGACCCCGAGGGTCACTGTCGACCAACCTATGCCCCCCGCACCGGCGCAGTCGGTCAACATTCGCGGCATCCTCTCGACCTACGACCCCATGCCCGAGGTAAAAAAGCTAAAAGAACACCCCGAAGACTTCGAAAAAATCCGCAACACCTACCCCCTCCGCCACGAAGCCCCCGAAGGCACCACGCACTGAGCTAATCCTTGCAGATAGACTCTGCCAAGGAGTTCATCGCCAGGCAAGCGGTGCGGTTTAGGTCGCCGTCGATATTAGCTGAGACGATGAGCATGCGGCCCGATTCGCACAGCTCGAAATCTCGGCCAGAGGGCTTGTAGCGCTCCGCGAGGGGCTGGTTAGTTATATAGATGAACCGGCCACCGGCCTCGTCAGCCTCGGTGCGTATGGCCTTTTCTGCCTGCGAAATAAACGGCGACACAAGCACACCACCATTAGCCGCCGCATAGAGCCACCCCTGCCTATTTCTTTCACGAACTTCGGGCGTATCGGCCCTATGCACCACGACCTGCTCCTTAAACGGGCACTCAAGTAGTTGGAAATTGCCATAAGCCTGATAATACTTCTCGCCGATTTTCAGTTTGTTAACGCGCCTGAAAAACTCAGGGTGCGCCCTCCTCACCGCCAACCGCCGAGGATTATCGCGAAGATAGCGGTAGAGAGTATCAAGAGTGCGATTTCTATAAAGAATACAATCATAAAAATCCTCTTCAAATACTGAATCTTCACATCCTGTTATCTCCCTATATTCTTGATATATCAAGATTTTAAGTTTGCTTATATATTTTCCGAGATGTAATTCTATATGAGAAGTCACAAATATAAGCAAATGCACATGGTCGGGCATTATGCAATATTGAAGAAGCCTTATAGAAGGATTAAGAGCATAAAAGTTGCGTAAGTTCTTCTCAATGATTTTTCCCAATTGACTACGCTCAATTGAAACATTTTGACAATCACCACATAAATTGCCAAAGACTGGCACACCATTAGCTTTCTTCAAAGTGATGTGATATATGCATCTTGCCTGATAATCATGGAAATAACAGCGCGACATAATAGTGATTTTTGTATTTAAACGGCAAGCCGTTTACACTAAAGACAAAGATTTTTGTTTATAGTATAGGCGACTTGTCGCCGTCTTCTAAATTTTATCGAGTGATTGCGGTGCTGCCCCACGAGGAGCGGTCGAGGGTGCGGTAGGAGACGGCTTCGCTGATATGGGCCGGGGTGATGGCCTCGCTGCCGGCGAGGTCGGCGATGGTACGCGCTACCTTGAGGATGCGGTCGTAGGCGCGCGCCGACATGTCGTATTTGGTCATCACGCGCTTGAGGATGGCCGTGGCATCGGCATCGAGGGCACAATATTGCTGCATCAGGCGCGTGTTCATCTGCGCGTTGCAATGCACGCCAGGCTCGTTGGCGAAGCGCTCGGCCTGTATTTTTCGCGCCGCCATGACGCGGGCGCGAATGTCGGCACTACTCTCCCCTTGCGCCCGTGTATGCAGCTCGTCGAAGGCCACAGGCATTATCTCGCACTGTATGTCGATGCGGTCGAGAAGTGGCCCGGAAATGCGCCCCAAGTATTTACCCACGGCACCCGGCGCACATGTGCAGGGCTTGGTTGGATGGGTATAGTAGCCGCACGGGCAGGGATTCATAGATGCCACAAGCATGAAAGATGCCGGGTAATCAAGCTGATAGCGTGCACGCGACACGCTGATATGGCGGTCTTCGAGGGGCTGTCGCAGCACCTCGAGCACCGTGCGCGGAAACTCGGGAAATTCATCGAGGAAGAGTATGCCGTTATGTGCCAGCGAAATCTCGCCCGGCATGGGGTTAGAACCGCCGCCGACCATGGCGACGGGCGATATGGTGTGGTGAGGGGCGCGGAACGGGCGCACAGTCATCAGCCGCGACCCACGGCGCAGCTTACCGGCAACAGAGTGAATCTTTGTAGTCTCGAGGGCCTCGCCAAGTGTGAGCGGCGGCATAATCGACGGCAATCGCTTTGCCATCATAGACTTACCCGAGCCGGGAGGACCGATAAGCAGTATGTTGTGCCCACCGGCGCAGGCGACTTCGAAGGCACGTTTCACATTTTCCTGGCCTTTTACATCGCTGAAATCAAGGTCGAAGTGCCCGGCCTCGCGCGCAAACTCGGCGCGAGTATCGACTATGGTAGGCTGGAGAGTGGCGTTGCCACTCAAAAAATCTGCTACCTGGCGCAGGTTCTCGACTCCGTAGACCTCGAGATTATTTACCACTGCCGCCTCGGTAGCATTGGCCGCCGGCAGTATCATGCCCTTGAAGCCCCTCGCACGGGCCTCGATAGCCATAGGCAGGGCACCACGGATGGGCTGCACGCTGCCGTCGAGCGACAATTCGCCCATAATCATATAACGGTCAAGGACTTCCGACTTGATAATCTGCGTGCCGACAAGCAGCGACACGGCAATCGGCAGGTCGTAGGCCGCGCCCTCCTTGCGTATATCAGCCGGCGCCATGTTGATGACTGCGGCCGTGCGCGGCATGGTATAACCCGAATGTGTCAATGCGGCCCTCACGCGCTCGTGGCTCTCCTTTACCGCCGTGTCGGGCAAGCCGACGATACAATACTGCACACCACGGGTGATGGCAGTCTCGATGGTTATAACCCGTGCATCAATACCCTGCACGGCAGCGGCGTAAGTCTTGACAAGCATCAATAGAGAAGTTTTATAGATTTTTATATACTTCGAGCGTCTGACGGGCGATATTGTCCCAGTCATAGGGAGCGAGGTCGTAGGTGCGCCGGCGTTGACCCCGCGAAATTTTTTCGTTAAGTTTCGAGGCCAGGGCGTCGGTATCACCGGGCACGAAGAAGTCCTCGCCGTCTAACTGAGGCAGACGGTTGGCCGGGATGTCGCTGACCACTACATCGAGACCGTAGCTCATGGCCTCGAGCAGCGATATTGGCAGCCCTTCGTGATACGATGGCAACACAAACAGCTCTGCGCCTGCCATAAGCTGCGTCAGAGGTTCGCCTTTGATAAATCCGGTAAGAACTACACCTGCGGCCTTTGCCTGCGCCTTAAGGGCCCTGGAATAGTCGTCTTCGTGGTCGGCATCACCGGCTATGACAAGGCGGTGTGTGGAGGCAAGACCCGATTTGCCAAAAGCCTCAATCAGGTCGTGGAAACCTTTCTCCCTCACAAAGCGGCCAATGGCCACTATATAAGGCTTGTCGATGTCCCATCGGTCGAGCCAGTCGCGCCTGCCGCTGATTACTGGCAGCGTGACGCCGTTGAAGATGAGGTCGGTGTCGTTACGCCCGTATTTATCGGCCAAAATACCGGCTATTGTTGTCGAAATCACTATCACGCGGTTGGCAAAGCGCGTGCCCATCGACTGCCCGGCCTTGAGGACTGTCTTTGCAAGCCGCCCCCATTTCTGTCGGTCATAGTCGGGGCCGTGGTTGGTCATGACCACCTTCATGCCCAGGAGGCGGGCGAGGGGAGTGAGCAGGGCAGGGCCGATAGCATGGATATGCAGCACGTCGGGCCTGAGGCTACGGGCCTTGAAAACAGCCAGGAACGTGTGCACGATGGCCTCGACACTCTTGCGCCGGGGGGCATAAACGTCGACAAGGCGCACACCGCGATATTCGGACATACGCTTGTCATCGGTAATATAGCTCGAGCGGCGTATCACCGTCACATCGTGCCCCATTGCCGCGATACGGGGGTAGAGCTCCTGACAGTGAGTCTCTACGCCGCCGAGGATATCGGGGATACCGCGAGTACCTATAACGACGATTTTCATTTCATCACGCCTTGTTCGGGGTCCTGGCCAACGTCATACCATTGCTTGTCGAGACAGGGCTTCTTGCCCTGGAGAGAGCGCAGTTTGTTGCGCAAGGCCCATTTGAGTGGGTGCTTGATATATTTGTGCATCACGGGCGATGCCGTGCCTACCATCCAGCAGTTTTTTGGGCATTTGCGCACCCTGGCACGCACGCGCTCGGCCTGTTCCGACGTCCAGATATCCATAAAATCGGCATTATGGATGTTGCCCATCGACTCTTTCCAAATATGGTCTTCCATACCGTTGCAGGGATATACCTCGCCCCAGGGGTCGATAAAGAAGTTTGCCGAGCCGGCCTCGCAGGGAAGCATACGGCGCCCTCCTTCAATATAATTTATCAGACCCATGTTGAAAAACGCACGGAACCACGACTTGGGGTGTTTCTCGGCAAGCTGCCACTCTATAAGCTGCTCGAAATCACCGCATACCTCGTCGCGGTTGGTGATTTTATTGTCTTCTTTGTGGAAGTAATATGAGTTATGGAATGCCGCCGTGGCGAACTCGAGACCGAGTTCGCGCGAAAGACGGTAGAGCGATAGCATGTCTTTAGAATTGTGGTTCGACACGGTGCAGCCAAAACCGATATCTTTCACACCCATCTGCTTAAGCGTCAGCAAAGTACGCAACCCACGGTCAAATCCTCCCTCGCGACCGCGCAATTCGTCGTTCTTACGGCTCAGCCCCTCAATAGATATGCGGATACCTATATTCGGGAAACGCTTGGCAAGGGCTATGACACGGTCTTCGAAATAGCCCGAGGTAGATATGACTATGCGGTCGGTATGGCGGTAACATTCTTCTACGATTTCGGCAATATCCTCGCGTACAAATGGTTCGCCACCGGTGAGATTTATAAACTTGAGTTTGGGCAGGCTGCGGAGGTCTGACGCCTTGAGCTCCTCATGCGGATTAGTGGGGTTCTTCCAGATATTGCACATCTGGCAGCGCATGGGACAGCGGTAGGTCAATATAATAGATGCATCAGTAGGAGCCTGTAATTTCATGATTATGGTTTTTGATGAACTCTTAGAGTTATAACGCGAAAAAACTGAAATTATGATATAATTATCTTAAAGAATTTTCGTTATCACGGTATGAGAGTGCTAATACTGTGTTATTTCATGAATAACGGCGGAGCCGAGCGCGTTGCCGCCACGTGGGCAAACGGGCTTGCTGCCCTTGGGCACGACCTTGCCGTATATTGTGATTTTTCTGAGCCTCAGACTTATACGCTCGACCAGGCAGTACGCAAGATTTCGTCGCCGCACTGGAAGGCGTCGTCGAAATGGCAGAAACTGACTCGCAGTCTGCGCACGGCGGCATCACTCTTACACGCCGTGCGCGATTTCAAACCCGACGTTATCATCAGCGTCATGCATTCGTTTACTCGCGAACTATTGTTAGTGCGCCCTTTACTACCGCCTTTTAAATTCCTGTCGACCGAGCACAGCAGTTTCGAACGACCGTCGTCGGCACCTTTTACAAGCTATGAGCACTACAAGAAATACAGCCTCAACAAGCGTTACGATGCCGTAACCGTACTCACGGCCCCCGACAAGGCCCTTGCAGAGGCTGCGGGAGTACGCAACGTAGAGGTGCTACACAACCCCTTGTTTGCCACGCCGCTCGACCATATTCCCGACAAAGAGAAGGTCGTTCTCGCCGTCGGCCGCATAAACGAGTGGCATGTCAAGGGTTTCGACGTGCTCATCAAGGCATGGCGCAAGATTGCCGACCGTCATACCGACTGGCATCTGCGCATCGTCGGCAGCAGCGACACCAAATCGTTGGACTACATGCACAGCCTCGCCGAGGGTTGCCGGGGCATAGAGTTCAAAGACTATACCACCGACATACTCGACGAATACCGCCGTGCGGCCATATTCTGCCTGTCGTCGCGCTACGAGGGATGGGGGCTCGTACTTGTAGAGGCCATGTCGCAACGATGCGCATGCGTGGCCTGCGACTACAAGGGGCGACAGGCCGAAATCATCACCGACGGCGTCGACGGCCTGCTATGCGTACCCGACGATGTCGACGCCCTGGCAGCAAAACTCGACTTACTTATCAGTGATGACAATAAGCGCCAAGAGCTGCAGCAGGCGTCGGCCAATAACCTCGGTCAGTATTCGCCTGATAAAATTACCCTGCAGTTACAGAGTATCTTAGATACTATTCTACCTCGAAGCGGTCGCCGGCAAGTTTGAGGTTAACCGCACGGATAAAGTCAACGATTTCGGCACGCACGGGTGTATCGGCTATATCGGCCTCGATGCGTTTGAGGGCATTGAAAACCGATGTCTGGCTCTGGTATATCTGGCGGTAAGCCTTGGCCACGTCGTCAATCTGGCTGTCGGTAAAGCCTGCATGTTTGCACATCACAACCGAGTTGACACCATAGTAGGTGACCGGATTGTGAGCCATAATCACAAACGGCGGCACGTTGCCGCTGATTCGTGTACCGCCCTTGATAAGGACGAACTTGCCTATGCGGCTCTTTTCGTGTACGACAACACTCGACGACAGTATAGTGCCTGTCTCAATCTCTACGTCACCGGCAATGGTAACACTGTTGCCAATCACACACTTTGGAGCCACGTGGGTATCATGGCCTATATGACTGTCGGCCATCACGAAACTGTCGCAGCCAACCTCGGTGCCTCCTTGCGAATATATGCCGCGATTGATGATTACATGTTCACGAATCACGGTGTTATCGCCTATGGTGCAATACGACGGGTTGCCTTTCCAACGGAAATCCTGAGGGTCGGCCCCGACAATCGCGCCCTGGTATACCTTGACATTGCGCCCGAGCGTAGTACCATGTATAACAGATGCGTATGGCATGATTTCACAGCCGTCACCAATCACGGTATCGGCATCAATATATGCGAAGGGGTGTACCGTCACATCTTTGCCAAGCTGGGCCTTGGGGTCGACATAAGCTAAGGGACTAATCATAGTATTTTAGTTTTAGGGTGTTTTTCTGCCCCAAATTTAAAAAATAATATTTGAAAAGACAAAAAAAATAACGGTGGCTACCGCATGGCAGCCACCGTAAAAGTCACAATTTAGACTAAAAAGCCAATTATTCTGCCTTGTAGCCCCAGGTGCAGCTTACAGGCGCGAATTTGCCCTTGCCTACAACCTTGAAGACGGCAGTGTAGGGGTTGGTCAGGTTTTTCTTCTCAACCTCGTCGTACTCGTAGGCGTAGAAGTTGATGGTGTAGAGCACCTCGAGACCTTCTATGGGTTCGGCGTCGGCGTGGAGCATACCGAGTGCGCCCGGCATAGTCTCTTCCATGAAGCGTTTTTTCTCAAGCTCGGTAATCTCCTGGTCGGTCATACCCTCGTAACCGGCCGGATACTGTGTGGCGGCGGCACTGCCACGAAGGTCTACATTGCCCTGGTAGGCCGATGTGCCCGAGTAATACTCATTGTTGCCATATTTGCTGACATAGAATGCACCACTCTTGATATTAGTGTCGCCGAGAGGCTTGCAGATGTTCTCAAATACCCAGTCAACACATGCCTGATAGTATTTGGTGCTGATTTCGATGCTCTTACCGGCTGGGAGTGTGATGGTTACATTAGGGTCATACATCCATTTGCCCGCGTTGCGTACGAATTGTGCCGATTTCTCTTCTACGAAATCGTATGCCAACCACTGTGTGCCATCGTAGCGGTATGCAGAGCACTGGTTAGAGCTCTTGCCGTCGGCATATTTGGTCCAAACTATATATTTAATATCGTCGGCAGCGGCAAAACCATAGTTCATGTCGAGCCATTTGGCCAGGTAGGGGTCTGCAGAGGGCAGGTTGGGGTATCTCTGGCCCATAGCGGTATAGTCGGCAGGGGAGAGTACTATGTAGTCAGAGGGGGCCTGACTCCAGCTACCGTTCTCACCGAGCGTATAAAGCGCGTTCTTGACTACCATCGGCACCTCTACACGACCACGCGACATGGCACTGCGCGAAGCCGGGGTGGCGGTAAGGGTGATATTCATGACTTCCCATGTGCCCGACTTGGTATCAGATGTAAATTTGAAACCAATCTGCATCTTCTTGCCGGCGTAGTCTGCCAGGTCAATATCGCCTGAGGCTACAAAGGTCCATGACAGCTTTTCGGGGAAAGCGTAGCCCGAGAGCTGCTGCCACTGGCCGCCTTCTTCGCGTGCCCACACGGTAGCCTCCTTTTTAGCTGCCTCTATATCGGTAAAGAAGTTCGTGGCCTCTTCGAAGCTGAAGAAAGGAGCAGCATAGCCAGTAAGGTCGATGACGGGCGACACAAGCCATGACTCTGAAGCATAGTTAGTACCACTCTTGAAAGCCGAAGCTTTGGCACCATATTTCTCACCGGCAAAGTTCCATATGAAGTCGAGTTCTTCGGGTTTTACAACATTGTCGACAGTAAAGGTATTGAAGCTATCTTCGGTAGTAAGTGTCTCGCTGAAAACTACTTCGGGGGCTGCGGGAACGTCACCGCCAAAGACGGGTTCCTGGGTGGCCTGGTTGTAATTTACAATCACAAAGTCGCCGGGCTCGTGGTTCATACCCTCGAGGAAGTCAGGTATATAGTCGGCGGCATTTTGCAGCGGTCCGAAGCCGAGGATATAGTTCTCGCCGTCCCAAACCTCGTTCTGATAGAACTCGTCGCTAATAGTAACTGTCTGGGCAGCAGCGGCAGCGGCGAAACCGGCCGGCTCGTTGGCAGCCTGCTTGTAGGTAAGGTTTACAGCCGAGCCGTCGTTGAGTGTGAAATAGGGGAAACCTGTCGACCCGAGGAAAGCCGGTACATATTTGTCAGCCGGGGCAGCGTCGGAAAAACGCTTGAGGTCGCCCACGGCCTTGAGGGATGCGGCACCGTCCTGACCGGCAAGGGCCTGGTTAGCTGCGAGACTGGCGATGGTGGCGTAATCAGCATTCGTCAGTGTATATTCTACTGTCTCAACCTGCGTAAAAGGCTCGTCTTCAAACTCTTCGAAACCATCGAGGTGGTCGTTCCATGAGTTTTCGTCGCAGGCACCTGCCATAAGGCCCAAGCTCAATATAGCAAGTGTACGGATATATGTTGTTGCTTTCATTTTCTTGTTTAATTTAGAAATTCACACGCAGTTTCATCGAGTATGTGCGACCAAACGAGTAGAAGGTACCATAGATATTATCCCAGGCACCGTCAACCGACGAGTTGCTCCATGCATCGACTACGTAGTTGTAGTTGAAGAGGTTGTGCACGTTGCCATAGAGGGTGGCATTAACACCGGCGATATCGAAGTTCCACGAAGCGTGGAGGTCGAGCTGGTTGCCCCATGGAATTTGCCAGGGTTTGGCCAGGCTGATTTCCTTGCCGAGGTCGGGAGTCGAAAGTGTATAGTCAGAGTAGTTGCGTGCGTTGACCTTCCAGTCGGCACCGATGCGGAAGCCACGCCAGGGGCGGAATGTGGCACCGAGGGCCGCAGTTGTCTGGGCAGAACCGCCGACCTTGATACCTTTCTGGTTCAGGACGCCGGTTGCATGGTCGGGAGCCATGATGCCTTCGGCAACATCACCGTTGGTCTTGATAGGCTGGCCTTGCAGGTTATAGAAGTAACCCTTGGCATTTGATGCCCACTCATAGTTACCGAGCGACAACATACCGGTGATTTCCAACCACTTGGTAGGCACGAAGGTAGCGTTGATTTCGACACCCATGTGACGTGCGTCTACACCGGCGAGGTTCATCACATAGCGTTCGCCCTGGTGAGGGCCGTTGTTAAACGAACCACTCCTTACCGAAGTCTTGTCCATCCACTTGGTATAGTAGGCATTGACTGTGGCCGAGAACATCTTTGAGCGGAAGTTATAGCCTAATTCTGCCGAGAATACTTTTTCGTTGAGGGGGTCGGGGTTGGTGGCGTTAGAGGTTGCCTGCTGCAAGAATACACCATTGGCAAAATAAGGTGCGCGGCTGATATAGCCCACGTTGCCAAACACGTTGTTGTGGCGGTCGATATTGTAGTTGACACCGAATTTAACGGTACCTCCTACGAAGCTGTACCAGGGTGTTGTACCGTGCTCCTTGTCATAGTAGAACTTGTCCTGGCGTTTGTAGCCCACGTGGTTGAGTGAGCCAGAGAGCACCAGGTTGAGTTTCTTCTTGAAGAGGTTGAGCTCGCCCTGCACATAACCACCTTCCTGCTGGGTATAACCAGTATAGTGACGATATACATAGTCGCCAACACCGAGTTTTTCATATACCCAGGCGGGATTAGCTGCCGCTGCATTGTTTTCGGGCTTTACATCATCGCGTGAGCTGTCATCTATAAAATATTCACCATCATAGAGGTCAATAATCTTATTATCATGATAGCCAACGTAGTAACGAAGGTCGATACCGGCAAGGAAGTTGAGTTTCTTGTCGAAGAAGCTGTTCTGGTAAGTCGATACAAGACCATACCAGTTGTGCGAGTTGTTCGACTGCGACATAACCATGTTAGAACCGGTCTTCGAAGCTATATTCATCTCCTGGATAGCAGCGTAATCAAAGGTGCCGTCCTCGCAGCGGAAGAGCGGGGTAGCGACACCGTTGTATGCACCATACCAGCTCGAATTGCTCAGGTTTTCACCCTTATACTGGCCACGGCCCTGGCCCGAATAGCCACCGCCCTTGGCAAGTGACACGTAGATGGTCGTAGACAAGCTCGATTTCTTGTCAATCTTCCATATATGGGCAAGTGAAATCTGGGGTTTGTGGTAGGTATTTTTATTGCTGCTACGTACCTGGCCGTGCATATCGTAACCAAAGGTAGCATTGTAGCGATAAGGACTCTCGCTGCCCATGACGCGCTTGGCATAAGTCTGATACTCAATAATCGAGAGACCGTCCTTGTTACCGCGCTTGTCGTGTTGTTGGGGAGCGCCGAAAGCTGTCAACGACAACTGGTGACGGTCGTTGATACGCTTCGAGATATTGACAAAGTAGTTGTAAGAGGTGAAGGGAGTGCCCTGTATATATCCGTCGCCCCACTTGTGACTACCGAGGATAGTCACTGCCCAGCCGTTCTTCATAAGGCCGGTCGACAGTTTTATACCCATGTCGTTGAGACCGTCGTTGCCGAAGCCGTACCATACACGGCCACCTTTCTCTGCATCAAGGCTTTGAGTGGTGATGTTGATAGTACCGCCCACCGAGGGAGCCGAAAGAACGGCAGCACCGAGACCGCGCTGGGTCTGGATATTAGAGGCTACATCGCCAAGGCCGGCCCAGTTAGACCAGTACACCCAGCCGCCTTCCATATCGTTGACGGGGATACCGTTTACCATCACGGCAAGGTTTTCGCTCTTGAAGCCGCGCATGTTGATTTTAGCGTCGCCGAAGCCGCCGCCATCCTTGGTTGCCCACACACCGGGAGTGGTGTTGAGGATTTCGGGAAGCTCCTGGCTGCCGAGCTTGGTATCTATTTCGGCGCGGTTTACCTGCGACACTGCCACGGGTGTCTGACGTGTGCGGGCCAGAGACTGCGTTACGACCACGTCGTTGAGCATCTCGTTGGCAGGCTCGAGGGTGATGGTACCCATGTTGGCCTTCACAGCCTCTGTGCGGCTCTTATAGCCTACATAGCTAATGGTTATCGTACGGGCATCGGAGGGAACCTTGACATTGAATTCTCCATTGAAGTCAGTCACACCTACAGCATGACCTTTAGTAATGACGATACCGGCGCCTATTACGGGCTCGCCTTCCTCGTCAACAACCGTACCTTTGCAGTTAATGGTGCCTCCGGCTGCATAGGCTACGATGCCGGCAAGCCAAAGCACTAAGAATACTGATAAAAGTCGTCTCATTGATTTAGTTTATTGTTGATAATGTGGTTTCGTGTCAGCTTGTGGAGAGACACGACAAAGGTACGACTTATTTTTGATTTTTTCACATAGAAACTATATATTTAACACAAATATAATAAAGATGATATTGACATAAAAACTTTGTCCTTGCCGAAGTGTTAAACAAGTAACCGAATTATAGCGTTATGAAAAAAATAATTAGGTATAGGCGGTTGATGCGCCCAAACGAAAGATAATCGCTACTTTTGTAGCATGATACAACGAGAAATATTTAA